>JAFRKA010000021.1 GCA_017432005.1 Erysipelotrichaceae bacterium
ATATATCTGTTATTACAACAACGAAAGGATACAGAGCAAAACAAAATGGATGCCTCCTGCAAGATACAGGGAAGCATCCATCTCAAATCGTGTTATAACTTAGTTAATCAATATGTCCAGAATTCTGGGTACATATCAATCTTCGCTTTTATTTTTCCGTTTATTTACATTTTTTTCAGTCCTTTTTCAATTTTTATTGTTAAAAAAGGGCACTTATTGTACAATTGATACGGAAATATTCCAATTATTTTGTCAAAAAATGGAGGTATAGATTATGAATTTAGATGTACTTTCCATTATTATCGGATTAGTTGTCGGAGCTCTGGTCGTTCTTTTTGTCAATTCAGCTTCAGGAAGAAATGCCAGAAAAGAAGCTCAGAAAATCTTAGATGAAGCAAATAATCAAGCTAAAAACACTGTTAAGCAGGCCGTTTTGGATGGCAAGACACAGGTCTATGATCTGAAACTGCAGGCTGAAAAAGAGATCAAGGAAAAGAAGAGTGAGATCACCGAGCAGGAAAACAAACTGCAGAGGAGAGAAGATTCACTCAATTACCGTGATGAAAATCTTACACAGAAAGAGCGCAAATTAGATGATAAGCTAAGAAAAGCGGAAGCTAAATCTGCTCAACTAGATAAAATGGAAGAAGAACTGCAGTCAAGGATCGACGGCCAGATTGCACTTCTTGAACGCGTTTCCAACATGAGTGAACAGGAAGCACGTAAAGAGCTGATGGATGTCGTCGAAGCCAAGATGTCTGATGAAGTAGCGGCATATATCCGTGAAAAAGAAGATGAGGCAAAAGAAAAAGCTGCAGAAAACGCGAGAGAGATTATCGCTACAGCGATCCAGAGATATTCTCAGGATGAGACTCTGGACAGAACTGTTTCAGTCGTCGCTTTACCTTCTGAGGAAATGAAGGGAAGGATCATCGGTAGAGAAGGCCGTAATATCAGGGCCATTGAACAGGCGACAGGTGTCGACCTGATCATCGATGATACACCGGAAGCGATCACTGTCTCCTGCTTCGATCCGATCAGAAGAGAGATCGCCAGACTGTCTCTGGAAACACTGATCAGAGACGGAAGGATCCAGCCGGGCAGGATCGAAGATGTTGTCGAAAAGACGACAAAGGAAATGAATCAGAATATTCAGAAGTATGGTGAAGATGCCTGCTTCAAACTGCAGATCGGTAAGATGGACAAGGAACTTGTCAAACTCGTCGGTCGCATGCGTTACAGATATTCATACGGTCAGAACGGACTTGAACATTCGATCGAAGTCGCTTCGTTCGCCGGTATGATGGCTGCTGAACTCGGTCTGAATCAGACCCTGGCCAAAAGAGCCGGACTGCTTCACGACATAGGTAAAGCAGTGGACTTCGAACAGGAAGGCACACATGTTGAACTGGGTGCCAAACTGGCGAAGAAGTATGGTGAAAGACAGGAAGTCATCAACGCGATCGAATCGCATCACGGTGATGTTCCTGCGAATAACCTGATCTCAATCCTGGTCGCCGCTGCCGATACGCTGTCAGCTGCCAGACCTGGTGCCAGATACGAAGGTATTGAAAACTATATCAACAGACTTGAGACCCTGGAAAAAATCGCCAACGAATTTGACGGCGTCGATAAGGCTTATGCCATCCAGGCCGGTAGAGAGATCAGAGTCATGGTCGTTCCGGAGAAGGTCAATGATAACAGATGTGCAGTCATTGCCAGAGAGATCAAAGATCGTATCGAGAATGAACTGACATATCCTGGACAGATCAAAGTTACGGTCATCAGGGAGATGAGAGCGCAGGAAACTGCCAAGTAATGAGAATACTGTTTATAGGTGACATTGTAGGAAAAAGCGGAAGAGACATAGTCTCTTCGCTTTTATATTCTCTGAAAAAAGAATATGATATCGATCTGGTGATAGCCAATGCGGAGAATTCCGCTCACGGTAAAGGTATAACGATCAGGATCTACAGACAGCTGATGGATGCCGGTATCGACTATATCACGATGGGTAATCACACCTATTCGAAAGCTGAGATCAATAAGTATATGGAAGAGATGAACCGGATCATCGTTCCGTATAATCACAGCATGCGCAGCAGTGACAACTACTACAAGATCATTGAATACAAGGGACTGAAGATCTGTCTTACCAATATCCTGGGTACTGTACTCATTCCTGAAACATCGATCGATCAGTATACATCGTTCAATCATGTCATTGAAGAGACTGCTTCTCTGAATCCGGATTTCTATTTTGTAGACTTTCATGCGGAAACGACGGCAGAAAAAAGACTTTTCGCCGAATATTTCAGTGATTATGCCAAGGTCGTTGTAGGTACGCATACACATGTTCAGACAGCAGATGAGGATTTGATCAACGGATGCGCATTCATCAGTGATGTGGGGATGTGCGGAGCCTATGAATCGATCATCGGCAGAGATATCGATGAAACGATCAGAGCCAATATCGATAACGAAAAGACCGTGTATACGATCGCTGAAGGACCAGCTGTTTTCTGTGCCGTGATAATCGATATCGATGAGAAT
This sequence comes from Erysipelotrichaceae bacterium, assembly GCA_017432005.1. Classification (GTDB taxonomy): domain Bacteria; phylum Bacillota_I; class Bacilli_A; order Erysipelotrichales; family Erysipelotrichaceae; genus Colivicinus. The sequence continues at coordinate 2,554 of JAFRKA010000021.1, forward strand.
AAAAGGATCCCGACCGGGATCAGCAGGATACAGATCAGACCGTAACAAAAAAACCAGGATTAATCCTGGTTTATCTGTTTCTGGATAGCATCGAGATCAAGTTCATTTGGTTTGAACATGAATCCGACCGTATCGTATTCATCGTAGCGGGGGATGATGTGTACATGCGCATGCATGACCGTCTGACCCGCTATTTCATTTGTGTTTATAAGGATATTGCAGCCGTTGGCGTGCATATTCTCTACAACTTTAGCTGCGGTCTTCTGTACTGTTTCCATCAGTCTGCCAAATTCATCAGCTGGCATCTCAAGGAAATTCTCATAATGCTTTTTAGGCATCACGAGCGTATGGCCTTTAGTTGTCTGGGAGATATCCAGAATGGCCAGGAATTCCTCATCTTCATAGATCTTTTTGCCCGGAATGTTGCCGGCGATTATTTCACAGAAGATACACATTATTTGAGCACCTCGTAAGCCTTGCTCATAAGCTCATACAGATCCTGATCATAGAACTTGATGTTGTGTTTTGAAAGGAAGTGATTTCTGACTGTTTCTGTTTCAGACTCACTGGCCTTCAGTTCGATGTATTCATCTTTGAAATCATCAGGATTGCGGCTTTCGATGTTCAATACATAATAGGTATTGGTCTCGACAGAATTTCCATCCGCATCGGTAGTAGATCCGACGTTGGTGATGATGGTTGAGATTCCGGTCGTATCCGTTGAGTTGAGATATTCTTTTACTTCATAGACCAGAGACTGGTCTGAATCGGAATAGACAGCACTGCTCGGCGTATTCTTGGAATTGTTGTTGGCAGCAGCCATATCGAAGGTCGAACCGTTATTGGCATCTTCGATACATTTCTGTGCATCTTCGATATTGTCGAAGGTCGCCATCTGCATCTTGACCGGTGAATCATCAGCCAGGATCGTTTCATAATTCTCTTCTACATACATCTTGGAAAGTTCCGAGAAAAGCAGGGTAGAGATATATGAATTACGGTAAGCTTCCATTGAACCGTACTGAGAGACGATGTAGCTTTCATAGCCGAGCTCTTTATACACGTTGATAAGTTCATCGGCATCAGCTTCGATCTTTTCCATATCGATCCTGTCAGAGGCCAGGGCGATCCTGTCCATGATATCAGATAATACGGAACTGGAATCTGTTACTTTAAGCTGTGCGTAGAGATCGTTCTTTGTATAAGAGACATTGCCAGGACCGGTAAAGAGGACTTCATCACCGTCACTGAGGTAGGAAAGATGGTTCTTTCCTGAGCATCCTGCCACCAGCAGGAGCGTAAATAATATAGCGATCAGTTTCTTCATTACTGGTTTTCCTCGCTTTCTGCCAACTGAGTTTCGATCTGGGTCTTCAGGTCTTCATTGAGGATCTTGAAACCTAATTCTTCGCCTTTCTCCATGATGGCTCTGACGGCCAGAGTCGGATTGGCATTTTCGATCGAAGACAGGTAGTAGTAATCACTGACGATATTTTCAACTGATGAAGCGGCGTTCTTGATGATGTGGTATCCGTACTGAGAAACGATCGGTTCAGATACTTCACCTTCCTTAAGACTCATCGCTGTCTCAGCGAAGAACTTATCATATTGGCTTTTGTTTTCTTCATTGACCAGGCCCAGATAACCGCCGTTGGAAGAAGATGAATCATCAGAGTTGGAATATGCCACATACTCGAAAGTATTGTTCTCATCGCTTAATTCTTCCAGGATCTTGGCCAGTTTTTCCTTTTGTTCATCGGTAGGATTGGCTTCATAAGCGGTGACATTGCCTTCTTCATCGGTGACCGGAGTAACATCACATTTTACCAGGATGTGATAGATGATACGGCCATCTGTGCCGAGTTCATCCTTGAGGTATTTATCCTGATTGGCCAGGATATAATCCTTGACCAGGATCTCCTGTTTCTGGGAATCGATATAGTACTGTTTGATGTCATCGACACCTTTGGTATAGCCCATCGATCTTAACGAATCGAGGACGTATTCCTGAGAATAACGGGAAAGGATATTGGCTGTGGAAGTGGCAGCGATCTGCTCCATCTCGTCAGTCGTTTCATATCCTGCATCGAATATCGCTCTTTCATAGGCTACGACAGCCTGTGAGAGACCGTTGATCTCGTAAAGTGAAGTATACAGATCATCTGCAAATACGTCATCATCATCGATGGAATAGGCAACGTACTTGCCGTCACTCTGTTTGCTGTTGACAATGATATCTCTATTTTTATATGCATCTACTGCATAGACACCTACGAAAACAAGCAGAGCGAGTCCGACTACACCTACGAACCAGTATCTTTTTATCAGTTCTTTAGTGTTCATAAAAATCCTCCAAACGTTATTTATTATAATATTTTGGAAATATTAATACAATTTAATAAAGATAAAGTTCAGGAAAAGTTCATAATTGTCACTGAATAGTAATTAATCAGAATAGATGATGAAGGTTTATAATGAAAAAAGGATATGGTGATGATATGAAAAATCTGGAAATAAAAGATCTTCATGTTTCGGTTGAAGATAAGGAAATTCTTAAAGGTGTCGACCTGATAGTCAATGAGGGTGAAGCTCATGTACTGATGGGTCCTAACGGTAACGGAAAGTCTACCTTACTGGCAGCGATCATGGGCGATCCGCGCTATAAAGTCACGCAGGGAAGCATAATATATGATGGCAAGAATATTCTGGAGATGCCGGTAAATGAAAGAAGTATAGCCGGACTGTTTTTAGGCATGCAGTATCCGCAGGAGATCAACGGAGTGACCAATTCCGACTTCTTAAGAGCTGCCATGAATGTGCGCAGGGAAAAGCCTGTTTCTCTTTTTGAATTCATTAAAGAGATGGAAAAGACGATCAATGATCTGCAGATGTCTGAAGATCTGGCTCACCGTTTTCTGAATGAAGGATTCTCCGGCGGAGAAAAGAAGCGCAATGAGATCGTGCAGTTAGAAATGCTTAAACCGTCTCTGGCGATGCTGGATGAGATCGACAGCGGTCTTGATGTCGATGCGATCAAGATCGTCGCTGATGCGATCAACAGGATCAGGAAAGAGAATAATATGGCGCTGATCATCGTTTCGCACTATGAACGTTTCCTGGAACTCATCAAACCGGAATTTACACATGTGCTGGTCGACGGAAGGATCGTCGTTTCCGGAGGACCTGATCTGTATGAAAAAGTCGATCAGGAAGGTTATGACTGGATCTATGAAAAGTACGGTGTAAAACCGGAAGCTGAAGAAAAGAAAGAACGCATCTCGATCGGAAGCTGTTCAGTAAAGGAATCTCTGAAAGGCCTCGGACTATAAATGAAGATAACTGAAGATCGCAAGATCGTCCTTGATCAGGATTTTATAAAACTGGAAATAGACAGCAGCGATAAACTGGAACTTGAATTTGAACCGGTGAACGACTGCAATGTCTTTATAAACATAAACAGCGTAAATGAGCTGACAGTAAAAGGAGAAACGAAAGCCGATCAGAGAGTTTCACTTTTCTTCTGGAACGGATGCAATGAACCGGTCTGTATCAGCAGTTTCTTTGAAGTAAAGGAAAACGGCGAACTGATCCTGGGATTTGGTGAATGCAACGGTGCTGATACATTCATTGATGCAACTGTTGAACTGAAAGAAAAGAAAGCTAAAGCTACTGTTTCGACTGCAAGCCTGGTCAACAGCGAGAAAGATTATAGGATCAGGGTGATCAATTCAGCTGTTAATACGGAAGCACAGATCAAAAACTATGCCGTAGTGCTCAATAAAGGCAGACTGACGATCGATGCCGTAGGAAAGATAGTCAACGGTGCTCATAAATCCAGATCGCATCAGGTCTCAAGAGCTCTCAGTTTCGAAGAAGGACAGAAAGTGACGATCCTGCCGGAACTTCTTATCGATGAAAACGATGTCCAGGCTTCTCATGCTATGTCGATCGGCAGAGTCGATGAGAATCAGCTTTACTATATGATGTCCAGAGGTCTGAACATCAGAGAATGCACGATGCTGATATCGATGGGATATCTTCTGCCTATAGCCGATATCATTGAAGATAAGGAACTGCAGGATACGATCCGCAATCAGCTGGAAAACAGGATCAGAGAATTATGTTTGATGTAAAAAAGATCAGAAAAGATTTTCCGATGATAACAAATCATCCTGAGATGATCTATTTTGATAATGGAGCTACTACATACAAACCTCAATGTGTTATCGATGCTGTTAAGGATTTCTATGAGAACTATACCAGCAATGTCGAGCGCGGTGATTATCCGACAGCTATTAAAGCTGACAGGACCTATGATCAGGTCAGAGAGATCATCGCTGAACTGATAAACTGTGAGCCTAGGGAAGTCGCTTTCTTTGCCAATATAACTGCTGCAATGAATCAGATCGCTTTTTCACTGAGCTATGATCTAAAGGAAGGTGATACCGTTCTGATCAGTGAAGCTGAACATGCTTCAAACGTATTGCCGTGGTTCCGTCTGAAACAAGAAAAGAAGATCAATATAAGATATATCCCGCTGGATAAGCAGGGCAATGTCGATCTTGAAGGATACGCAAAGTGTTTTGATGATACGGTTAAAGCCGTTTCAGTTGCCTATGTAGGTAATGTCCTGGGTGCTGTTCAGCCGATCAGAGAAATGAGCGAGATCGCTCATAGGTATGATGCACTGATGATCGTCGATGCTGCCCAGGCGATCGGCCATCGTAAAGTCGATATTAAAGAGTTTGACTGTGATTTATTATGTTTCTCTTCTCATAAGATGTGCGGTCCGGACGGTGCCGGTGTGCTTTACGGACGTTATGAGCTCCTGAAGAAAATGAAACCGTTACTGCTTGGAGGAGGAATGAACGCCAGATTTGCGGATGACGGATCAGTAATACTTAAAGATCCACCGCACTGTTTCGAAGCAGGTACACCGAATATCGAAGGTGTGATCGGTTTAGGAACTGCTGCAAAATATCTCATGAACATCGGATTGAATGAGATACATGAATATGAAGTCGATCTAAGAAAGTATTTTCTGGATAAAATGATCAGACTCGATAATATCGAGATCTATAATCCTGATAATATATCAGGTCCGCTGACTTTCAATGTCAAGGGAGTATTTGCCCAGGATGCGGCCGGATATCTGGCGGCAAACAACGCCTGTGTCAGATCGGGCAATCACTGTGCCAAGATCCTTCATAATGTCATCGGTACTGATCAGAGTATCAGAGCTTCTATTTATTTCTATAACACGCGGGAAGAAGTTGATCGTTTCTGCGAACTTGTGGCACAGATAGATCTTGAAAATGCCGTAAACATCTTTATATAGGAGGCAACATGTCAGATAACAGTAATTTATTGAATGATCCTAATATTCTGAGAGAGCTGGTGCTCGATCATTATAAATTTCCACATAATCACGGACTGATCGAAGGAAAAAATTATCTGTCCAGACACATGGCGTCCGACAGCTGTATCGATGATATAACTGTCCAGCTCGATCTCGACGGAGATACGATCAAAGACGTGCGTTTTGACGGTATCGCATGCACGATCTCAACCGCAAGCACATCCATGATGAGCGATCTGCTTATCGGCAAGACCATTGCAGAAGCCAAGGAGATCATCGATGAGTATTTCAAGATGATCGATAATAAGGCTTATGATGAAACGAAACTTCAGGAAGCGGTAGCTTTCAAGAACGTCTATAAACAGGCCAACCGCATCAAATGCGCTACGATCGGCTGGAGTGCGATGAAAGAGATGCTGGAAGAAGGGCAGGAAGATAAGTGAATCAGGATATAGAAAAAGATAATGCCGTCTTTTCTCAGGACGATTATAAATACGGTTTCCATGATGATGTCGAATCACTGATCGATACCGGTAAAGGCCTGAGTGAAGAGATCGTCAGAAAGATCTCCGAATACAAAAATGAACCGGAATGGATGACTGAATTCAGAGTCAGGTCTTTTCATATCTTCGAGAAGATGCCGATGCAGGAATGGGGTCCTGATCTTTCCGAGATTGATTTTCAGGATTTCACCTATTACCGTAAAGTATCCAAAGAGACTGAAAAAAGCTGGGATGATGTTCCTGAAGAAGTAAAGAACACCTTTGAGAAACTCGGTATCCCAGAAGCTGAAAGGAAGTTTCTGGCCGGCGTAACCACACAATACGAATCAGAGGCTGTATATCACAATATGCTGGAAGAAGTCCGGGAAAAAGGAGTCATCTTCCTGGATATCGATTCAGCACTTAAAGAATATCCTGATCTGTTCAGGAAGTATTTTGCGACGATCGTTCCTCCGACTGACAACAAGCTGGCAGCACTTAATTCAGCTGTCTGGTCAGGTGGAAGTTTCATTTATGTTCCGAAAGGTGTAGAACTGGAGAAACCGCTGCAGTCTTATTTCCGTATCAATTCCGAATCCATGGGTCAGTTTGAACGTTCGATCATCATCGTCGATGACGGTGCCAAGTGTTCATATGTCGAAGGATGTACTGCTCCGCAGTATTCCAAGGATTCCATGCATGCAGCCGTCGTTGAAGTCTTTGTCGGGGAAGGCGCCAGCTGCCGTTATTCATCAGTCCAGAACTGGTCAGACAATATCCTGAATCTGGTTACCAAAAGAGCGAAAGTAGAAGCTCACGGAACGATGGAATGGATCGATGGCAATATCGGTTCAAGGATCTCGATGAAATATCCGGCCTGTATCCTGGCCGGCGAATATGCTCACGGTCTGTGTATCTCTGTAGCCGTAGGCACAAAGGGACAGAATCAGGATACAGGAGCCAAGATGATCCATCTGGCACCTCATACCTCATCTTCGATCGTATCTAAATCTGTATCAAGGAATGGCGGTATCACCAATTTCCGTGACTGGATCCATTTCAGCAAGAAAGCCGATTACTCTAAAGCCAAGATCGAATGTGATACGCTGATCTTAGACAATATATCGAAGAGTGACACGATCCCGAAAAATATCAACGAGAATCATCTGGCGACCATCGAACATGAAGCTAAGGTATCCAAAATCTCGGAAGACGAACTGTTCTATCTGATGTCGAGAGGTCTCTCGGAGTCTCAGGCAACTGAAATGATCGTCATGGGCTTCCTGGAGCCGTTCACTAGAGAACTGCCGATGGAATATGCAGTAGAACTAAATCAGCTGCTCAAGCTGGATATGTCAGGTTCAATAGGGTAAGCTTCTGCTCAGGAGCTTACTTTTTATGTGATAATTAAGTTATGTATCTGCTAGAAGTATTCGTAACCAATGCCAGTCTGAATGTCAACAGGGCTTTTACTTACTGTCATGATCGGCCGATCGAGAAATACTGTCGGGTAAAAGTCTTTTTTCATGAAGCTGACAATGTCGGACTCGTCATTTCCTGTACCTTTACTGACGAGAGGGCAGAAGAACTGGAAGAAAGACTTGGTTTTGAAGTACTTAATATCAAGGAAGTGATCGACGAAGAACCGGTCATATCCGATGAGATCTATGAACTTGCCAAGTGGCTGTCCAAAACGACAATCTCGCCATTCGTCAGCTGTCTCAATGCGATGCTTCCAAAGACGTTAAAAACAAGCAGAAAAAATGAAGGTCCGAAAATGGTCAGAAGATTTCATGTATATCAGGGTGATTTCGATCTGACGGACAGACAGAAAGAAGTCTATGATCAGCTTTACGAAGGCATGGAAGCTGCTCAGGCAAGAAAGATAAGTACAGGCATTATTAGTAAACTGATCGAAAAAAGGGCCATCGAAGAGTATTCAGAAGAATCAGTCTACAGCGGTAAAAAGGAAGAGACTAAGGCTTTCAAGACGCTAACCGCTGATCAGCAGAAAGCTTACGATGCGATCATCAGTACTGACAAGATGGTATCGCTGCTGTTTGGTGTTACCGGCAGCGGTAAAACGGAAGTTTATCTGCATCTGGCCAGGTATTATCTGAATATGGATAAGGATGTAATGATCCTGGTCCCGGAAATCTCACTGACACCGCAGATGATCGCCAGAGTAAAGGAACGGTTTGCGGATGTCATCTTTTATCATTCAGAGCTGTCTGATCAGGAGAGATACGAACAGTACAAGAGGGTCAAAAACAGGGAAGTGCGGATCGTCGTCGGAACACGAAGCTCTATTTTCCTGCCTTTCAGAGATCTTGGTCTGATCATTATCGATGAGGAACATGATTCATCATATAAACAGGATTCTACTCCCTGTTACCATGTCCGCAATGTCGCTTTCCGTCGGGCGATGGATAATAAAGCCAAAGTACTTTTAGCCAGTGCCACACCATCACTTGATTCCTATACCAGAGCACAGAAAGATGATTACCAGCTTCTGGAACTGAAAAACAGGATCAATCTGCAGCTTCCTGATATTCAGATCATCGATCTGGGTAGACAGGTCAGGAACCGTGATTCATATATCGTCTCTGCACCTTTAAAAAAAGAGATCGATAAGTGCCTTGATTCGCATAAGCAATCGATAATTCTGCTCAACAGAAGAGGCTATTCGCCGATCATAAAGTGTTCTGATTGCCAGACGACACTCATGTGCCAGGACTGTGATACACCGCTCAACTATCATAAAGATGAAGGTGTTTTGAAATGCCATCAGTGTGGCAGAATCTACAGGATGCCAGAAACCTGTCCGAACTGTCATCAAAAGAGTCTGATATATTACGGTTTTGGTACCAAGAAAGTCGAAGAGGAACTTCATCGGCTCTATCCTGATGCCGGGATCGAAAGGATGGATAGAGATAACGTCAGCCGCAAAGGTGCTCATGAAAAAATCCTGAAGCGTTTTGAGAAACATGAGATCGATATCCTCATCGGTACGCAGATGATCGCCAAGGGACTCGATTATCCTGATGTCACGCTCGTTGGCATCCTCAATGCGGATGCCGGTCTGATGCACCAGGACTATAACTCGGCCAAAGTAACGTTCGATCTGCTGATGCAGGCCGCCGGCCGCTCAGGAAGAGCAGATACCGCAGGTAAAGTCATCATCCAGGCTTTCAATACCGATCATTATGCGATAAAGGCTGTTATAAATCAGGACTACAATTATTTCTACAATATCGAGATGAATTACCGTCATAAGACGAATTATCCGCCATATTCGCATATGATCGAGATCATCCTTTCTGATGAGAGAAATGAAAGACTTGAGAAGTCAGTTGCTTTCCTGTATGAAAAGATGCAGGAACTTCCATACCGCAGCTACAGACCGTATGATCTGGGAAAACTGAAAAGACAGTACCGTTGCAGACTGCTCATGATGGACAGAGACTTAAGATCAATGATCGATGATGTTCAGAAAATGATCGATCTCTATGTCAAACAGAAGAATATGTCGCGTGTTAAAATTGATGTTGATCCGCTATATCTGGAGTAAATGATGAATCAGCGTGAACTGGCTTTGGAGATATTGTACAAGACGATCCTTGAGGAATCCTATTCCAATCTTTTGATGCGCAAGGAACTGAATAAAATAGAACCTCAGCAGCGGGCTTTTGTCACGAATCTGGTCAACGGTGTATTGAGGAAATATGATTTTCTCCAATATCAGTTTACGGAAGAGTCGAATCGTTCGACATCATTAAGAGTAAAACTGATCCTTTGTATGGCGCTCTATGAAAGATTCATGCTTCATGAAAAGGATTATGTCGTAAACAACGAATATGTCGAACTGGGTAAAAACAAATACGAAAAGTCTTTTATCAACGCTATCCTGCATAAAATAAAAACACTTAAGGAAGCCGATGAAGAATACATACGCTGCTGTCTTCCGGAATGGATCTATAAACTGCTTTCCAGTCAGTACAGTGAAGAAGAACTGGAAAAGATAATCGAAGTCTATCAGCAGATACCTCAGATCTGTTATCGGATCAACAGGAAGAAATGTTCTTATGATGATCTGAAGGATAAAGATATCACGATCGTCAATGAAGATATATTCCGATCTTCGCAAAATCTGCTAGGCAGTGAGGAATATGCGAAGGGGTATTTCTATATACAGGATCTCAACTCTGCATCGCTCTACAAACATCTCGATCTGAAAGAAGATGATCTGCTTTTAGATGTCTGCTCTGCCCCAGGATCCAAACTCTTCAACTGCCTGGATATCGTAAAGGAAGAAAACGCCTATGCCAATGACCTTCACGAAAACAGAGTCGAACTGATAAAGAAAATGGCTCAGAAACTGGGCTATGAAAAGATAAATTATCTTAACTGTGATGGTCGTAAGCTGAAGGATATCGTGGATATAAAATTCGATAAGATCCTTCTGGATGCGCCATGTTCAGGTCTCGGAGTAATAGGCCGTAAACCGGATCTCAAGTTCCACATCTCACCGGAAAGTCTTGATGAACTGGAAAAGATCCAGTACGAACTGCTTGCTGTATGTTCAAAGATGCTGAAAAAAAACGGTATCATCCTTTACGCGACCTGTACACTGAACAGGAAAGAAAACGGCAGGCTTGTATCCCGTTTCATCTGTGAGAACGAATCGTATATCATTGAAGATGAGGATACGATCATCAACGGTGAAGGTGACTGTTTCTATTATGCAAAGATCAGAAAGGTGAATTAATGCGTTCAATATACGATCTGTCGTTGAAAGACATCGAGAATTATCTGCTGCTTCATGATTTCAAGGCTTTCCATGCAAAGCAGATCTTTCGCTGGCTCTATCACAAAAGAGCGAGTGATTTCGACCAGATGTCTGATCTTTCAAAGAAACTGATCGGACAGTTAAAAGAAGATTTTTATATCAGTGATCTGAAGATCAGAGATAAACAGGTCTCGAAAGACGGAACGAAGAAGTTCCTGTTTGAACTGGAAGACGGTGCACTGGTCGAATCAGTACTGATGATCTTTGAGTATGGTTTTTCAGCATGCGTTTCATCGCAGGTCGGCTGCAACATGGGCTGTGCTTTCTGTGCTTCAGGACTGCTGAAGAAGCAGCGTGATCTTAAAGCCGAAGAGATAGTTTCTCAGGCTCTGATGGTCCAGAGAGAACTGGATAATGAAGGAAACAGGCTGGGCAATATCGTCGTGATGGGAACAGGTGAACCTTTTGACAACTATGACAATGTCATGAAAGCCATGAGTATTATCAATGATCCGTACGGACTGGAGATCGGTGCCAGACATATTTCCATCTCGACCTGCGGTCTGGTCCCCGGGATCGAAAGGTTTGCGAAAGAGAACCTGCAGTATAATCTCGCTATTTCACTGCATGCACCGGATGATGAACTTCGCAGTTCTCTGATGCCTGTAAACAAGGCCTATCCGCTTGCGGAACTGATGAAGGCGCTTAAGAATTATGCAAGTCTGAACAACAGAAGACTGACTTTTGAATATCTGCTGCTTAAAGGTGTGAATGATTCGGAGAAGCAGGTCAAACAGTTGAAGGAACTGCTTAAGGGACTGAATGCTTATATCAATCTGATCCCTTACAACAAGGTCTCAGAGAAGGATTTCGAGACATCCAGCGAAGAGAACGCTCTGCGTTTTTATGATCTGTTAAAGAAAAACGGAATCGCTGTGACACTGCGTCAGAAAAAGGGCGATGACATCGATGCGGCCTGTGGCCAACTGCGGGCCAATAAGCTAAAATAGATTATATGGATTATTACTGTATCACAGATACCGGTCTGTTAAGAGATAAGAACCAGGATTCCTATATTGCGATCACCAATACTTATGGTGATTTTCTGGTCCTGGTAGCTGACGGAATCGGCGGCGGTAATGCCGGGGAAGTGGCCAGCGGTGAAGTCATCAAATATTTTGATGAAGTATTTAAGGAATCCGGACCCTTCGCTTCAATCGAGGATGTGATAAACTACCTGAACTATCATGTAAGTGCCGCCAATAAACGAGTATATGATTATTCTGTAAAATACAGAGAATATAAAGGGATGGGTACGACCCTGACTGGTGTCTTGCTTACAGCAAACGGTACCGTTTCGATCAACTGTGGCGATTCGAGAGTCTACGGTTTCATCGATGAGATGATGGTCCAGCTGACAGTCGATCATACACTGGTCAATCAGATGCTGGAAAAAGGTCAGATCACCTATGAAGAATCGATAAATCATCCGAAAAAACACTATCTGGTCAAAGCTGTAGGTATCTTTGACAAATGTAGTGCGGATATCCACAAAGTAAAAGACATGGATTATTATCTGGTCTGTTCGGATGGCTTACATGCCTATGTAGATGAAGAACAGATCGCAAAGATCGTTCTGGATAAGGAAAAAACAGTGAGACAGAAAGTGGAAGATCTCAAAGATCTGGCTTTACTTTCAGGGGGTTACGACAATATTACAGTCGTTCTGATCGAGAGATAAATATGGCTGAATATATAGGAAACAGATACAAGATCGTCAAATTACTGGGTAGAGGCGGTATGGCTGATGTCTATCTGGCTTTTGATATGATCCTGAAAAGAGAAGTCGCAGTCAAGATCATGAAATCAGATATGGCTGATGACGATATGGCATTGGAAAGATTCAAAAGAGAAGCTGGTGCTGTCACAAAACTGTCTCATCCGAATATCGTCGATGTCTATGATGTCGGAGATGACGGTGACAGACATTATATCGTCATGGAGTATGTCAAAGGATATACGCTGAAACAACTGATCAAGAAAAGGGGACCGATCCCTTATAAAGAAGCTGTATGGATGATGAAGCAGCTCGCCGGTGCGCTGATGGAAGCTCACCGCAATAATGTGATACACCGTGATGTCAAATCGCAGAACGTTCTGATCAAGGATGACGGAACGATAAAACTGTCAGACTTCGGTATCGCTTTAGCCAGCGGTTCGATTCAGATCACGCATAAGGACTCAGTTTTGGGTTCAGTTCATTATCTGGCTCCGGAATTATCCAAAGGCAAGCAGGCGACGATGCAATCGGATATCTATTCGCTTGGTATCGTCTTCTATGAACTGCTGACAGGAGATGTTCCTTTCAAAGCGGATACGCCTGTTCAGGTAGCTTTAAAGCACATCAAGGAAGAGATCCCTTCAGTAAGGGCTTTCGATCCTGAGATCCCACAGTCTGTCGAGAACATCATCATCAAAGCTACCGCCAAGAATCCTAATGAGAGATATAAAAACATCGCCCTGATGCTTCAGGATCTTAAAGAATGTCTGAAGAAGGAACACCGTCATGATGCAAAGGCCGTTCTGGATTCGGATAATGCCAGAAGAAAAAATGAAGATGTGCATATCTCCAAACTGGCAGACAAAAAGAAACCGAAAGAAAAAAGAAGTGCTTTCTCGATCATGTTCCTGATCACGGCTTTATTATTCTCTTCGCTTGTTCTGGTAATGATATTGTTTATGACAGGACTTATCGGCAACAAGACGAAGATGGTCAAAGTGCCTGATCTGAAGGGCATGACTGTCCAGGAAGCCAAGGATATCCTGGCTGAGAACAATCTCGGGGTCGATGATTCCAGGATCAGCTGGGTATTATCTGATGATGTTGAGAAAGATCTTATCATCTCATCCAATCCTGAAGCGGAAACGGAAGTCGAGATCGGCAGCAAGGTCAAACTTACCGTCTCCAATGGATTATACTCGATCCTGAAAAACTATGTCGGAATGAACTACGAGGACGCCAAGAGGGAACTGATCGCGCTCAATTTCAGTGTCAGAATGATCCCGGAGGATTCGGAAGCCAAACAGGGTACGGTCATTGAACAGTCGATGGAAGCCGGCACGAAATTTGATTCATCGGTAAATAACGAAATAACGATAAAGTACGCCAAGCTTACTGATTTCATTCTGGCTTACGATCTTAAAGGCATGTCTATCGATAAGGCGAGAGAATATTTTAAAGAGAATTCTCTGGAATATGAATTCATCGAAAAAGATAAGGATTATTTCACGGAAGAAGAACTTAAAGATACAGCTGTCGATACTGTAGTCAAATGTTCACCGGAGATCGGATCATCGGTGATCCTTTCCGAGGATACAGTCATCAAGGCATACTATTACAGTGAAGAAATCACGGAAACAGTTGAAGAGGAGGAATAGAGCATGATCATTTCACCATCGGTATATTCGATGCATTATGAACATTTCATGGATGAACTGAATGCGCTGAATGACAGTGTAGAATGGATACATTTTGATGTCATGGACGGTAATTTCGTACCGAACATCACTTTCGGACCGATGATCCTGCAGGCTTTCAGGCGCAACAGTGACCGTTTTATGGATGTGCATCTGATGGTCACGGATCCGGATTATTTTACTGACAGTTTTGCGAAAGCAGGGGCTGACGGTATAACGTTCCATTATGAATCCTATAACAATATTGAAGACTGCATCAGACTGATCGACAAGATCCATTCGCTTTATCTCAAAGCCGGGATCTCGATCAAACCTGGTACACCGGTCGAAACTATCTATCCGCTGCTGGATAAGATCGATATCTTTCTGATGATGTCCGTTGAACCGGGATTCGGCGGTCAGTCGTTCCAGGAAGAAGCATATGATCGCATAAGACAGCTTGACCGTTATAAAAAGGAACATGGCTTAGATTTCATCATCGAAGTGGACGGAGGTGTCAGTGACCGCAATGCACACGAACTGTTGGAATGCGGATGTGAAGCACTGGTTGCCGGATCATTCGTCTTCAACGGTGATATCAGAGCCAATGTGGAAAAGCTGAGACGCTGTGAATAAAACATGTAGAGATACATGTTTTTAAGTATAAAAAAACTTCCTTGCGGAAGTTATGCTGCCTTTGCCTGATTTTTTAATGTTCTAAGTGCGCGGGCAGAAACGCGAACCTTCTTTGGTTTACCATCAACCATCATTGTAACGGTCTGAAGATTTACATTCCATTTACGGCGTGTAGCACGAAGTGAATGTGAACGGTTGTTACCAGACATCTGTTTTTTACCAGTGATAGCACAAACTCTTGACATACAGCTTGCCCCCTTTCTTTTTAATGCCTAATTACTTTAACATAAATGGCGTTTAAATGCAAGAAGACTTTCTTTTTTTAAGTAATGATATTTAAAACTATGCTAAAATGTTTTTGTATGAGTACTAATATAAAACAGATCTATGCTGCACTTGAACTCAGTGAAAATGAGATAAGGATTCTGGTAGGAGAGTATTATAACACCCGCTTCAATATTATACGTGCAGACAAATTCGAAACAAATGCGATAAGCGATTTTTCCATAAATAATAAGGAAGAACTTGTTGAAGATATAAGAAAAGCGATCAAAGAGTGTTCCGGCAAAGTCGGAGCACAGATTGAACAGGTCATTCTGATCATTCCTGCTTATAATTTCAAGCGTTTTCCTTTGCGCAGTAAGGTCGTAATCGGCAATGAAGCTGTCAGGAAGGAAGATATCGGAAGAGCCGTCAGCAATTCCCTTAAAACCGCAGTTGACAGGGATGTGATGGTCGTAAATCCGATGATCGTCCGCTATACGGTTAACGGCATCAGCACCAGAAGGATACCGGAAAGGGAGATCTGTGATGAACTCTATGTCGATATCGATCTGCTCTGTGCAGATATCAACATGTGTTACGACTAT
Source organism: Erysipelotrichaceae bacterium (assembly GCA_017432005.1). GTDB lineage: Bacteria > Bacillota_I > Bacilli_A > Erysipelotrichales > Erysipelotrichaceae > Colivicinus. The sequence goes on from JAFRKA010000021.1 coordinate 18,145, forward strand.
GTATCAGTAGTTGAGGCAGCCGGTGTAAAGATCCTCGATATCTGTCTGAATACTTATGCGACTGCCAGGGAAGCAGCTCTCTTTGAGGAATCGCTCAACCGCAACGTAATCATCATGGATGTCAACCGCAGCTGTACGTTCATGACGCTGCTTTCCAAGGGCAAGCTGATCTCCACCGAGATCATCTATGACGGTCTGAATTCGCTGATCAACAAGATATACAGGACTTTCAGTATTCCTTATAATGATATAAACAAGCTGGTCAAATACTCCGTTGATTATAACAGCGAGTATTCCGATGATATCGTCTATGCCTGGAGCGATCAGGGCAAGACACAGACTATGACGACCAGGATGCTCAATGATGCACTCAGGGAACCGCTCGATGTACTGAGTGACAAGCTGATCACGATGTGCAAGCCGATCATCGATGGCGGGGCAGAACTGATACTGACAGGCGAAGGGCAGCAGATGAAAGCACTGGCTGAGATCCTGAGCAGAAAAGCCAATACCAGGATCAGGAGCTATTATCCTGATACGATCGGAGTAAGAGATCCGTCTCTCACCGCTTTATATGGTTCATTCTTTGTTTATCGTGATAAAGTATTAATGAATGAACTTAATGTTAACTGCATTGATCTGCTTAAATATGATTCGCTGATCGACCATAAGGAACTTGATTCCGAAGGAGAGACGATCACGACGAAGATCAAAAACCTGTTTAGACAATACATGGAGAAGGGGGATAATTAAATGACTATAAGACCGGAATACAATCAGGTAGCCAGGATTAAAGTATTCGGTGTCGGTGGAGCTGGATGCAATGCCGTCAACAGAATGGTCAATGATGGCGTAAAAGGTGTCGATTTCTATGTATGTAATACAGATATACAGTCTCTGAATCTTTCAAAGTGTCCTAATAAGATCGTTTTGGGTAGAGAACTCACCAGAGGTCTGGGTGCCGGAGGCAATCCGGAAATCGGACAGAAAGCTGCTTTGGAATCTCAGGAAGATATAAAGAAAGCTCTTGCCGGTGCCGATATGGTCTTCATCACCTGTGGCATGGGCGGCGGGACCGGTACGGGTGCCGCTCCGATCTTTGCGAAGTTTGCCAGAGAGATAGGTGCACTGATCGTCGGTATCGTCACAAAACCTTTCGAATTTGAAGGACGCAAGAGAATGGATCAGGCCAATGTCGGTATCGAACAGATCAGACAGTACTGTGATTCACTTATCATCGTCTCCAATAACCAGCTGCTGAATGTCATCGGCAAGATCCCGATGCAGGAAGCATTCAAAGAAGCAGACAACGTCTTAAGACAGGGCGTTCAGACAATTACCGATCTTATCGCTGTACCGGCGTTCATCAACCTGGATTTTGCTGATATCAGGACAGTCATGGCCGGCAAAGGCACAGCACTTATCGGTATCGGTATGGCTCAGGGCGAGAATAAAGCCAAAGAAGCTTCTGCCAGAGCAATCCGTTCTCCGCTTCTTGAAGCAAGCATCAAAGGTGCCAAATCCGCGATCATCAATATCACCGGCGGTCCGAATATCTCGTTGCAGGATTCATCCATTGCTGTCGATTTCATAAAGGAAGCTGCCGGTAACGATATCGATATCATCTATGGTGTAGCTATCAACGAACAGCTCGGTGAAGCTATCATCGTTACTGTTATTGCAACCGGTTTTGATATGCCGGGAAGCAAACCTGTAGGCAAACCTTCTTCACAGACCAATCTCCTGTTTGATATGCCGAAACAGCCGACCGTGGCGATCGGACAAAACAGCGAGAAACGGGATGAAGTAGTAAGCAATTATGAAGAAGATGATGACGTCCCATCTTTCTTCAAGACAAGACAATAAAAAAGCACACAGTGCTTTTTTACTAGATGCGTAAAGCATATATCGACCTGCATACTCATTCGGTGCTTTCCCGTCATGCCTACAGTTCACTGACGGAAAACATCGAGTATGCAGCACAGAATGATCTTCTGATCTATGGTATATCAGAACACCAGCCGGATGACGTCAACGTTGGTGCTCACAAATATGCCTTTGGCAACTGCGCAAGGATCGCTCCTAAGAAGTTTAAAGATACGAGAGTCCTTGTCGGTATCGAACTGAATATCCTGGACGGACATTTCGATACTTTTGGTATCAATATGCAAAAACTGGCATACGGAATTGCTTCGATGCATGCGTATGCCTATTCTCCGAAGGATCACGATTACAAAGATAATACGGATAATTATCTGATGGCCCTGAATACGGACTATGTAAACATCCTTGGCCATATCGATTATCCGGCTTTTCCTTTCGATCACGAGAAGATAGTAAAGGAAGCCAAGCGATGCGGCAAACTGATCGAACTCAATAATGCCTCACTTGATCCAGACGGTTCCAGAAAGGGAGCAAGACAGATCGATGAAGATATTCTCAGACTGTGTATGAAGTATGAATGCCCGATCCTGCTAAGTTCAGATGCACATATAAAGTATGAGATCGGCAATTTCGATAATTGCTATGATCTGCTTGATGAACTGGGATTTCCGGAAGACCTGATTATCAATTATGATCCCGACAGGCTCCATGATTATGTCAGATTCTGACAGTTGTTTTTGAAAAACTATTCTGTTAAAATACTATCGTTATGATCAAAGAAGACGACGTTCCATTATCGTGTCTCTGTTCCACTTCTGCAAAGAGGTGTTTTTATGAATAATACAAACCTGCTTGTAACGCTGACCGTTCTCGTTCTGTGCTACAGCTTTTTTTCTGCTTCCGAGACGGCTTTCAGTTCTCTGAACAGGATAAAGATCAAGGCTCTGGCGAATTCAGGAAACAAAAGGGCAGAGAAGACATATGAACTGACAGAAAATTTCTCCAAGCTTCTGACGACGATCCTGGTCGGCAATACGATCGTCAATGTCGTTTCAGCATCTCTGGCAACTGTGTTTTTCGTCAATATCCTTGGCGGTAACGGTGTTGCTGTATCATCGATCGTAATGACGATGGTGATCATGATCATCGGCGAGATCATCCCGAAAAACATTGCAAAACATGTGCCGGAAAAATTCGCTTTGTCTTCAACACCGATCCTGCGTTTCCTGTGCTGGCTGTTTACGCCACTGACGTTCATCTTCGGTTATATCGAAAAGATCATTACAAAGATGTTTGAGAACGAATCAGATACGTATTCGACAGATGAATTCATCACGATGGTCGAAGAGGCCAATGAAGATGGAGATATCGAGGATCATGAAGCAGAGATCATCACGAATGCACTGGAATTCAACGATCTTGATGTCGGTGAGATCCTGACACCGAGGATCGATGTCATAGCTATCGATATCAATGAAGATACGATCGAAGAGATCGAGCTTAAATATCGTGATTCCGGTTATTCAAGACTGCCAGTATACGATGACAACATCGACAATATCATCGGAGTACTGATCGAAAAGGACTTCTATTATCATCTTCTTTATGAGAAATCGACCAATATCAGAGAGATCCTGAAAGAAGCTATCTATACCTCTCCGCAGGTTAAGATCTCTTCACTTCTCAAACAGTTTCAGACCAATAAATCGCACATGGCCATCGTCGTCGATGAATATGGCGGTACGCAGGGCATCATCACGATGGAAGATATCCTGGAAGAACTGGTCGGTGAGATCTATGATGAACACGATCAGGTCATCGAATACTACAAGAAGATCGATGACAATACTTACCTTGTAAAGGCTGATCTGGATATCGACGATATGTTCGAGCATTTCGGGATCGAGGATCATGAAGACTATGAGTTCAACACGACTTCAGCCTGGGTAATCGATATGCTCGATAAGATACCTTCAACAGGAGACAGCTTCGATTACAAGAATCTGCATGTGGAAGTGACTGATGCCGATTCCAAGAAGGTAAATGAAATAAAGATAACATTCAAAGAAGAAGACGAGGAAAAAGGCAAGTAACTCGTCTTTTTATCTTATAATTATGTTATGCAGCAATACTTTGTCGATGAAGAACTTCACAGCGGACAGCAGATCACACTTGATGATGATGTCATCTATCATCTGGTAAAGGTCTTACGCAAAGACTCATCGTATACTTTCAGGATCTGTGATGACAGTGGGAAGATCTTTCATGCCCATCTGATTGATAAAAACAGCTGTATTATCGAAGATCTTACCGGTGAGAATAATGAACTTGAAAGCGATATAACCTGTATCCTGTCGCTGATCAAGAACGATAAATTTGAATTATGTATCCAGAAACTTGTTGAACTGGGTGTAAAAAGGATCGTTCCTTATGAAGCAGTGAGGAGCGTCGTCAAAATAAAAGACAATAAGAAGCTGGAAAGACTGCGCAAGATCGCCAGGGAGGCGGCTGAACAGTCACATCGTAATCTGATCCCGGAAATAACTGAGCCTGCAGACCTTAAAGATCTTGAAAAGTACAAGAGTGAAGCCAATTACATCTGCTACGAGAGCGAGACGAATATCGCTGATATCGGACCTTCTTCATCCATTACTTACATAATCGGACCGGAAGGCGGATTTGAAGACAGGGAATATGAAAATATCTGCAGGATGGGATTTGAATCAGTCAGTCTGGGAAAAAGGATCCTGAGAGCAGAGACAGCTGCTATCTATATGACCAGTATTATTGCAGGTAAATGCCAATGAAGACTTATGCGATGATGGTCCTTGGCTGCAAGGTCAATGACTATGAAGCCACATATGTCAGAGAGAACATGGACAGACACTTTAAGGAAGTGTCTTTTAAAGAAAAAGCCGATATCTATCTGATCTTTACCTGCTGTGTGACCAATACAGCTGAAGCCAAGACACGTAAATTCATCCATGATGCCCGCAGGAATAATCCTGATGCCTATATAGCGGCGATCGGTTGTCTTGTGCAGATAAAGAATAAGAGTGAAGTATTTGAAGATGTCGATCTGCTGATCGGTTCTGATGAGAAAGGCAGGATCGTCGAACTGATCCTGCAGGGAATAAAGCTTAACAACGTTCATGAAACAGTCGGAAATGATTTTGAACATCTTTATATCGAATCATATCCGACGAAATCACGTTCTTTTCTCAAGATCCAGGATGGCTGCAACCAGTTCTGTTCCTATTGTATTATTCCTTATGCCCGCGGAAGGGAAAGAAGTGGAGATCACCTTAAACTGATCGAAGAAGCTCATGTCCTGGCTAAAAAGAATAAAGAACTCGTTCTTACCGGCATTCATACTGGACGCTATAATGATGGAGAATATGATCTGTATCATCTGCTTAAAGAACTGTGTGAAATAGATGAATTAAAAACGATCAGACTGAGTTCGATCGAGATCACAGAGATCAATGACGATATCATCAGACTCATGGCTCAAAACGATAAGCTTGCGGCACATCTGCATATCCCGGTCCAGTCCTGTGACAATGATATTCTCAGGCTGATGAACAGACCATATACGATCGAAGAATACATGGACAGGATCGCTTATATCCGCAAAATGATACCCGATATCAGTATCTCGACCGATCTGATCGTCGGTTTCCCTGAAGAAGATGAGAGAAGATTCATGAACACCTGTAAGAAATTGCAGGAAATTGGTTTCTCATTCATCCATGTTTTCCCTTATTCTCGTAAAAGCGGAACCGCTGCCGACAGGATGTCAGGGCATATAGATGCCAGGATAAAAAAGGAAAGAGTACGGAAAGTCATGGATCTTGAAAGACCGCTGACGGAAGAATACCGTAAACGTTTTACTGGAAAAAAGGTAAAAGTACTGATCGAGAGAAACGATGATGGATACTCATATGGCTATGCACGTCAGTATTTCTACGTTAAAGTAAAAGGAATACTTGAAACGGGCGAGATCTATGATGTGATCATAAATGAAGTAAATGATGAGGTGATTGGCAGTGTTGCTTAATAAACTGTTTAAAGATGCTCCGGAACTGGAAATAGAGCAGTTATCGATCGACTCACGTCTTTCCATGAAGAACGCTATTTTCTTCTGCCTTAACGGTATTAAATACGACGGACACAACTATATCGAAGAAGCTGTAAATAACGGTGCCAAGGTCATCGTATACAGCAAGGAACAGCCTCAGAAGTTTAAAGCTATCTATATCAAGGTACCTAATGTCAATAATACTCTGATAAAAGTCGCAAACCGTTTCTATGATGAACCTAATGAAGGTATCACCAAATATGTGGTCTGCGGCAACTACGGACGCAGTTCTGTTGCCAGCTTCATAAACTATTACATCAACCTGAAAGCCAAATGCGGCTATGTCGGAATAATGGGCATCAGATACGGAGGAATGGAACTTAATTCGAGCTATCCGACGCTGAACATCCTCGATAATCTCAAGCTTCTTGATACGATGAAGAAAAACAGGATCAGTTCCTGTACGTTCGAAGCCAGCGCATCGGCACTAAACCTGCAGAAACTTGACAGTATCATGCCTGACTGTTTCATTTATACCTGTACAGATCGGAATTCTTCTGAATTTCAGACGAGTGATTATTATTCATATATCAGACGGTATCTTTATACGCTTGAGAATTCGACTAAAGTGATCTTCAATATCGATGATGAATCTTTCGAAGAACTGAATGACTGTGTCGAACATTACATCACTTATGGAACTTCCACGATCGCTGATTATCAGATCAGGGATATCGCTGTCTCAAAAAACGGCATAGGCTATAAGCTGATCCACGAAGATGAAACATATAATGTGAAAGCCTCACTGCAGGGCAGGATCAATGTCTATAATCTCACGGCAGCGATCGTGGCGCTGAATACACAGGGCTTTGAAATGAATGATATAGTCAGCAGCATGATCGATGTTCCTTGCGTCGAAGGCGTCATGGAAAAGGTCGATGAAGAATACAACGTCATTATCGACAGTGCGTATGATATCGGATCGATCGAGAAGATCTGCGAATACGCCAACAACGTCAAGCAGAAAAACAAAGCGATCGGCGTCATGTCGATCAACGCTTCAGACGGTGATAAACGTCTGGAAAAGATCATGGAGATCTGTGAAAAGAATCTCGATATCATCATCCTGACCGAGAATGAATCACTGGATTACGAAGTCATGGAGATCCTGGAACGCTGTAACCGCTACACCCACAGCAAGAGAGTTCTGCATACGGCACAACGCTCGCAGGCGATCGAAGTTGGTGTGGAGATCATGAATAAAAATGATACATTGATTATAGTTGGAAAAGGAAATGAAAGATTTCTGTCAATGGGCCTGGGAAAAGAGTTTTACTACGGTGACAAACACTATGCCCGTAAATTCATCAATACAAGAAGGAGAGAAGAAAATGAAACTGTCTAAGTATATCGATCACACTTTACTGAAAGCTGATGCTTCACTGGAAGCCATCAGAAAACTATGCGATGAAGCAAAACAATATGACTTCAAATCCGTTTGTGTCAACACCTGCAATATCCCGTTCTGCAAAAAAGAACTGGAAGGCAGTGATGTCCTGGTCTGCTGCGTCGTCGGTTTTCCGCTCGGAGCGATGTCTACAGAAGCTAAAGTCCTGGAAACAAGAGACGCTATCATCAAAGGTGCTGATGAAGTCGATATGGTCATCAATATAGGCAGACTGAAAGACAAGGACTATGAATACGTAACTGATGAGATCAGGAAGCTGAAGGCGGAATGCGGTGAAAAAACACTTAAAGTAATAATTGAGACCTGTCTGCTTACAGATGAGGAGAAAGTCAAAGCCTGCGAATGCATCCTGGAAGCAAAAGCTGATTTCGTCAAGACTTCTACCGGTTTTTCTACTGCCGGTGCTACCTTTGAAGATGTCGCCTTACTGAAGAAGACTGTCGGTGACAGATGCTTCATCAAAGCTGCCGGTGGAGTAAGAAGCAGAGATGATTTCAACAGGATGATCGAATTGGGTGCCAACCGCATTGGAACATCATCAGGTACGAAACTGATCGAAAAGGGCGAATAATCTTTATTTTTGTTTAAGAATCTGTATATAATATAAAAGCGCTAGCAAAGAGGAGGTGAAAATATGGCAAAAGTAATTGTTAAAGAAAACGAACAGCTTGATGATGCATTACGTCGTTTTAAGAGACAAGTATCTCGTAATGGCACTCTTCTCGAAGCTAGAAAAAGAGAGTATTACGTAAAACCTGGCATTAAGAAAAGACTTAAACGTGAAAACGCCAGAAAATTAAGAAGATCCAAATAAGCAAGACCGGCCGAAAGCCGGTTTTAATATTCTATAATAGGATTATGATAAAGATAGAAGTTATCGGTGCTGCATGCCTGGATATCCTGATCAGCGGATATGAAATAGATGCTTTCTTCTCTGGAAAACATAAGACAGAACGTATCACATCTTCTTTTGGTGGGGACGCTCTGAATGAAGCAGCTGTACTTAAAAGACTTGAGTGTGATATATCACTCAATACGATACTGGGTAATGATCCGGCCGGATATCTTATAAAAGATTATCTTGATCGAAGTGATATAAAACATTATCAGAACATCTTTAAAAATGACATCGATACATATATATCTCTGGTAATGATCGATAATGATGGCCAGAGATGTTTTGTCGGCAGTAAAGAAGGAAGTGTCCGACTGCTGGATCTTGATGATATCATCATCGATGATGAGGCTAAGATCATCAGTTTTGCGTCTTTATTCATCTCTAAAAAACTGGATAATGAAAAACTTGAGCATCTCTTTAGAAAGATCAAAGAGAAAAACAAGATCCTGTGTGTCGATTGTTCAACACCTAAAAACAATGAGAAGATCAGCGATATGGGCTGTTTAAAATTTGTAGACTATTTCTTCTGCAATGAATCAGAAGCAAAAGCATTGTGCGGTTGCGATGATCTCATGGAATGTGAGAAAAAGATGTATGAGGCAGACATAAACGATGTCGTGATCAAAGCAGGATCGAAAGGATGTCTCTATAAACATGAATATCATCCGACTGAAATCATCACTTGTGTGGATTCTACCGGAGCAGGAGACAGTTTTACTGCCGGATTCATATATGCACTAGCGCAAGGAAGAGATATTAGTGGATGCATAAAGATTGCTAATCGTTTCGGCAGCACTGCCTGTCAGTATACTGGATCGATAAGCTGGCTGGACAAAGTGGCAATAAAGGACCTCTTAATCTAAAATAAAAGTATGGAATTCAGATTTGAAGGATTGGATCAGGACAGCATCAAGAATATCGTCGGTGTCAATGACAGTAATATCACTCTGCTGGAAGAACTATATGACTGCGGGATTGTCTATCGTGACAGCTGTTTCAAACTGCTGAGCGATGATGAAGAACTTTTCAGTAAGTTTTCCCGTCATCTGAACTATATAATCTCTCATGCCGACAGTCATGTCATCGACTATGATTTCATCAAACAGTCTTTCATGCATATAAATGAAACTGATGAAGATGAGGATTTTCATTCCGAGATCATCGCTTATTCTTTTAACGGCAAGCCATATCACTGCAAGACCGCCAATCAGCTGCGTTTTGTCAAAGCTGTAAGAAAGAACGATCTGGTATTTTGTTATGGTCCGGCCGGCACTGGGAAGACTTTCCTGGCTGTGCTTCTGGCTGTAAATGCGTTTAAAAAAGGAGTAGTAAAGAAGATCGTCATCACTAGACCTGCCGTCGAAGCCGGCGAATCGCTCGGTTTTCTGCCTGGCGATCTGAAGGAAAAGATCGATCCCTATCTGATGCCGATCTATGATGCTCTGGATGCGATCCTCGGTTCTGAACAGAAACTTAAACTCATTGAAAAAGGTCTGATCGAAGTCATGCCTCTGGCATATATGCGAGGCAGGACTCTGGATGAAGCTTTCGTCATTCTGGATGAAGCCCAGAACACGACAGACAAACAGATGCTGATGTTTCTGACAAGATTAGGTTTCAATTCCAAGATGATCGTCAATGGCGATATAACGCAGATCGATCTCAATCTCAACCGCAACCGCAGCGGTCTGGTGATCGCCATGGAGAAACTGAAAGGGGTGAAGGGGATCGGATTCATGGAGTTCGGCAACAGCGATGTCGTCCGCAATCCGCTTGTCCAGATAATCATCGAAAAATTCAACGTCGATTGAGCCTTCAGATCAAACTGAAGGCTTTTTTACGCTGTCAGAGAGCTGTTTAAGCTAATAATGATAAAGATATCATGTCCGGAAATATATGACGCAGATGATGTTTTTATAATATAATCATTAATGTGAAAAAATTATTCATTGCATCAGGAAATGCACATAAACTGGAAGAGATCAGGGACATCCTGAGACGAAACGGGATCGAAAATATTGAGATCATCTGTCCGAAGGATATCGACTGTAAGCAAGAACCGGTGGAAGACGGAACGACTTTTGAAGAGAACGCTTATATCAAAGCCAGATTCTATCATGATATCGTCAATATCCCGACTATTGCGGATGATTCAGGTATCTGTATCGATTATCTTGACGGCAAGCCGGGCATCCATTCAGCCCGTTTCCTGCCGGAAATGAACTATGCCCAGAAATGTGATTTCATCGTCGATATGATGAAAGATGTTACTAGAAGAGGCGCTCAATTCGTTGACTGTCTCTGTTTCATCGATAAAAACAATGAAGTTAATTACTATATGGGAATAAATGAAGGTGAGATAGCTCAGAGTCCGGCCGGTGAGAAAGGATTCGGATATGATCCGATCTTCCTTATTCCGGCTTACGGAAAGACTGAAGCTGAGCTGGGTGAAGAATACAAGAACGAATATTCGCACCGTGCCAAGGCACTGAAGAAATGGATTGTAGATGCAAAAGACAAACTATGAAAAAGCACTCTGTATAGCTGCTGTAGTCTCGTTTATCCTGTTTGCACTGCTGGGTTCGATCCATTTCTGGTGTTTCAATGAGAGTTTCTATACATCAGAACACAATAAACTGACTCTATACGGAAAATCGATCGCCGATCACATCGGTATCAGTGATGAGGATCTTAAAGATCTTACTCATTTTACATTGTCTTATCTAAATGATCCGGACGCATCTTTAGAAAGAGAGATGATCATAAAAGGAGAACTCAGGGAAGTCTTTACCGATGATGAGAAGCTGCACATGGAAGATGTCAGAGATCTAAATCTGATCGCCAACAGGCTGATACTCATCTCGGCTGTGATATTCATTGCTTCCATGATACTCATCGTGATCAGAAAATACTCATTTTCATTATTGTTCGATACATACAGAAGAGTCCTTGTATACATATCAGTATTCCTCGGCGTTGTCGGATCATGGATACTGATCGATTTTGATTCTTTCTGGACTTTCTTTCATCATATTTTCTTTGCCGGAAACGATCTATGGCTGCTGGATCTGCGCAAGGACGTGCTGATCATGATCGTACCGCCTGATTTCTTCAATCATCTCGTGATCACAATCGTCGTGACATTAGTTGTTCTGCTTGTGATCGCATATATGGTTCTTAGATCTCTTTCCAGAAAGGGAGAGGCAAGATGATAAATGTCGTCCTGTACGAACCGGAGATACCGCAGAATACCGGTAATATCATGCGGACCTGTTCCGTCTTTGAAATGAAGCTTCATCTTATCGAACCGCTGGGTTTCTCTCTGGATGAGAAACATCTTCGAAGAAGCGGGATGGATTATATCGAAAAACTCGATTATGAAGTATATCCTTCATGGAATGAGTTCATCAAGGATAAAAAAGGGCAGTTCGTCTTTTTTACTAGATACGCTCTGAAAAATTTCTCTGATTGTGTCTTTCAAAGAGATGAGGATATCTATCTTGTCTTCGGAAAGGAATCGACAGGTATAGATAAAGCGATACTTAAACAACACATTGAAGAGTGTTACAGGATACCGATGAGGCAGGATGCGCGCAGCCTCAATCTTTCAAACTGTGTGGCTATCGGTGCCTATGAATGCATAAGACAGATCGGATTCGGCGATCTTAGTTCAAGAGAAGTGATAAAAGGGGAAGATTTTCTGCTGAAATGTTGAAGATATGTCTGTGCTCCGATAACCACGGAGACAGAAATTCCATCCAGAAGATATTGAGCGATAATCCGAGCTGTGATTATTATTTTCATGCGGGTGATTCTATGCTGGAAGAAAGCGATATCGCTCCTTTTATCAGTGTCGATGGCAATAACGACTGGCAATATGATTATCCCAAAGAGCGGATCTTCGAGATCGGCAGTCACAGGATCCTGTTGATGCACGGTCATCATTATACATATTCAGATAATCTGCTTGCCGACAAGACAAAAGAGAACAAATGTGATGTCCTGTTCTATGGACATACGCATATTTTCGCTGACAAGACTGTAAAAGGTATCAGGATGATCAATCCGGGAAGTTCATACTACAACCGTGATCTGTCCAGTCCGTGTTATGCTAGAGTCTATCTGCTGGAAGACGGCAATATCAGAGTTGAGAGGATCGATCTGTAAAATAATATTTATGAACGAAAATGTTTGACTATCACAGTGATTTATGTTCTAATAATGAAGTAATAAAAAGTATGTAGAAAGAAGAAGACCACTTCTCACCTGAAGTTCAATGAACCTGGGTATATTGCTACTGACGTAACGATATTTAAGTGGGCTTTGTCTCACTTTTTATTTAATTACGGGGGTATAAAACTATAACAAGAAAACGTGGAAATGATGACCTGGTAAACGAAAGTATCCGTTTTAAGGAAGTAATGGTCATTGGCCCAGATGGAAGCCAGCTGGGAGTGATGCCGAGAAATGAGGCATTACAGAAAGCTTATGATGAAGATCTAGATCTGTTTTGTGTTGCGCCTAATGCACAGCCGCCTGTATGCAAGATCCTGGACTACGGAAAGTTCCGCTTCGAAGCTCAGAAAAAAGCCAAGGAAGCAAAAAGGAATCAGCAGGTAACTGAAGTTAAGCCGCTTCGTCTGTCTCCTGTGATCGATACGCATGATTTTGAAACAAAACTGAAACAGGCCCGCAAATGGCTGGAATCAGGTACGAAAGTCAAGATCGATATGCGTTTCAGAGGCAGGATGATGACCAGACAAGAAGTCGGTCTGAAGATCATGAATGATTTTGTGGAAAATCTTTCTGACATTTCATCAGTTGACAAAACACCTAAGCTTGAAGGCAACATCATGTCTTGTGTTTTAACGCCTAAGAAAAAATAGGAGGAAGAGAAAATGCCAAAAATGAAGACAAAAAAGACTTTTGCGAAAAGAGTAAAAGTTACCGGAACAGGCAAACTGAGAAAATACTCCAACTATACTTCTCACTTTGCTGCAAACAAGACACACAAGCAGAAGAAACATCTGCATAAGCCATCTCTGGTCGACAAGACAGTCGTAAAGAGAGACAAGGAATTATTACAGGGATAGGAGGATAAAAGAAAATGTCAAGAATTAAAGGATCTACTCCTACAAGAAACAGAAGAAAGAAAGTCCTGAAATATGCTTCCGGTTATTTCGGATCAAAACATCTCTTATACAGAACAGCTCACGAGCAGGTCATGCATTCATGGAAGTATGCATATATCCACAGAAGAGAGCTCAAGAGAGAGATGCGCAAACTCTGGATCGCCAGAATCAATGCTGCAGCCAGAATGAACGGTTTATCATATTCAAAACTGATGCACGGTCTTAAGGAAGCCGGTGTTGCGGTAAACAGAAAGATGCTTTCTGAGATCGCTATCCACAATCCTGAAGATTTTGCCAAGATATGTGAGACTGCAAAAAACGCAAAAGCATAATATAATATTAATAAGGAGCATCGCTCCTTAATGGTCTGTTGGTGAAACGGTTAACACATCGCCCTCTCAAGGCGACATTCATGGGTTCGAATCCCATACAGATCACCATAAAAAAATAATGGAAGTCAGATGACTTCCATTTCTTTTATCATAAATTCATTTCCCTGCAGCAGATATGTATTGTCGCTCTGACAGTAGGGGCACTTCTTGCCGTAGATGATAGTGTTATAGTTCTGTTTACAGTCTTTACAATGAGTTATTGCTTCGATCTTTTCGATGATCAGACGGCAATCAGTCATATTATCATGTTTTGATACAGCCCAGTTCCAGCAGTCAATGAGATAATCCGGAATGATCCCGGTAACAGTTCCGATCTGCAGGGTCACCGAATTGACATGGGTAACATTGTTTTCTTCTGCCAGTTCCTCGATCTGATCGATGACATGGAAGACCACTCCGAGTTCATGCATCAGTCAGAAGCTTTTTTCCTTTCTTTCAGCCATTCTTTATGTTTCTGCTGGGAGAGTTTTTCTTGCGGAGTCTTTTTACCGAATTTGATCTTGACAGCACGTTTGGCGGCATAAGGAATGATAGCTTTGAATTTATCTTCAGACTTGATCATCTTAGAGTTTTCCGGATGATCACGAATGAGATGGATAGCATCGAATTCGCATTTGGTCGTACAGATACCGCAGCCGATACACTTGTTTTCATCAACGACTGAAGCACCGCAGGAAAGACATCTGGATGTTTCGATCTTGACCTGTTCCTCAGTAAGAGTCTTGTGAGCATCTCTGAATGAATTACGGTAATCGATCGATTCATCAATACCTTCATACTGTCTTCCGGCATGATCGTAATCATCGACTTCGATATTGTCTTTATCCAGCATGATGAACTGACGGCGGTTCTTGCCGATCGTCATAGATGTTCCAGGCTGAACGAAACGATGGAGCGAATCGGCAGCCTGATGGCCCTGTTCGATGGCATCGATAACGAATTTTGGTCCGGTATAGACATCACCTCCGACGAAGATATCTTCTTCGGCAGTCTGATAAGTTAGAGGATCGGCGACAGGGTAGTTGCCATGCCAGAATTCAACTTTAGTGCCTTCCAGAAGTCTGCCCCATTCAATGGTCTGACCGATCGCATAGATGACATAATCTGCTGGTACGATCGTGATGTCTTCTTCATCATAGACTGGATTGAATCTTCCTTCACTGTCAAGCGTCGTCAGACATCTCTTGAAGACGACATCTTTGACTGATCCGTCAGGTGTCGTAATGATCTCTTTAGGACCCCAGGAATTGTTTATTACTATATTTTCATCTTCAGCTTCTTCGATCTCAAGCTTCGTTGCAGGCATCGTATCGCGGTTCTCCAGACAGTAGATCTCAACATTCTTTCCGCCAAGACGATGAGCTGTTCGTGCACAGTCGATAGCGACGTTTCCTCCACCGATGACGATGACTTTGCCGTCGAAGCGCTGATCATGATCTTCACTGGCTGATTTAAGGAAATCGACAGCGATCATACAGTCTTTGGCTGTTTCATTGGCGATACCCGGCAGTTTGCCTCCCTGGCATCCGATAGCGATATAGAAGGCTTCATAGCCGCGTTTACGAAGATCAGCGATTGAAACATCTCTGCCTACTTCGGTATTGCATTCAAATCTTACGCCCAGCTGTCTTAAAACATCGATCTCGGCAGCGATGATATCCTTTTCCAGTTTATATGAAGGGATACCATACTGCATCATTCCACCTGGCAGCGGATTCTTATCAAAGACAGTAGGGAGGTAGCCTTTAGTAGCCAGATAATAAGCACAGGAAAGACCGGCTGGACCGGCACCGATGATGGCGATCTTCTGCATCCAGTGTTTCTCAACATTAGACGGGATGACGACCGGTGGTATATATCTAGTGCGGGAATCCAGATCGCGTTGAGCGATGAATTTCTTTACCGCATCGATCGAGACTGCCTGATCGAAAAGTCCTCTGGTGCAGGCATCTTCACAGCGTTTATTACAAACACGTCCGCAGATCGCAGGGAAGGGGTTATCCTTCTTGATCAGAGCCAGAGCATCTTCATAACGTCCCTGAGCCGCCATCTTGAGATAGCCCTGGATCGCTATATGTGCAGGACAGGCTGTCTTGCATGGTGCAGTACCGGTATCATAACAGTTGATACGGTTGTTGTCACGATAGTCCTCATCCCATTTATCTTCACCCCAGGAAAGATGATCCGGAAGTTCATGTTTAGGATAGACGACCGGTCCGTTCTTTGTGCAGAGTTTCTGTCCGAGCTTGACTGCACCGGCAGGGCAGTATTCAACGCATTTTCCGCACGCTACACAGTTCTTCGGATCGACTTTGGCCGTATAGGCGCTGCGGGAGAGATTCGGTGTATTGAAAAGTTGAGAAGTTCTTAAAGCGTTACAGATATTGATATTGCAGTTGCAGATAGCAAAGATCTTGTCTTCACCGTCGATATTGGTGATCTGATGGACGAAACCGTTGTCTTCAGCGTTTTTAAGGATCTGCATAGCTTCTTCGTAGGTTATGTCATGACCCTTTCCGGTCTCACGGCAGTAGTCAGCCATATCGCCGACGCCGATACACCAGTCTTCACAGGAGTCGCCTGATCCTTCGCCCATCTTGGCCCGGCCATAACGGCATGAACAGATACCGACACCGAGATGTCCTTCATATTTCTTCAGCCAGTGTGAGATATGCTCGATATCGAGTGTTTTATTCTCCAGAGCGATGGCTTTTTCGACCGGTATGACATGCATTCCGATACCGGCTCCGCCAGGAGGAACCATTTCAGTGATTCCGGCTAGCGGAATAAAAGTCATTCTTTCAAAGAACTGAGCCAGTTCAGGGAATTCATCGATCTGTGATTTGAGCATATTGGTGAATTCGGCCGAACCGGGAACGAACATCGGCAGCTGATATCTCTTGATCCGCGGAGCATCCTTTATTGGTCCGTCATTGGTATAGTGATCGCCATAGTCGAATTCCAAAAGACCGCGATGGGCCATCTCTTCAACTACTTCTTCCAGATGATCCTTCTCAACACCGGTAAGTTTTACCAGCTCATCCAATGTATAATGAGCTCTGACTTTCATCTTCAGAGCAATATCAGCCATTTCATCGGTACATATAGTTCTTAATCCCCAGTATTCAGGATCATTTGTAGTTATACCGAAAAGCTTGTGTTTGGCAACATCAGTGACCTTTTTGCCCAGGGCCAGTATCTTCTCGTTAGGTTTTTCTTCACCCATATAGCGCGGAGTGAAGACTTTTGACATTTCAGGCATATTATTTTCTCCATTCGTAGATCAGATCTCTTATATAATCAGCTACTTCACTGATTCCCTGACCATTTTTGGCGCAGATCTCGAATATATCGACATTCGGATTGCGGTAGCGGATATTTTCCTTGCATTTATCCATATCGAAGTCAAAATAATCAAGTACATCAATTTTGTTTATGAGTACAAAGTTGGAAACTTCAAACATCAGCGGATATTTAAGCGGTTTGTCATCACCTTCAGGAACCGAAAGGATGCACATGTTTCTGACCGCGCCGGTATCAAATTCAGCAGGGCAGACGAGATTACCGACATTTTCGAGGATGATCAGATCATACCCGTCTTTATTGCTGAGTGCCTCGATACCTTGTCTGGTCATATCGGCATCCAGGTGGCACATACCGCCGGTATGAAGCTGGATAGCTTCCACACCGGTAAGAGCTGAAACGGTGCGTGCATCGACATCAGAGTCGATATCCGCTTCCATGACACCGATCCTGAATTCATCTTTAAGCAGATTGATGATCCCCGTTAAAGTCGTCGTCTTTCCCGAACCCGGTGAAGACATGACATTGAGCAGAAAGATCTTCTTCTCTTTAAGTGACTGCCTGAGTTCGGCAGCACGCTTGTCATTTGCCGCAAATACAGACTGTTTGACTTCGATTATTCTTATGTTTTCCATAAGAAGATTATATCAATTCTGAAACGATAAAAAAAGCAGACTAGAGTCTGCTTAAGGCATCTTTGATGCGGCTGATTGTCTCAACTTTTCCCAATATCTCCGCGATCGCTGTAGCGCCTCCCGGAGCAACACTGCGTCCGGATAAAGCGACCTGTAACGGATACATCATCGTGATGTTTTTGTATCCCAGTTCAGCCGCTTTATTCGCCAAAACAGTGAAGATCGAATCATTGTTCCAGCTATCAAGATTTTCAAGTGCTGTAAGATCGGCTTCCAGGATCGTTTTAGACAGCTGCGGATCGGTTTTGGCTTTTTTATTGTTGTAGATCTCGTTGTCAAAAGGCTGAACGCCATTGAAGAAAGAGATCATATCAGCTATCTCTGAAAGGATATTTACTCGGTCATGGATCGCATTGGCGATGAGCTCATGATCCAGTTTATCTCCCACAGTTTCAGTGATATATGGTCTGGTAAGCTCATAGTATTTATCCAGATCCATATTGCGCAGATAGACACCGTTCATCCAGGTGAGCTTGTCGATATCAAAGATCGCACCGGTCGTACCGATCCGCTTGACATCGAAGGCTTTACACAGTTCATCAAGTGAATAGATCTCACGGTCTTCACTCGGTGCCCAGCCTAAAAGGGCGATATAGTTAAGAACTGCTTCCGGTAGATAGCCTTTAGCCAGCAGATCCTGGAACGAAGCATCACCGTTTCTTTTGGACAGTTTCTGATGTTCATCCTTCATTACCGGAGGACAGTGTATATAACGAGGGATATCCCAGCCGAAGGCTTCATAGATCAGATTGTATTTAGGGGCAGATGAAAGGTATTCGTTTCCTCTGACGACATCGCTTATCTGCATGAGATGGTCATCGATGACATTGGCGAAATTATAGGTCGGGAAACCATCAGATTTTAACAGGACCATCTCATCGAGGGTCTTGTTTTCAACAGTGATCGTACCGTAGACTTCATCGTTGAACGAGGTCGTACCTTCCTGTTCGACATTAAGTCTGATGACATACGGTTCACCGGTATCCAGTTTTTCTTTGATCTGTTTTTCATCAAGCAGTTTGCACGGATCGACAAAATAGAAAGAATCACCGGCTTTCTCACGCTGTGCTTCGATATCTTCTTCCTTGCAGAAACAGTAATGAGCCTTACCCATTTCGACCAGTTTGTGTGCGTATTCAGAATAGATGCCTGATCTCATCCTTTCGGACTGGACATAAGGTCCAAAATCACCGCCGACATCCGGTCCTTCATCATGTTTCAGACCACACTGTTTAAGTGTTTCATAGATGATATTGACAGCGCCTTCTACCAGACGGCCCTGATCGGTGTCTTCGATCCTGAGTATGAAATCACCATCATCTTTTTTAGCGATCAGATAGGCATAAAGAGCCGTTCTGAGGTTACCGATATGCATATATCCGGTAGGACTAGGCGCAAATCTCGTTCTAATTTTTTCCATATGAATCACCCCTGATAATTTTAGCAAATATGCCTGCATTTAACTAGCAAATAAAGCTCAATTAAGTTAAAATAAGTGGGTAAAGGAGTCATATGATATTCGAATACGTACCAAAAGGTGTCTGCTCAGTTCATTTCCGCTTCGACATTGAGGATAACGTGATCAATTCACTCGAAGTAACCGGCGGCTGCAATGGAAATCTTAAAGGGATCTCCAGGATCATCACCGGCATGAACATCGACGATGTGATCAAAGCCTTTGATGGTGTTACCTGCGGTCCTAAACCGACCAGCTGTCCTGATCAGATCGCGCAGGCTCTGAAATCCTACAGAAAGGAACATTAAACACGAGAAATCGTGTTTATTAAATCTTATGATAAATATCTTATATGCATTATCGGTCGTGATCCTGACGATCATCGACCAGTACAGTAAAAAAGCTATCGTCAGCAGTATCGAACTTAATGAAAAGATCAGGATCATTCCCGGATTCTTTTCACTTACATATGTGAGGAATTTCGGTGCCGGATTCTCGATCTTGCAGAATGCGACTGTCTTTCTGATCGTTCTTTCAGCTGCAGCGATAATCGTTTTGTCTTATATGCTGATAAAAACCAGAAAAAACGATCTTTTAAGTATCATCAGTTATCTGCTGATCATTGCCGGAGCATTAGGAAATCTGATCGATCGTGTAAGACTTGGATATGTCGTCGATTTTCTAGATTTTCTGATCTTCGGTTATGATTTTCCGGTCTTCAATATCGCTGATTCTTATATTACTGTCGGTTGTTTCCTGCTGATATTACAACTTCTGATGGAGAACAGAAATGCCAAAAATAGATCTGAAAGTTGATGAAGACAATATAGGGATAAGGCTGGATGTCTATCTGGCAGAGAATACGCCGCTTTCCCGCTCACAGATCCAGAAACTGATCGAAAACGGAGAAGTCAGACTTAATGGTGAGATCCCGAATAAAAAGATAAAGACAGAACTTGGTGATGAAGTTTCTTTTTCCTATGAGGAAAAGACCCTCACTGATCTTAAACCGGAAAATATCCCTCTGGATATCGTCTACGAAGACAGTTCGATCATCGTGATCAATAAACCTAAAGACATGGTCGTCCATCCGGCGGCAGGAAATCCAGACGGAACGCTGGTAAATGCCTTGCTGTATCATTGTAAGGAACTGTCGGATATCAACGGATATTACCGTCCCGGAATCGTTCACCGTATCGATAAGGATACTTCCGGACTTCTTGTCTGTGCCAAAAACAATGAAGCTCACAGTTTCCTTTCCGAGCAGCTTCAGGACAAGACCTGTTTCCGCAGATATTATGCGATCGTCAACGGTGTCGTAGAGAATGACGAGGGAGAGATAAATGCTCCGATCGGCAGAAGTGATAAGAACCGTCAGCAGATGTGTGTCACTTCCAAAAACTCAAAAGAAGCGATAACGCTGTTCCATGTACTGGAAAGATATGTTGATTCGACATTGCTCGATGTTGAACTTAAGACCGGAAGGACTCATCAGATAAGAGTCCATATGCAGTTCATCAATCACAGTGTGGTCAATGACATGTTCTACAGCAAGAAAGTCATCGATAATACTGGACAGTATCTGCACGCATACTATCTGTCTTTTATTCATCCTGATACGAAAGAGAGGATGAGTTTTAAAACGGAAATGCCTGAATACATGAAAGAATATATAGAAAGCCGGGGTGGAAGATACTTTGGATAGGAATTTCTACAAGATGTATCAGCTCTCAAATGAACTGATAACGAAATATGGATTCGAACAGAAACTGATCAGACAGTACGGTTCATTCATCGAGAAAGAGTCGTGGCTTTTTAATCCTCTGGACAAAGATTATCAGCTGATAAGGATCACGCTTGATCCGGCTGCTGAATTTGAACTTGACCGGGAGAGAGTTGCAGAACATATAAAATACTATTCTGCCGCCATGAAAAAAGATGTTTCTTTTCTTGATATCCATATAACTGATGAAATATACGATAAGGATGCAGAGGAACACCCGCACGCCATTATAAATGAAGGTTATGCAGATGGTATCGATCTTCACGAACTTTATCCTGAACTGTATAACGCCATCCATGAAGTCGACGATCCTAACGCGGAGATCAAAAAGATCGCCAGAAACATTGAAGCTTCCAGGAAAAACAAGGGTACTTCGGCAAGGGTAAAATCGATCCCTTTTGTCACATATGCGATCATCGGTATCTGTGTCGCTTTATATGTTGTAAAACTCTTGCTGGATAAGAATTATCCGGAATCATCAGTCTATGTTTTTCTGGGTGCCGATTACATGACATTTACTCTGGGGCTGAAACAGTTCTACAGACTGATAACGACTGCGTTCGTGCACGGCGGTTTCCTGCATCTGCTTTCAAATATGTATACTCTATTCTATGTCGGAAGGAGCTGCGAGGTCTTCTACGGACGCAAATACTATATTTCGATCCTTCTGATTTCGACCTTGTGCGGATCACTTACGGAAGATATCCTTTCCGGCAATACGATCTCAATCGGGATCTCCGGTGGTCTATACGGACTGATGATCTTCTTCATTCTTGATCTGCTGAACAAGAAGATGCTCAGCCTTCGTTCTCTTGTGCCGCTGATTGTGATCAATCTCTATGTGAATTTCCTTTCTGCGACAGCCTGGAAAGCTCATTTGGGAGGACTGATCGCCGGATTCGTACTGTATGAACTATACCGTTCAGAAAACAAGAAAGCTCCTGCGCTGCTGCTGATCGTACTTGTCTTGTCTCTGATCATCAAGTATGTGACAATTAAGACGATCGATCCGTTCTTCAGCGGTACCGATCTGGGAGTAATAAAGATCCTGAATGATCTGGGTCTGAAAGACTATGCGGAAATGATCGCATCAAGACTTAATGAAGTCTATAAAATCTATGGAGGCTGAAATGGCGATAACTTGGGATGAGTATTTCATGGGGCTGGCACACTTGTCTGCCTTACGTTCAAAAGATCCGAATACTCAGGTCGGTGCCTGTATCGTGGATCAGGAAAACAAAGTCGTATCAATAGGCTATAACGGTATGCCGAGAGGCTGTGCCGACAGCGATTTCCCGTGGGACAGGGAAGGCGGATTCCTTGAGACCAAATATGCTTTTGTCGTTCATGCGGAACTTAACGCGATCCTGAATTCTCCGCGTCCGGTCAAGAACTGTACATTATATGTCTCATTGTTCCCGTGCAATGAATGTGCTAAAGCCATCATTCAGTCAGGGATCACGAAAGTCGTCTATGAATCAGATAAATATGACGGTACCGAAGGCAATATCGCATCCAAAAAAATGCTGAACGAAGCCGGTGTCGAGCTCAAGCAGCTGCCGTATGCGGTCAAGGTGGGTCTTTCTACAGAATAGGTTCCTTACCGTCTCTTTTATATTGTTTATAAAGGCTATTATAGTATTTAAGAGCTTTTTCTTCGCCGTTGTCTTTGAGATATTCAAGTAATTTAATGATCTGCGTATTCGTCTTTTTGTTAATTACGCGGATCTCATGCGATTTCATGAAGAAGTTATAAGGCTCATCATCTTTGTAGTTATGTTTATTGTAGACTTTGGATGCAGAGATCCTGTCCAAGACTGACTCCAGGACATATTCAAAAGGCATCTCCAAAGAAATGACATGATCATAACCTTTGATCCTGTCAGTCCAGTATTCCCAGTGATGACGGTTGCTGCCTTTGTGATGCAGCCAGCATTCCGAATATCCTTTCAGTTCTTTTTCCCTGCTGATCGGAGAACGGTATCCCTGATAATATCTGACAGAAGGCCAGAATTCACTGAACGAGTATTTCGAAAGATCATGCAGCAGACCCTGTCTGTACATACCACATCTGAAGCACATCTTCATGACGAGATACCGGTGAGTATTTATGGTGTGAAGATGTCCGAAGAATCTTTTGAAAAAACTCATGTTTTCCATGTTTTTGATTATATCACCACAGCTTCAGAATGTGCCTTGTTATAACACAACAACACATAGTTTATATCGGTAAATTGTTATATAATATGTGTATGCTTAATCGCCATGAATATCGCGAAAAAATCGTCTTTGCCATATATCAGCATCTGCTTCTTCACCGAAGTCTCTATACCTGTTTTGATGATAATTTCACTCCCGAAGAGATTAATGACTATGTCCGCAGTATCCGCAATGATCTGAGCGAAAACAAGGATGCCTATATTGCTGAGATATCGACTCATCTCAACAAATGGACTTTCGACCGTCTCAATCTTGTGGAACAGGCGATCCTTCTTGAAACAGTCAGCGAGATCAAACAAGAGATAGCTGATAAAGCAGTCATAATCGATGAAGCGGTCATTCTGGCAAAAGAATACTGTGATGAAGATTCCTACAGATACATCAACGGAGTTCTCGACAATATATGCAGCAGATCAGCGTAAGCAGTTTAGTCAGATATTTGAAGAACAGGCTGGATACCGATGATAATCTGCAGAATATATACGTATCCGGAGAGATCTCCAATTACCACCGGCATTTTTCCGGTCATCTGTATTTCACGTTAAAAGATGAAAAGGCGGCAATCAGCTGTGTCATGTTCAAATCGGCAGCTGCTTCGCTGAAATTCGAGCCTAAGACCGGCGATAAAGTCGTAGTATATGCGAATACATCGGTTTTTGAGACCAGCGGTCAGCTGCAGCTATATGTTAAGAAGATCTCACTGGATGGAGCAGGGGATCTCTATGCGCAATATGAAGCCTTGAAGAAAAAAATGGCTGCTGAAGGTAAATTTGAAGAATCACACAAAAAGATCCTGGAAAAAGAATTTCCGGAAATGATCGCCGTCCTGGTCGGAGACAGGTCAGCTGCGATGTCGGATATAAAGACTGCATTTGCCAGAAGATGGCCTCTGTGTGAAGTCGATTATTATCCAGTCCTGGTACAGGGAAATGATGCTCCGGCAGATATCATCAGGAACCTGAAAGAAGCTGATGAGAAAAACTACGATGCGATCATCCTGGCCAGAGGCGGAGGCTCCTTTGAAGATTTGTTCTGTTTCAATGATGAAGAACTGGTGAACACGATCTATGAGCTGAAGACCTTTCTGATCAGCGGAATCGGTCATGAGCAGGACTTCACTCTTACAGATTTCGTTGCCGATCAAAGAGCTGCGACACCGACGGCTGCCGTTGAACTGATAACTCCGGATATCGCTGATATCAGAGAAGTGATCAATGAGTATGCATATTCACTTACTGACAGTATGGAAGCCATCATGGCCGAAAACAGGATACGCTTCGATCTGCTCACATCGAAACTGATGAATTATCAGAATATCCTGAAGAATATATATGCTCGGATAGATGCCTGTACAGAGAGCCTGAAGCACAGTCTGTACCACAATATCACAGTATACAGACAGGAGATTGCTTACGGACTGGATAAAATCAGCTCTGAGCTCAATTTCAGGCTGAATAACGAAAGATTGACTTTCAAACGATTAAATACATTACTGGAAGCTTACAGCAGTGAAAACGTCTTAAAAAGGGGATATACGCTGGTAGTGCAGGATGATAAAGTCGTAAAAAGCAGGAAAGAGCTTCAGCAGAAGGAATTTGATGTCAGATTTGCAGACGGTACGATAACCGCGATAGAGAGGCACTGATATGGCAAAAGAAGGAAAATTTGAACAGCAGATGAATAAGCTGCGTGATATCGTCGACAGACTGGAAAAAGGAGATATCGGTCTTGATGAATCGATAGGCCTCTATGAAGAAGGACTTAAGCTGTCACGTTCACTTAAGAAACAGCTCGACAGTTTTGAAGAAAAGATAGATGAACTCGGCAGAAGCGATGAACAGTAATTTTGAAAAACATATTGAAAAATATCTGACATCATTAAGAAAATGTCAGATCACCGATGCGATGGCCTATGCTCTTGAAGGGGGCAAAAGGTTCAGACCGCGCATCATTTTTGCGATCGTCAAAGGTATGGGACATGATGAGAGCGTCGCTTATGATGCAGCCCTGGCTCTGGAACTCATCCAGACATATTCACTGATCCATGATGATCTTCCAGCCATGGACAATGATGACATGCGCAGAGGCAGACCGTCACTTCATAAAGCTTTCCGCGAAGATATCGCTATCCTAACCGGTGATCAGCTGCTGACAGATGCTTTCAGAGTCATCAGCGAATCAGAATCTTATGATGCTGAGACTAAGGTCAATATCATTAGTGCACTTAGCAGATATGCCGGAATGGACGGAATGATCTATGGCCAGCTGCTTGATGTGACTAGCGATAATGATAATATCGACAAAGATAAACTGTTCGAGATCCAGGACAACAAGACCGGCGGACTGTTCAAGATCTCCTGTCTGATCCCGATGTACATACACAAGGAAGAACGCAGTCAGTATTACACCGGCCTTGGGTCGCTGATCGGTCAGATCTTCCAGAATCAGGACGATCTTTTCGATCTGATCAAATCTGAAAAAGAAACGGGAAAGAACCGTTCCGATGTAAAAAACAATAAAGGCACTGCTTTATCTATATACTCACCGGAGCAACTTCAGCAGATCATAGATGAAGAATTCGAAGAACTCGATTCCTATCTGAAAGATGCTGATTTCGATCCGGTCTATATTACCGATCTTTTAAAAGCACTGAAGGAGCGTTGAAAATGGACCTTTCTCAGATCAGAAACCCTTTATTTCTGAAAAATCAGAACAAAGACGAACTGAAAAACACCTGTGAAGAGATCAGGGATTTTATCATCGATTACACCAGCAAGAACGGCGGCTATCTGTCCGGAAACCTTTCTGCGGTAGAGATCAGCGTGATGCTGAACAAAGTCTTCAGCAGTGATGATAGGCTTATCTTTGACGGAAATGATCTGAATTATACCAACAAGATCCTTAACGGCATGATCGATGAACTGCGTACCAATTCCAACGGAGCCTATTCACTGGCAAACGCTCTGGGCATCGCTGCAGCCAGAGATCTCGATCACAAAGAATACAATGTCGTAGCAGTAGTCAATTCGACCGATCTGCTTTCGGGACGCAATATCGAAGCTCTGAACCTCATTTCCAATTCCAACCGGAAGATCATCATCGTCTTCAACGATGATACGACGATCGATCGGGGTATCGGAATGATCGACAGACTTATCTCAAGTCTGAGAAATACCAGGTCCTACAAAAATTTTAAAGACAATGTCAAAGATATGATCAGACCTGCCAAAGGCGGAGAAAAGATCATTGAGAATATCCATAATATCAAATCCAACATCAAGAAGAGCGTGATCGATGAAGGTATCTTCTCGGAATTCAACATCGATTATATAGGCCCGATTGACGGACATGATCTTTCTGTTCTGGAAAGAGCGTTCATGATCGCCAGAGAGAAGGAATATCCCTGTGTCGTTCACTGTCTGACAACGAAGGGGAAGGGGTTCCGCTATGCGGAAGCCTGTACCAACGACAGCTGGAACAAGGTATCGAAATTTGACCGTAATAACGGAAAGATGATGCATACAGAAGCCGGTAATTATCTTTATGCCAGGAATATCGCCGGTAAGACGATTGAAAAGATGATGGGGGAGAACCAGGATATCGTCTGTGTTACAACAAGAAATATCAACGAATACGGCGTTTCCGGTATCTTTGCGAAATATCCTCAGCGCTGTTTCGATACAGCCTCAAGTGCAGAAAACTCTCTGAGTTTTGCTTCAGGACTTGCGTTGAACGGTAAGATACCTTATCTTGTCTTACGTTCATTCGAACTGCCTAATGCATTCAGGATCCTGAAGAATCAGATCGCAAAGCTAAACCGGCCATTCATTATCGGCCTGATCGATGACGGTACGCTCAATCATGACCTTTTGGCCGGACTGAATAATATCTATATCATGGAACCGGAGAATTCTGAAACACTTCAGCAGACTCTTTTGAGCGGAACATCACTTGACCGTCCTGTGATCGTAATTTACCCTGAAAAATGCATCGAATATAAAGAAATAAGTGATTTTTCACCGATCGAGGTAGGAAAATGGCCTCAAATCAGCAATAATGATATGAACGGTATTACGATCCTGGCTGCCGGAGATGATCTGAGACTGATCGAAGAGATCAATTTCCGCAATGAACTGCCATATGATCTGATCAATACCTGTTCGATCTGGCCTCTGGATGAGGGATATCTTGATTCGATATATGATTCAAACAAGAGAGTCTTCGTTTACGGACACAATATCGAAGTAAACCTGCTTAAATATCTGAATAAAAAAGATTCTTCGCTCCTTGTCGATTTCGTCGATAAGAATGGGGTAGACGGATTATTCGAATACATAAAAGACAGAACTGATGCTTAAAAGCCTTTATGTGAAAAACTATGCGATCATCGATGAGCTGAATGTAGATTTCAGCTCAGGTTTTAATGTGTTTACCGGTGAAACTGGAGCCGGTAAATCGCTGATCGCCGGAGCTCTTTCGTATCTTATTAAAGGCAAGGCTGATACATCAGTTATCCGCAACGGAAACGATAAAGCTATCATTGAAGGCGTTTTTACTATTGACGATTATATGAGACCGGTCCTTGATGATGCCGGGATCGATTATGAAGATGAACTGATCGTAAGAAGAGTCATCAGCAGCGATAATCATAATTCCATTAGGATCAATCAGATGAGCGTTACACTGGCTTTTCTGAGTGCTCTTTTTGAAGAACACATCGATATCCATTCACAGAAGGATTCGCAATATCTGCTGAACCGACGCAATCATCTTAGACTCCTAGACAGATATTCTTCAGACAGCGAATTGCTGGAAAACTATATAAAAGATTTTGATGAATATGATAAGTGTGCAAAAGAATATGATGATCTTATCAATAACACGTATAACGAAGCAGAACTTGATTTCTATCGTTATGATCTGAAAGAACTGGAAGAAGCAGAGCTTGATCCGGAAGAAGAAAACGAACTTGAAAACAAAGAAAAAAGATATAAATCAGCTGAAAAATATCTTAATTCACTGGGAACAGCCGTTGAACTGTTTGACGGTGATGAAGGGATAAAGGAAAAGCTTACAGCGCTCACTAAATCTCTTAATCTGGATGATTCAGATGTTGATAAGATACGTGACAGGATCGACGATCTTTATTATTCTCTGGAAGATGAGATCGGCAAACTTCACGGTATCCTCAACGGATTCGAAGATGAAGATCTTGATATCGACAGGATAGAAGAAAGACTTTATACATACTCGAGACTGAAGAGAAAACATAATCTGGATACAGAAGGGCTGATCAGAAAGAAGAACGAACTGAAAGAAAAAATCGCTTTCTTTGAAGACAGGGATTTTGTTCTGGGTGAAAAGAAGAAAGCTTTGGATGAATTATACGAAAAAGCAAAGAAGACAGCACAAGAATTAAGCAGTATCCGACAGGAGAATGCCGGAAAGCTTGAGAAAGATATCATCGTTCACTGCAATGATCTGATGCTGGAGAATGCCGTATTTAAAGTGATGATCAATGATAAAGAACTTTCAAGAAACGGTGCTGACGATGTAGAGTTCTTTGTCTCCATGAATAAAGGTGAAGATGTCAGACCATTAAGAAATGTGGCATCCGGCGGTGAGATAAGCAGACTGATGCTGGCACTTAAGACCGTCTTTACTTCTCTGAGCGAAACGTCACTTGTAATCTTTGACGAGATAGATACCGGTGTGTCGGGAAAAGTAGCTCTGGCGATCGGACAGAAGATGGCTGAGATCGCAGAAAAGACGCAGGTCCTGGCTATAACACATCTTGCTGCTGTAGCTGCATGTGCAGATTCGCATTATTTCATCAGCAAATCTGATGATGACGGATATTCCAAGACAAATATCAGAAAGCTCGATCATGACGAGATAATCAACGAACTGGCACTTATATCATCATCAGAGAATTCTGAAGCTGCTCTTCAGGCTGCTGAAGAACTGTACACTTCAGCTCAGGCCAGTGTGAAAAAATGAAAACAGATACTGCGATCAGAGAGTATATGATGTCCATCACTGCCTCTGAAGGCAGAGCAGATAATACTATAAAAGCCTACAGCCGTGATCTGAATAAATACAGAGAATATCTTTCAGAAAAAGGCATATGTGATACAGGAAAGATAAGTGAAGCTGTTGTCGACAGTTTTGTTCGTGAGCTCAACAGCAAATACTCAGCATCTACGGTAAACAGAATAAAGACATCGATCCGTAATTTTCATCGTTTTTTGAATGTCCGCTATAAATTCAATGATCCTACGCTAAATCTGACCGTCTCAAAAGGGGAGAAACGACTGCCGATCTATGCATCACATGAAGAAATAGATGATCTGATGTCGCTTTTCGATGACGAGATACCGCAGGAGCTTTTTGAACATGCGATTTTTGAAACGATTTACGGTCTTGGACTTAGAGTAAGTGAATGCTGTGGTTTGAAGACCAATCAGGTAAACCTTAATGACGGATTCGTCAAAGTTCTCGGAAAAGGCAGCAAGGAAAGGGTGATACCTATTCCGGAACAGACTGCCAGGATCATGAAACGTTATTTTTCCAATGTCAGGACATTATGGCTAAAGAAAAGTACTAACAGTTTTTATATCAATCATCTTGGTAAACCTATCTATCGTGAATATGTTGAAGATATATTGAGAAAACGGATCGGCGAAGCCGGTATCGATAAGCATATAACTCCACATAAGCTCCGTCATTCATATGCTACGCATTTATTAGAAGGGGGAGCTGATCTGAGAGTCATTCAGGAGTTACTTGGCCATTCTGATATATCTACAACCGAGATATATACACATGTTGAATCAGAAAGACTTAAGAATACCTATATGAAGGCACACCCATTCAATAAAGAAAAAGGGCTCGATATCAGCAAGAAAGAGAAGGACTAAAATGAAATACTATTACGCAGACAGAAATGATGAGACGAAAGTCGTATATGAACTAGAAGGAAAATATTATGCAGTCTTTACCGAAAAATTCGGAAGTGAACCATTAGAAGTAGATACAGACTCACTTTCAGAAGTAAAAGGAGCCAAAGAGATCCAGTCACTTGATAAATATCTCAATCCTTACGGAAATGGAAGATTGAACATCTATATGGCCGGTCCGTTATTTAACGAAGGCGACAGATATTCAAATCAGCTCAATTCGGATGCTTTGAGAAAAGCCGGTTATGCCACATTTCTGCCACAGGAAGTAGTTATCGATAAAGACAGCTCAGTCCTGGTAAAAGCAGCATGTTTCTACATGGATTTTAAAGCGATCAATCTGTGTCAGATCGTAGTAGCTAACTGTAACGGTATCGAAATAGATTCGGGGACGGCTGCCGAAATAGGGATGTGCTACGCTTTGAATAAAAAGATATTCGCCTATAAGAGCGATGTCAGAAATTACTATAACGATAATTACAAACTTAATAATTTCGTTGGCGGTCTCGTCGATAATAAAACGTATTCCGATATTAACGAAATAATAAAAGAGATAGATAAGCTGCAGTAGAGGGATATGCTTTTAAATGCTTTCTAAATATCTCTTCAAAAAAGCCGCATAACATACATTATGCGAAATGAATAGTAAATACAGATAAATTGATGCAGAATAATAAAACGCCCTGATTTAATGATTTCAGGACGTTTTCTTTACTCTTTTTAATCAGTTATTATCTGAATAAATCTTTTAATGCTTTAGCTGCCTTGAATGCTGGAGCTTTTGAAGCACTGATAGTGATCTTCTGGCCAGTTGCCGGATTGATACCAGTTCTTTCTTTTCTAGTCTTTACAACAAATTTACCAAAACCAGAAATATCAGTAGTAACTCCTTTGCTTAAATTTGCAGTAATCTCATCAAATACTGTGCTGACTACTTCATTAGCTTCTTTTTTGGTGTAACCATATTTTTCAACTAATACTTCAGCTAAATCTTTTTTTGTGACTTTAAGTTCCATATTTTTGATTCAACCTCCTGGTATAATTATATATTTTTGATATACAAAAATCAACAAAAAAGCCTTATTTTAAAGGCTTTTAGACACTTTTTGACTTATTTAGTTGAAAGTTCAATCAATTCTGAATACAGGGATCGAAGATCATTTTTGCTGAGTTGCTTGACACCACATGCACATGCATGTCCGCCTCCTCCGTATCTTTCACAGATCTTATTGATCACATATCCTCTTTTAGATCTGACTGAAACAGCATAAGTTCCATCTTCGACCTGTGTAGCGAAGGCCCAGACATTAAGATCCTTTATATGACCTATTTCTTCAATATTATCTTTAGCTTTGATAGGACTGATGCCGATCTCTTTCAGCTGTTTACTGTCAAGAGTAATATGACCGAACTTCTGTTCGATCTTCAGATAAGTTCTGATCTCAGTCACTTTCTGATAAAGATCTATATCAAGATCATTGAGATAATTGACCAGATCAGAGATCTTCAACTCCCCTTTTTCGGCCAGGACCGATGCTACACGAAGTGTTTTCCATGTAGTACTGGTAGTAGAAAAGGTATTTGTATCAGTCAGAATACCGCAATAAAGATATTCACACACTTTTTTGGATAGTTTGAGTTTTCTGAATCCTTCAGAAAAGAATATATCAGCAAGCAGTTCGCAGCATGCTGCAGTTTTCGTATCCACATAATTGAGATCACCGAACTGATCGACGATCGGATGATGGTCGATTTTGATGATGAGATCCCCTTTTGCATAATTTTCATCATCTATTCGGTTGCGACTTGATGTGTCGAGTACGATCACAAGAGCTTTTGAAAGAAAAGAATCAGAGATCCTGTGTTTTTTGGTAATGGTGCTGAATTCATCATTTCCGCCCAGTTTTATCTTCTTTTCAGGAAAATTATGCTTCAGGAATGTATAAAGAGCCAATGTCGAAAACATCGCATCTCCATCTGGATGGATATGCCTGTATATGGCAATGTTCTCATATTCTCTGATCTTCTTTAAAAGCTCTTTGTACATAACTTATAAGCCAAGGATCCTGACTGTATCTTTTACGATCGCAAGTTCCTCGTTAGTCGGAACGACAAATACTTTGACTTTTGAATCAGGTAATGAGAGTTCCTGCTCACTGTGACATTTGGCATTAAGTTCATAATCAACTTTCAGTCCGAGACCTTCTTCAAGTTTCTTGCAGATCATCTCTCTGACCAGTGTAGCGTGTTCACCAAGACCGGCTGTGAATGTCAGTGCATCGACATGTCCAAGCTGCATTACATAACCGCCGACGACATTTATGACTCTGTTTACATAGAGGTCATAAGTAAGTTTAGCTCTCTCATCTCCCTGTTTAAGAGCGTTTTCAACGTCTCTGGAATCTGATGAGATGCCTGAAATACCGGCCATTCCTGATTTCTTGTTGAGATATGTTTCCATCTCATCAGGTGTGCAGCCAAGCTTCTTCAGCATGAAATAAACAACAGTCGGGTCGATATCACCGCATCTTGTGCCCATCATTATACCGCCTAACGGAGAAAGGCCCATGGAGGTATTGATACATTTTCCGCCTTTGATTGCGGTAATAGAAGCTCCCGAACCGAGGTGAAGTGTGATCAGGTTGAGATCTTCGATATTCTCGTCCATGATTTCGGCTGTTCTGTTCGCAACGAATTTATGCGAAGTTCCGTGAGCACCGTATCTTCTTACCTTGTAGTCTGTATACCACTCGTAAGGGACCGGGAACATATAGGAATCAGCTTCCATGGTCTGATGGAATGCCGTATCAAAAACGAAGACATGTTCGATGTTCGGCAAAGCCTTCTTGAAAGCTTCGTAACAGGTAAGATGTGCAGCATTGTGTAAAGGTGCGATATCGATCAGTTCTCTTACTTTATCTACTACATAATCATCGACCTTGACTGAATCAGAGAAATAAGGGCCACCCTGGACGATACGGTGTCCGGCTGCCTTGATCTCATCAAGTGATTCAA
This sequence comes from Erysipelotrichaceae bacterium, assembly GCA_017432005.1. Taxonomy (GTDB): domain Bacteria; phylum Bacillota_I; class Bacilli_A; order Erysipelotrichales; family Erysipelotrichaceae; genus Colivicinus. The sequence goes on from JAFRKA010000021.1 coordinate 51,431, forward strand.
CGATGCCGTATCCGATCAGTGCATCGAGCAGAAGATCGACAGCTACCTGATGATTCGGAACTGGAACTTCTTTGGAGATCCTTTCTCCATTGACGTTGATGCCGAAGATGCCCATCGGTAAGCCGATCCTTTCAACGTTGCCGCTGGTCAGCACTTTGCCTTCAGGCATTTCAAATAACTGGAATTTCAATGAAGAACTTCCTGAGTTTACTGCCATGATTTTTGTCATTTTCTTTCTCTCCCCTATTTTATTTTTCTGATTTTTTTAATATATGAATCAAGCATTTCGCTGTTTTCATTACTCATTTCTTCTAAAATTTTATCAAGTTTTTGATCCTTTGCGATAAGTTTAAGCTTCTTTTCATATTCATTGAGCTGTACAAGTGATCTTTTGATCAGATCCTGTACCGCACTTTTAGATATCATCAGATTATCGGCAATCTCATTCATCGAAAGATCTTCGTTGAAATACTCGTCAAGGATATCCTGCTGATGCGATGTCAGCAGATCTCCATAATAATCCAGCAAGAGCGCAGCTTTTTCTCGGTCAGGAAGCATGTTTCAGATCTCCGATTATCGAATCAAGGTACATATCAAAATCAAAATCCTGGATATCATCCAGCTGTTCTCCGACAGTGATATATCTTACCGGCAGACCGGTTATATTCTTGATGGCGATGATGATACCGCCTTTGGATGTACCGTCCATCTTGGTCAGGATTATGCCGTTTAAATTAGTTATTTCGTTGAATAGTTCAGCTTGAGAAAGACCGTTCTGACCAGTATTGGCGTCTAAGACGAGCCATGTGTTATGAGGAGCGCCCTCGATCTCTTTTCCGACGACTCTGCTCATCTTCTCCAGTTCACCCATCAGATTGACTTTATTCTGAAGTCTGCCTGCTGTGTCACAGATCAGGATATCGATATCATTATCTTTTGCGTATCTGCATCCTTTTACCAGTACGGAACTTGGATCTTCATTCGGATTTCCGCTGATACATTTGATATTGAGTCTTTCTGCCCATTTCTCCAGCTGTTCAGTAGCCCCGGCTCGGAAAGTATCCGCAGCTACTAGCGCTACTTTTTTGTCTTCTTTAAGATATCTGTTCGCAAGTTTAGCGCAGGTCGAAGTCTTGCCTGAACCGTTGACACCGACCATCAGGATGACTGTCGGTCCGTTTTCGTTGAATACGATATCTTGATCAGGTTTTTCAAAATAGATGTCACGGAACGTCTGCCCCAGAAAGTTCATGATATCTTTGGCAAACAGATAATAGTAATTCTGACATGTTTCAAAAAAACGGTCACAGATAAGTTCGGATGTTTTATAACCGATATCAGCTTCGATCAGTGTGACCATCAGCTGTTCCATGAAGTCTTCTTTATTCTGTTTTTTGTTTTCAGTGACGAATTTGAGTTTTTTGCCTAAAGAATCATTAGTTTTGGCAAATCCGTGCAGATATTTATTCTTGTCTTTATTGAAAAAGCCCATTATGCCTGAGCTCCTTCTTTATCTTCCGGTTCAGCCATTTCAATGGCATCGACCAGTTTGACTTTCAGTAACTGTGATACACCGCGTTTCTGCATCGTCACACCATATAGTGAATCACACTGTTCCATCGTTCCCGGTCTGTGCGTGATGATCAAAAACTGTGACCGGTCAGCGAATTCCTTGACATATTTCGCAAATCTTTCCACGTTGGCGACATCCAGTGCTGACTCAACTTCATCAAAGACGATCAGAGGTTCAGGTCTTACTTTGAGGATCGTAAACAGAACACAGATCGCGATAAGTGATTTCTCACCACCGGAGAACAGTCTGATCGATTTGACGGCTTTTCCAGGTGGCTGAACATCGATATCGATACCGGTATTGAGGATATCATTAGGATCTTCCAGGACCAGACGGGCTCTGCCGCCACCAAACAGTTTGTTGAAAGTAGCCGGAAGTTCAGCGTTTATCGCATTGAAAGTCTTTTCGAACTGGCTCTTCATAATTTCATCCATCTCATCGATGGCGCTCAGAATCTTATCTCTTGATTCGATCAGATCGTCATAGTTCTTTTTGAGGAATTCGTATCTCTCATTTACTTCTGAGAATTCTTCCGGAGCAGACATGTTGATATTGCCGAGATTCTGGATATCACGGCGCAGATTCATGACTTCTTCCTTGGCATTCTCATCGATCTTCAGATCATTGTTTTCCAATGCATATTCAAAAGTCATCTGATATTCGGATGCCAGTCTTGAAAGATTGTTTTCCAGTCTCGTTTCCAGAACTGCTTTATTCGTATTTACCGAAGCGATATTGCTTCTGGTCTCGTCAAGCTGTCTTCTGATCTGTCTGATCTGCTGATCCTTACGGTCGATCTCGGCAGAAAGTTTCATCCTTTCATCCCTTCTGAGTTTCAGAGAAGTAGAAAGTTCATCTTTATGAGCATAATTTGCCGAAAGCTGTGCGATGACTGAATCACTGATGGATTCCTCGTTCTGTTTAGGAACGATCATTTCATAGTCAGCCTGCAGTTTTTCGTACTTGGCTCTCTTTGTGTCTACGATCGGTTCAAGCTGAGCGATCGCGATCCTTTTCTCAGTGATCTGTGTATCGATATTGTCTTTTTGTGCAACAAGTTGATTGTATTTCTTGATAGCCAGTTCATTTTCAGCTTTGTAGGAAATCAGATCACTTTCGATCCTGTTGAGTTCGGACTGAGCTGTGATCAGAGAAATCTCATTCTTGATCTTGCCGCCGGTCATGGAACCGCCTTTATGAACGGTATCCCCTTCTAGTGTAACGATCTTGTATCCGTATTTGAGTAGTGTCGAAAGATTATTGGCATTCTCAAGATTGTCAGTAACCAGAACATTGCCTAAAAGAGAGGCCTTTACAGCTTCGTATTCAGGTTCACAGTCACAGAAATCATAGGCTGTACCGAGATACCCTTTCGTATTCTTGCAGATGATCTCATCTTCATATTTGACCGTATGAGGTTTGCAGACGGTCAGTGGCAGGAATGTAGCTCTGCCGCTGCGATTCTTCTTCAGGAAATCGATGGCTTTACGGGCCGATTCTTCATCTTTGGTGACGATATGATAAGTGCTTCCTGCCAAAGCTGTAGCGATGGCTTCTTCATAACCTTCATCAGGCACGATCTCCTGTCCGATGACGCCCATGATCCCATAAAATGATGATTTGCTGGACATGATTGCTCTGACACCGCCCTGGTTTGCCGAAGAGAAAGGATCGGAAATAACATTTTTCAGAACTTCGATGCGGTTGTTCATCCTGTTGAGGACATTGGTCGATTCATCTTTCTTCAGTGATGCTTCACCAAGTTCAACTGCGGTATTCTCCAGATTAGTGTTTAGCAGTTCGATATCGGCTTTAAGTCTGTTAAGTCTTTCCAGACGGTCATCGTATTCGAATTTAGCTTCTTTGATATATGATTCAAGTTCTTTGATCTTTTCTTCAGAAGAACCCATTTCGATGGCGTATTTACGTTTTTCATCGATCTCGATCTTTCTGGCTTCGAGAGTCTGGATCTCATTGATTACCATCATCAGTTTTTCCTGGATGGAATTTATCTCACGGTCATATTCCTTGAGACGGCTCTTGTTTTCGAAATTGGAGTTTTCATGGACCTGGATCGTCGTTTCGTGCATCGCAAGACTGGTCTCGAGATCAAAAAGAGACTTTTCCAGTTCACTCTTCTGCAGATGCAGATTCTGTATATCATTGACCAGGACGGCAACTTCTATCTGTTCCAGTCTGGCTTTCTTCTCACGGTAGATCTCCGCTTTTTTAGCCTGTCTTTTTAAAGGCGATACCTGACGTTCAAGTTCACTGAGGATATCAAAAGTACGATCGAGATTCTCTTTTGTTCTTTCCAGCTTGTTTAATGATTCGATCTTTCTTTTCTTGTATTTTGAAACACCGGCTGCATCTTCAAAGATCTCACGGCGATCATAAGGTTTTGCTTCCGCAAAACTGAGGACGTTACCCTGAGATATCATTGAAAGAGAGTTTTTTCCCAGACCTGTATCCATGATGAGATCAAGGATATCTTTGTAGCGGACGTTTTTACGGTTGATCAGATATTCGGCATCCTGTTCAGTATTGTAGATCCTTCTGGTAAGTTCGATCTCTTCGTGATCCGAATTGAGAAGATGTTCAGAATTGTCAAAAACAAGCGTAACTTCCGCCATGTTCATCGGTTTTCTTTCTTCCGTTCCGGCAAAAATGATATCAGTCATCTTTTCACCGCGCAGTGATTTGACCGACTGTTCACCGAGGACCCATCTGATAGCGTCAGAGATATTTGATTTTCCACATCCGTTAGGTCCGACGATACCTGTTACCGGATCTTCAAAACTGATGGTTATATGATCAGCAAAGGATTTGAATCCCTGCATTTCAATTCGTTTTAAAAACATCCATGCTCCTTTTTTGTACCATGTTATTATATCAAATTTAATATACTGAAAACACAATTTTCAGGTATTCTTCAGTTTTCTATTTCGAATGGAAGAAAATCGCTGTTTAAAGGCGTTTCAGAGGGTTTTTCGGTCTCTATTAATTCGTATATATCATCCCTTTTAACGATGCTGTAGAGGTTATTTCCGTCGCTCAGGAAGTATTTTCTGTTATCTTTCATATATTGACCGAAAGGATCGGATTTTATATACATCAAAACTCTGTTTCCCTTTGTCAGGAAAAACGGTCTGATCTTTTCACCGTTTCTTTTTTGATATGCTTCGACAAGATCATGTATCGAGTCTGATGAAAGTTCCGTCGACAGGATGATGCAGTCAAATCCCAGCCTCTTTAACAGTTCATAGGCATAAGAATTGCAGCAGTTCAGTGTATAGTATGCGATCTTGCTATCGTAATCCTTTAACAGACCGCCGAATTCACTGATGACTGTATTCTTTTCCTTGCAGTACTGAGAAAGTGGATTGATGACATAATTGATCGCATATTCAGATCCGTCATGATATATATGATCCTCTTTCTGGATCATAGTTCCCTTCTCCAAAGCGTAATCAGGGTCTTTCCATACTTCGGGATCTACTGGATTATCTTTTCTTGAGAAACTGTCTAACCTGTATTCATCAAAAGCTTCTATGGCTTTTCTTCTTAAAGAATTGAGATCCTTTACCGTAACAAAAGCATCATCAGTTTCGGAACTGAATCCATTCAGCATATAGACCGTATCATTGAGTCTGCTGAACTGTTTTCTGATGCTTTCATCATCAAGCGGAGCTTTGATCGCTTTCTGCGGGATCAGATTGGATTCAAAGACATAAGAAAAACCGTTACATGAAAGCCTGACAGAGACCGGTTCATTCGGATAGATCCTCACTGATATATCAAGAGGTATCTTTTTCTCTTCGGTTGCTTCTATCTTTCTTTCCAGTTCATGATCCAGGGTCTTGTATACCTTACCGGTCAGCACCTGATCGGTTTTAATGGATACGATATCACCTTTATCGCCGCTGTTTACCAGCATATCGTCTTTATAAAGCATGTTTACGATACAGCCAAATTCGCCGATCCTGATCCCGTCGAACTGGTTCAGTCTGCGTTCAAGTCTGATAAAAGTATGTCCGTTCCTGTTGCCGACAGTTTCGCCGATCAGGATACCGAGATGATTCGGTGTCTTCTGCCCGAAAAGATCTTTTTTGCCGTACAGCAGAGAATCAGTAAAACGCCGATTGAAAAGGACCTTGAGATCATCAGCTTCCTCTTCGCTCAATGAATACTTTTTGCCCTCGTAATAGGAATCTATAGCTTTACGGTAGATACTTGTAACATAGCCTACATAAGCAGGTGATTTCATCCTGCCTTCGATCTTGAACGAAGATACTCCGACAGCGATCAGCTTTGGTATATCATCAAGCAGGAACATGTCACGAGGAGAAAGAAGATAATCTGTAGAAGTGTTTATGGTATTGTTGTCTTCATCGACAAGTCTGTATCTGAGCCGGCAGCATTGAGCGCACATACCTCTGTTGGCAGAACGATTCTTGGTCGCAGATGACATCAGACACTGGCCGGAATAGGAAACACAGATCGCACCGTGTACGAAAGTCTCGATCTCGATATCTTCCCGGCAAGCTTCTTTAATGAAATCAAGTGTGGATTCCCTGGCGACTACGACTCTGCTGAAACCCAGTCTTTTTGCGTTTCTGACCCCTTTTAGGTTATGCACATGCATCTGGGTTGAACAGTGCAGTTCAAAATCAGGATGCCTCGTTTTCAGGATATAAAAAAGACCGAGATCCTGTACCAGCAGTGCATCGACATTATTCTCATAATAGAAGTCGGCCATCCTGATCGCATTTTCGAGCTCTTTTTCGTTGAGAAGCGTATTTAGCGTGACGAATACTCTGACATTATGAAGATGACAGTATCTTACTGCTTCTATCAGTTCATTTTTATCGAAATTTCCTGCGAAAGCTCTGGCAGAAAAATTCTTTCCTCCAAGATATACGGCATTTGCACCGTTATTGACGGCTGCCTTAAGACATTCAAAATTGCCTGCCGGAGATAGAAGTTCAGCTTTTTTCATTTTTGAACTCCGAAGCAAGACCGCCAAGTGAAGTTTCTTTCAGTTCTCGCGCAAGTTTATTACCTGTATAGTTCATGGCATTAACGACAGAATCGAAACTGATCAGATTGTCTTTAACATTCTTGAGCTGTTCCGCCAGATAAGCACAGTCGTATGCCCTAAGGATGCTTATGGCATTTCTTTCGATACACGGGATGATCACATAGCCAAGTACAGGGTCACATGTAAGGCCCAGGAAGTGTTCGATGCCCATCTCAGCAGCATATTCGATCGTTTTAAGTCCATAACCTTCTTTATAAGCGATGGCAGCTGCTGCCATGGAACATGCAGTTCCTACTTCAGCCTGGCATCCCCCTTCCGATCCGGCGATCGAGGCGTTTTTCTTTATGCAGTTGCCGAAGATACCGGCAACTGCCAGCAGATCACAGAGATCCTCGTCACTGTATAGTTCATTGAAATGAAGATAATACATGAGTGAAGTAAGGATACCGCAGGCTCCGAGTGTCGGTGCCGTACACATCATGCCCCCATCGGCATTCTCTTCGCAGGCTGCATATGAATAAGCTACAAGATAATCTTTTCTGTCAGTTGCTTTTTCGTAAAGCTTTTTGGCAATGCGATAGTATTTCAGTTCTTCATTGATCAGACCTTCAGTGTTAAGACCACGGTCGACTGTCTCAAACATCACATTCAGGCAGTCGATAAGATAATGTTTCAGATCAGGTTCATGACTGTAGATATAGTTTAGGAGACTTTTGGGATCATCACTGATCTGTTTTTTGATATCTTCAAAACAGTTGGCCTCATACACTTCATTTAGATCACCTGCATCATATTCATCGATTTTGATAGCTCCGCCGCCAAGCGAAAACGCGTGCCATGTATCATATTGAATACCGCTTCGCGTTCCGGTGATGTTCATGATATTTTCCTTGGTGTTCAGATCATAATCAAAACAGATCCTGTCACATTCCAGAGCTTTTTCGATGATCTTAAGTGTTCCATGACCTTTGGCTGTAAGAGCCAGCGATCCGCCCAGAAGTATACTGTATTCATCGCATCCAGGATGTTTATGACGATAAAGTGAAGCTATCCTGAAAGGAGCGATCGTATGAGAACTTGATGGACCGTATCCGATCCGGTATAGACCTTTAATCCCCTGCATAGTTATTGCCCTTTCTTAAAAGATTCAGGATGAACAGTTCAAATCTGGTATTGTCACCGACGGAATTATCACTCTTGCACTGGCAGTCAAGATCGCTGAGTTTCGCAAGCAGTTCGATGATCTGTCGCATTTTAAGGTTCTTCAATGTTTCCATGGCTTTTCCATACCGGTAATCACTGATATTGGCTTCATCCATGATCTCGCTCTTCTTTTTGCCTTTCGCAAGAAGATAAGATATGTAATAAAGAAAACGCAGCTGTGAAGACAACAGTCCGATGACACTTAAGACTGAATCGTTCTGTGAAAGAAATTTCCTTTCGCAGCTGATCGCTTTACTGATATCCCTGTTTGTCAAGGAATTGATCATCTCAAAACTGTCATTCTCATCAGAAGCAGTGCATAGATGACTTATGACCTGCGAAGTGATCTTCTCCGGATATAGTTTCAGTATCTCGAGATTCTGATTCAGCAGTGTCGCACTTCTTTTGCAGAGGTTGTTCAGCATGAAAGCCGCATCATTGTTTATATCAAGTTTTTCTTCCTTTATCCGCTGACGGACATAGGTATTGAAATTCTTGTAATCAAGAGAATCAAGTCTGATCAGTTGAGCATTGCTTACAGCAGCTTTATATGTTTTCAGACGGCTATTGAAATTATCAAGCAGTGTGTATAAGATCAGTTGAGTCTCATAGACAGGATTCTGAAAATACTGTTCAAGTTTTTCGGTATCGCCTTCATTGACTTTTCTGATCAGAAAATATGGCTGATCGACCAGCACGATGCTCCCTTCCGAAAACAGTGTATTTCCGTTGCAGGCTTCCAGCATTATATCTACAGTAAAATTCTTGTCTAAACCGTCAAAACGGATCAGTTCTCCCTGATTTTCCTTTATGGTCTCGCTGATCTTATCTCTGATGAAGCATTCTTCATTGCCCTGGATCACATATATCATTACTTAATTATAACAAATTCACCATTATCGGTTTTTATCAGATCTATTAATGAAGTCAGATAAACTGAAACTGATCCGCACTGTCTTGTTATAAAGGTTTTAACCAGGTATTCATTCAATACTTTTATTACATCAGGATGAGGATGATTATACTGTCCGGATGTCGAAATGATCGCATAATCCGGCAATAATTCGCTTATAAAATAGCGGCTGCTTGCCGTAACGGATCCATGATGTGAAACTTTCAGAAAATCTACATTGAGATCACCGTATTTTCTGATATATGTGCCTTCCACATTTTTCGAAATATCGCCGGTAAAAAGAAAACCGTATCCGTCTGTATACATATAATAGACAAGCGAATTATCGTTATCATTGTCGTATTCACCAAGATAACAGTATTTCAGATAAAGATCGTGCCACTGTATGTCTTTCCCTTCCATGACAAGATCTTTGACTTTGAAATCTGAATACAGATTTTCTATATTTCCGTTATGATCCGAATCATCATGGGTGATGATCAGATGATCGATGGTATAGATACCTTCTTTGAACAGTCTGGAACGAAGTTTATAGTAATTAAATTCTGATCCGGTATCGATCAGGATACATGATCTTTTAAGTCCTGTCTTGATCATGATCGAATCGCCCTGAGAGACATCGATATATGTTATATGATCGAAAGGATCATTGAGTGGACTCAAAATCAGAATGATACATAAAACAAATGTATATATATCCCTGTATCTGTTTCTGATCATTCTGAAACAAAGAATGAAGATTATAATACTAAGAACAGAGATCTGGCCTCTCACCGGTATCTCAAGACCGTATAAAAAAGATACGCCTTTACTGAAATATAAGAACAGATCAGAAAGAAACGGAAAGAATAGCACCAGCAATGAAAAAAGAAAGATAACTATCTTTAATGAAATCAGATGTTTAAAAAGAAATATGCCAAGGATATCAGCTTCACCAAAAAGTAATGATTCGATCATAAACATGTAGGTATTGAAACCGATAGGCAAATCGATAGTTCTGTATAGCGAAAACAATAATGGAAGCAATACGGAATAATTTGTCAGAATCCTGCTGTTGATGATACATATCAACAGCAGTTTAAAAGTCATCCGATAAGTGCTGTCTTTATCTTTAAGATCGCATAATACATCGATTATAAGCAGGATAAATCTGATCTCGAATACAAATAATAAAGAATAAATTACTATTGCGACTATACAGATACGGGGATCCTTCTTACGTATCGAATTCAGAAAATAATATGAGATCAGCCCGTAACCCATATTGAATTTCAGATCATCATAACTGTTCAGATTATAGACAGTTTTATTTACGATAGCCTGAATGCTTTCATCCAGAAGAGAGATCTTGTTGCTTATAAAAGAACGCGGAAAGAAAGAAAACAGTAAAGAACCCTTATTGTGAACGAAAATGATATTCTTTGAGAACTGAGATTCATTATCGTTTAATGAAGATCCACCTGAAAACAGGATCACATCTCCGCTTCTGAAAGTTTCACTGCTGTTGAAACGAACTTTATAGAAGAATTTATCAACGATATAGTAATTGTATTTCTTATAATCAACGATACCGATGGGAATAATATCACATCGGTATCTTTCGATTATATAAATGGCTACAACAAGAAACAGATAGATGATAAATTCTTTTTTGTTGTTTATGATCAGATAGACAGCGATCATCACTGTCAGATACAGATTGCGGAAATAAAGAATGATACTTAGTAAAACCGCTACTTTAAAGAGAGATATATTCTTTGATCCTGCTGAATTTCGCATATCCGATCCCTTTTACATTCATCAGATCTTCAAGTGAAAGAAAAGAACCGTTCTGATCCCGATAATCAATGATCTTCTGCGCTGTAGACTTTCCTATACCCGGTAAAGATATGAGTTCATCGATACCGGCACTGTTTATTGAGATAAGCTTGTTACTGCTTTTTTCCGGAATGATTATCAGTTGTTTATTATACAGGACTGCCTGTAATGATATATCATCAGTCATCGCATCTTCATCAGGAACTGCTTTACTTAAAAGATCATTATATGTAGAACCGATAGGAAGTTCATAGACACCAGGATTGCGTACATGTCCTCTGATCTCCACGGTGATCTGTTTGTTTTCTTCCGGTAATGATCTGTCTACTTTAACGGTAGTAAGAATTGTTCCAGTGACTATGAACAGGATAAATATCAGTCGCCAATACATGTTTTTGGAATCTTTCTTCTGTTTGCCGGGATAATTTCAAATGAATTTACTCTGCTGCATCTGAAAATCAGTTCTGAATATGATATATCCGGTCTCACATCGAACTCGGCTTCATCAATATGGTATCCTTCCGGTGCTTCGATCTCTTCCAGTGAAACGACCGAATCATATGGAAGATCTTCCAGAATAAACCCTCCTTCGATCACATCGACATAGTGTCTGTAGATCTTATCATTATTGCATTCTGCATCATCGCTCTGATAATAGTAATATCTTCCCGGTTTGAGATCTCTCTTGATAAAGAAGTCACTTTCCATTTCATAACGTTCAGTATTCTTGCTGTTTTCCGGTGTTATGTAAATGTACTTTCTGCCATTCTTTCTTCTGACGTTGAAAGCACCAGTCACAAATTCCATTTCTTTTTCTTCTCCATCTTCCTGATAGATCATTCTGAACCTGGCTCCGTTTAGGTTTATCGTATGATCCGGATCATTCTTGACCAGACGGAACGTGTATTCTCTTTTGCTGTTGATGAATGTATTCAAATCATTTTCATCTCTTTCTGAAGCATCGATCAGCTGACAGGGATTTCCTGAATATTCGTATCCTTTCTGAGGTTCGCTTTCGCAAAGCAGATACATATGATCTTTTGCGACATTTTCGATCATGTTGATAAGATCAGAACCTGTACTTAATTGCGAATGCATCTTTACTTTGATCTTGCGATATTCTCCCAGCGTAAGATCTGGATCATCCATCACATAAACACGTCCTTTTCTCAGAGAAACGTCATTATATCTGATCTCAAACGGGAAATAGCCCGTTTCGTCAGTCTTCATATAGAGACCGTCAAGATATTCTGAATATCGTTCAGAAACGCTGATACTGATTTTATCAGGATCATAATTCGGATAATCATCGATGATCATCTGAAACAGATTGATCCTTTTGTTTATCTGCATCATATACAGAGTCTCGTTCGGACCGTAACTGTTAAGATCATAAAGAATGAATTCGGCACCCGAAATCGGCCGTCCTTCTGTATCAGTTTTCTTAAGCTTTATGGTTATCTCATCCGTTACGGGTCTGATATTTATCCTGCGATCGGCGATCTGCTCATAGTTTCCTTCATATGAATAAAGATCCTGTGATCCTTCAGAACAGTACAGATAAGATCCGTTTATACTTCTGACTTTTGATTTCAGTTCGATGATATGAGTATCAGAACCTTCATTTATGGTGTAATCCAGTCCGTTTTCATCTTTGCTGATTATCTCGATACCCTCACAGCTGATCTCAAAGCTGTTCAGATCGTTTATATCCAGATGATTAATCTTTCCTTTAATACCGTCATAATTCAACTCCTGAGTCTCGATCTCTGATGAAAATGATGCGATGACTTCTTTTATCCCTTCTTCATCAAAATCGGCAGCAGTCTTACCGCTGAAAGAATAGCGTTTATGGAATATAGTATCCCAGATCATCAGCTGAGCACAGATGTAGTGTTCATCGTCATTAAAATATTCATAAGCTCTGACGATTTTACAGACATCTTCATTGTCATAAACCTGCTTATAGTAATCATAATCAAAACGGTTGTAGTTCACATTCGGTTCCATACAGAAACCGACTTTACCGGTCTGGTTATTGAAATACTTCACCACTTTGATCTGGCTTTCCTGGTCACAATGCTGCTCCAGGATCTTGAATGACCATACGGTCATATCTTCTTTCTCTTCTTCAGCACTGATACTGCAGCAGAAGATACACAGAAGCATTAATACCAAAAATTTAGATATAATCTTTTTCATATAATTCTCCCTCTATATCTTTATCTGCAAAAAAGAGGGCTTTCACCTACCCTATTTCGACAAAAAGTGTCCTTTTTTGTGAATCTGTCATGAAAAAGACCGGATAAACACCTGATTCATTGGGATTAAGTTCAGAATAGTCCACAGTTATCCTCATATTGCTGGAAACATAACTATGTATTTCTGAAATTATATGATTTAGATCTGTCCCTTTTGAAAAGAAACAGTTTTCCCTGCTCAGTTCGAAGTATTCATCTTCATAATCATCGTCATAATGCACTTCATGAACAGTTTCCTGAATTGTTTCAGTGGGAGGCCTGTCGATATAGACTTCGTGATAAACGATCGTTTCGACGATCTCTTTTTCCTTTTCTTTTATCGAATATGGATATTTACATTTCCTACCATTGATATTTATGTAGATATACTGATCATCAAAAGTATATAAGTATGAGTATTCACTCATGGAGAAAACGAGAAAATAGTCCTCAAAACAGAAATCTTCCTTATCATCAAGGATGATATCTTTTCTAGGAACGATATAAACAGAATCTGTAAGATTCATTTCAAAGGCATTTCTGGACGACAGTATCTTCTTCAGATAGAAAAAAGAACCGATGTTCAGAATAAACAGTATAAGCAGAATAGACAGTTTACGCATAAAAAAATGAGTAGTCCTCCTACTCATTATTCGCAAAATGTATATGTTTTACCTTAATTAATTTTCAAAATCTTTACATCGTAAGGTACATCGACATTGACGGTAACGACGTCATTGGCTCTGTGATCCATGATCGCTTCAGCCAGCGGTGTAACATTTGACAGCAGACCATTGAGCGGATCTGCTTCAACAGAACCGACGATCTTATATGTAAGCTTGTTTTTGGTATCGAGCTCCTGGATCTCTACTGTAGAACCGATCCTGACAAAGCTGGTCTTGCGTTTTTCCGAAATGATCTCGGCATTCTTGATCTGATGTTCAAGTTCTTTGATCCTTGATTCGACTTTAGCCTGATGATCTCTGGCTGCATCATAATCGGCGTTTTCAGAAAGGTCACCCTGAGCTCTGGCAGCTTTCAGTTCTTCGATGACTTCCTCTCTTGTTACATGTATGAGCGTATCAAGCTCTTTTTTAAGGTCATTCAGACCTTCTTCGGTTACATAAAATTTCTCTTCCATATTGCCTCCAACCTAAACGATTATATCATTTTATCATTAAGAATACTATGAATTTTAGTCTTCAGCAGATCGATGGCGATTATGTTGGATTTACCATGCGGAATAATGATATCAGCATACTGTTTTGTCGGTTCGATAAACTGATCATGCATCGGTTTGACCGTTGTCAGATACTGATCAGTGATCGATTCCACGGTTCTTGCTCTTTCTTTGACATCTCTCTTAAGACGACGGATAAAACGGACATCTGCAGCCGTATCGACAAAGATCTTGATATCTTCAAGTTCTCTGATCTCCGGAGTATATAAAGCAAACAGACCTTCAATGATCAGAACATCACTTGGATGGACGATCTCCGTTTCTTTTGAACGGTTATGGATCGTGTAATCATAGGTCGGTTTTTCGATCGATTCGCCTGCGATCAGTTTATGAAGATGCTCGAGCATCAGATCAAAATCAAAAGCCAGAGGATGGTCATAATTTGTCTTGGCTCTTTCCTCCATGGAAAGATCAGACTGATCCTTGTAATAGTCATCTTCCTTGATGATGTTGATCGATTTCTTGTTGTCGAATTGTTTTATCAGGATGTTGGCTATCGATGATTTTCCGGAACATGTTCCACCGGCGATACCGATTACAATAGGTTTGTTTGCAGTCATTTACTGATCCTCCTAATAATCACAAGCTAGATAATAATGTTCGACATTATACTGATGTTCTGCTTCCGTACGGGCAAAGACCGTTCCGCCATTGCACATATCGGCACAGAAGAAGAAGTAACCCTGTGATGAATCCGGATGTAAAGCAGCTACGATGGCCGTTTCATTCGGGCAGCAGACCGGACCAGGAGGAAGACCCTGATTGGTATAAGTATTATACGGATCATCTCTCCAGGTATAGTCAAGAGTATCTCCTACTGAGTAACATTCATCTTTAGACAGATCGAAAGCATAGCACGCTGTGACTGTAGATCCGAGGATCTCGGGTTCATTCATTCTGGTCACGAAGACGCCGGCAATGATCTTGGAATCTTCAGCATTGCCTGATTCCCACTGAACGATCGATGCAAGTGTGAATACTTCATGGATAGAGAATTCAGATTCCGCAAATTCAGACTGATGAGAATTATAGATATCAAGAGTACGATCCAGGAATTTTCTGGTGATCTCATCACAGTTGGTGAACTCAAAGAATTCATATGTATCCGGGAACAGATATCCTTCCAGAAGGCACTTCTTTTCATCGCTGTTCGGATTTGCGTTGAAGATATCTTCAGTCAGGAAAGGATATTCACTCATATATGATCTGATGACATCTTTGTTGTTCCAGTAGGCAAAGATCTCAGCTTCCTTGACTGTCGTGTTTTCACCGATCTTCTTGGCGTATGCTCTGACGAAGTCACCTTCATCAAAAGAAAGAGTAACTGTATCCTGATGAGCATTCTTCGGGTCAGCCAGGAAAGCCAGGATATCATCAAGATTAACTTCACGCATGTTTCCGTATTCATCCGCTACCTTGTGTGGAAGTTCAAAATAACCGGCCGCAAAAGAATAGCCGGTAAACAGACGGTTATAGTAATAAACGATGTCAGAATCCTTGATTATGCCGTATTCCTGCAGTTTTTCGAGCGTCGATTTGCCATAAGCACCTTCATCAACGATGAAAGGAGTAACTTCACACGGCGTTTCATTGTTTTCACAGATCTCGCCGTTAAGGAACTGCTTTGTAGGCTTCAGACTGGATTTTATGTAAATGGCGATACCGGCGATTATACCGATGATCAGAAACAGTATGATCAGGATCGCAATAATAATTTTAGTTCTCTTCTTCATAAGCCGAAACTACCTCATCAATCATATTCATCTCTTCTTCATTCTCTACCGGAAAGAGATTTCCTTCATTGTCGTAGACCAGAGGATATAATTCATCTTCCTTGCCCTCTTCATAGACGACGACATACTGCCTGTCATTCGCATCAAAAGTAAGATAGATCTTCATTTCTATCTCTTTGCCGTTTTCATCAGTAATAAATATGGAATTCTCTTTCATGATATATAGTTCTTTCTTATACAGTTGTGAATGCTTCTTTTAACGAAATAGACTCTCCTGAAAGGAGAGTACTATTTTTTCTGATCAAAATCAATTTATAAAGATTTCATGCTTATTTGCTTTCAAGATAATATCTTACAAGTTCCTCGATGATCTCATATCTCTCGACCTGCTGAATATTATTGCGGGCATTCTTATGAGACGAAATATATGCCGGATCATTGCTGATAAGATATCCGGAGATCTGGTTGACGGCATTATATCCTCTTTCTTCCAAAGCTGTAGATACTTCTTTCAGCAGCTGCTTCATATTCTCTCTGCGGATCTCTTCAGAAGTAAACAGCATCGTTCTTGAATTATTAGAAGCCATAATCAGTACCTCCCTTAACTAATTATACACTATTAGTTTCTTTACAGGACCATCTTTTCAACTTCTTTGATGATAAGATCAGGATCGGTGTCAGTTCCGCCTCCCTGAGCCAGATCAGGACGTCCTCCGCCCTTACCGTTGGCCAGCTGACAGGCTTTGGAGATTATCTCTCCGCATTTGACGCCTTCGTCCAAAGCCTTGTTTCCGGCAGCAGCGATCATGGAAAGCTTGCTGTCTTTGCTGTTGACGATGAAGACGAATCCGCCGTCGAGTTTATTGCGTATTCCGCTGGCGTAATCCTTGAGATTGCCTTCATAATCATTCAGTTTCATCAGCAGATATGAGTATCTGCCGTTGTCTTTGGCTTTGCTGATAAGAGAATTGGCTTCCTCATTCATAAGCTTCTCTTTAATCGTCTTGAGCTCACCGTTGAGCTTGCTGTTTTCATTCTTCAGCTGAACAAGACGGTCATAGATCATATCGATGTTCTTTAGTTTCAGTTCATCCTTAAGAACATTGAGCTTTTTCTCGTAGTCCTTGAAACCTTCATAGGCTGCAAGTTTCGTGCACATTTCGATACGTCTGATACCCGAACCGATCGATTCTTCATAATTGATCTTGAAAGAGCCTAGATCAGAAGTATTGATCGCATGAGTTCCGCCGCAGAATTCCTTAGAGACATCGCCCATCGATACGACTCTGACAGTATCACCGTATTTTTCGTCAAACAGAGCGATCGCACCGGTCTTCTTTGCTTCGTCGATCGTCAGCACCTGTGTAACGATCGGCAGCTGTTCAGAAATGTATGTGTTGACCAGTTCTTCTACTTTACTGAGCTGTTCTTCGGTAACTTTCTCATAGTGCGAGAAGTCGAAACGGGCATAGTCCTTGCAGACATATGATCCGGCCTGAGCTATATGATTGCCCAGAACAGAGATCAGTGCAGCCTGCAGAAGATGCACTGAAGAGTGATTGGCTCTGATCTTGAGTCTGTCTTCTGCGTTTATCTCCTGTTTTAGAATAAGACCTTCCTTAAGCTCACCGTTCAGGACTTTCACATGATGCAGGAACTGTCCGTTTGGTGCCTTTTTGACATCAGAAACGTTTGCTTCGACATCACTGTTGTAGATCTTGCCTGTATCGGCACACTGTCCGCCTGATTCAGCATAGAAACATGAATGATCGAAAACGACATCTCCTTCATCATTCAGCGCATCGATACGCTTTCCGTCTTTGAATAAAGCGATGATCTTTGCTTCATCAGTATCTTTTTCATATCCGGTAAAGACGAATTCATCTTTGAAATTAAGCAGATCTTCTGACTGATTATGCATCGATTCTTCGACATCACGGGCATTTCTGGCCATCTCACGCTGTTTTTCCATGCACGCATTGAATCCGTCGATATCACATTTCAGGCCTTTTTCTTCAGCTGATTCGATCGTCATCTCTTTCGGGAAACCGTAAGTATCATACAGCCTGAAGATGACCTCACCGCTTAAAATGCCGTTTTCGGCCTTTTTCAGCTCATCTGCGAGCAGTTTTTCACCATTAGATAAAGTTGTAAGGAAAGACTCTTCTTCCTTCAGGATGAGCTTTTTGACGAACTCTTTCTTGTCCATAAGATATGGATAGAAATCTTTCATATTTTCACAGACGACATCGACCAGTTCATAAAGGAACGGCTTCTCGATACCGATATTGCGTCCGTAGCGCATTGCTCTGCGCAGGACTCTTCTTAAAACATAGCCTCTTCCTTCATTGGAGAAAGTAGCTCCGTCTGCCAGTGCGAATACACAGGTCCTGATGTGGTCGGCGATGACTCTGTAAGCCATCTTATCTTCACTGTATTTCTTTGTCGCAAACTTCTCTGCTTCATGTATATAAGGCAGGAAGAGGTCTGTATCGAAGTTGGTCTCTCCATCCTGGATCAGCGCAGTCAGTCTTTCCAGACCCATGCCGGTATCGATATTCTTCTGCGGCAGTTCCTTGAAATCCTTTCTGTCGATGCCTTCCTTGGCATCATATTGTGAGAAAACGACGTTCCATACTTCGATATAACGGTCATTTTCCAGTTCTTCAAAGAAAGCTCTCTCACCCAGACCTTTAGGATCATACTTCTCACCGCGGTCATAATAGATCTCTGAGTCAGGTCCGCATGGTCCTTCACCGATCTGCCAGTAGTTGTCATATGATTTCAGGATATGAGCAGGATTGAATCCTATCTCTTCTGTCCAGATACGGTAAGCTTCCGTATCATCAGGATACATCGTCACATAAAGACGATCCGGATCGAAGCCGATCCATTCCGGAGAAGTCAGGAACTCATAGGCATATTTAAGGGCATCTTCCTTGAAATAATCACCGATCGAGAAATTACCCAGCATCTCAAAGAAAGTATGATGACGGGCAGTCTTGCCGACGTTCTCGATATCATTGGTCCTGATACATTTCTGAGCATTAGTGATGCGTTTGCAGCGAGGCTTCTCACGTCCGTCGAAATACTTCTTGAGACCTGCCACACCGGCATTGATCCAAAGCAATGTCGGATCGTTGATCGGAACCAGTGAAACGCCCGGTTCGATCATATGACCTTTTGATACAAAGAAATCCAGAAACTTTTTCCTTACTTGATTGCCTGTCAGATAATTCATCTTTCTACCTCCTGAAAAAAATAAAACGTCCCCTCTAAGGACGTTATTAACGCGGTACCACCTTAGTTCAAATATCTCTATTTGCCCTTTAATCTTTAACGCAGATCATACGTCAGACATTACTCTGATTTAAACGAAGTGGCTTCACTGATCATCCATATACCCTTTCACCGTCCGGATACTCTCTAAGATGGATATCACAGCTAATTTTCTTCGCTAATATATTAACATAAACAGAAATAATATTACACTTTGTTTTGCCAGTTATGGATAAGTACGAGCAATCCCGGTGCGATCAGGACATTAGTAAGCAGTTCGATGAAGAAATTGATCGACATGAACGCTGAAAGCATCGCGGCAAATGAAGAATCGAAAAACAGGATCAGACAGATAAACAGCGTTCCGGTATTGACGATGGGAGCAGTGGCTGAAGCCAGAATAATACCCAGTCTTTCATTCTTGTCTTTTAATAACTTATAGACCAAAGCAGAGGCCAGACCGCATAAAGCACCTTTCAAAATACACGTAAAGTTGATGATGAAAGGATGGATACTCATCAGAACAGCGCCAGAGGGGTCAGCACCCGTAATGACCATCACGCATACGACAAGTCCGAATACTATGCCCATAAGTGTTCCGATCGCAGGACCATATACAGCTCCAGCAACGATGATCGGGATCAGCGTAAGCGTGATCGGAAAACCGCCGAAGTTTATGAATGTCGCTACCACCTGCAGAACGATGATGACTGCCGCAAAGATAGCGATCAGTGTATTTTTCTTAGTCTGTTTCATTTTCTAGTTTCTCCATAAGACCGGTCTGCCTTTTTTTTAACAGATTAGCGAGTCCGTTCATGAACAGTGAACTCTCACCTATTATAACAAGTTTATTCTTTGCACGCGATATGGCCGTGTAAATAAGCTTTCTGTTCAGCATCCTGATATTGTTCCTGTTGATGATGAAATAAACGATCGGATATTCCGAACCCTGGGCTTTATGTACTGACATCGCATAAGCCAGAGCGATGTCACTGAGATCATCGAACTGATAGAAAACGATCGTATTATCATAGTCGACTGTCAGACATTTCTCTTTTTCATCGATATCTTCCAGGATACCGATATCACCGTTATACACATCATCATTCGGCCGATTCTTCAACTGCAGTATCTTGTCATCGACTCTGAAGATGAACTGGCCTACTTTCTTTTCTTTTTTGGCAAAACCGCCAGGATTGAAGGTATTCTGCAGCAGAAGATTGAGATTGTCTATCCCCCATTCTCCTTTATACATGGGAGAAAGGATCTGTATGTCGTCAAGTGTGAAGCCGTTATCAAGATCTTCTCTGATAAGTGAAATAAGATCGAAAGTGTCTTTGCGGACATCATAAAATTTTATGTCGTTGTTATAACGTTTCAGATCGACATCGTTCCTGATGATATCGTTAGCCAGCGAAATAATCTCATTCCCGCTGCGCTGACGGTAATTGTATTCCAGTTTCGTACAGGTAAACATCTCTGAAGCGATCAGATCACTGAGCAGATCTCCGGGTCTAATAGATGGCAGCTGATTGTTGTCACCGATGATGCAGATCTTCTTGATCCTGGATGAAGCTCTGAGAAGTGATGCGAACAGTGAATTGTCGACCATCGAAAACTCGTCGATGATCAACGCATCATAAAGTAACGGGTTTTCTTCATTGAAACTGAAGATATTCGTCTCCTTGTTCCATTTAAGTAAAGAATGGATCGTTTTCGATTCACAGCCGCAGATCTCATTGATCCTCTTTGCGGCTCTGCCGGTCGGAGCGGCTACGATCAGATTAGAAAATGCGAAGCACTCACGGAAGATCGAGACCATCGTTTTGACGATCGTAGTCTTGCCTGTGCCGGGACCGCCAATGATGATCGAGATGCCTTTTCTGAAGAAACAGCGAATCGCTTCTTTCTGCTTATCGTCATAAACGATCGAAAGCTGCTTTTCACAGATTGCGATATTCTCTTCGATAAGATCATCATCAAGCACCAGATCATCAGGAAATCTCTTAAGAAAGCTGGCGATCAGGTGTTCATCCGTATGATCCTGTGTAAGATATATCTGATCTTCTTCAATAGTAAGATATCCGTTTCCCAAAGCCCGTTCATATGCTGACAGGAAGATATCCATGCCACCGTAATTCATCAGTATACTTTCCAGAACATCTCTTTCGATATAGGTATTGCCTGTTCTGAAGGTATAATCGTTCATCAGATAAATAAGAAACGCTTCTTTGTATTTCAGTTCCTGATCAGAAAATTCGATCTTTGAAGCATAATTCTTCACTTTGTCAAAACTGATACCGTAGACATCATTATAAAAACGGAACGGATTGTCTTTGCCGACTTCGACCGTTGCCAGTTTGAACCGGTTGAAGATCTTTTGCGCTTCGAGATTATTGAAACCGTTCGAGGCAAGATAAAACAGAGTATCATTTTCAGGATCGCTCAGACTGCTGAAGCCGTCAATTATAGACTGATACTGTTTTTCACTCAAAGAAGTTTCAGCGATCTTTGAAGGATCATCCTTAAGTATCTGCAGCGTATCATCACCGAAATGATCATATATCTTTTCTGCCGCTTTCTTTCCGATACCTTTAAAGGTCTTTCCGGCCAGAAAAGAGATGATATCATCTCTTTTATCAGGAAGATATCTTTCGATCGTCAGGATAGAAAACTGAAATCCGTAGCGGGGATGATCGACGTAATTGCCGGTAAGCAGATATTTCTGTCCTTTTTCATAATCAAAAGCCGGTCCGGTAACCGTTATATTATCGTCTTCGGTACTGAATCGGCTCACCATGTATGATTCGGAACGGAAAACAGTATGAGTAAATTCTCCGATGATAAGATCTGTTAAATTATCTTCCATTAGCAACTCTGTTCATAAGCGATCTGTTCACATCCTGACCGTTAAAATATGTCTCTTCGATGACTCCGCCTCCAAGCAGTCTTCCGTCTTTATAGAAAACAGCCTGCTGTCCAGGCGTCACAGCCTTGATCTTATGCGGATATGTCAGCACAGCCGAATCTTTTCTGGTCTTTCTGATGTGTACTTCATTATCCGGCTGACGATAGCGGAATTTGCACTGGATATCTGCTTCAGTTTCTATTTCATCGATCCAGTTGATCTCACTGATAAGTGCACTGTCAGAATCCAGATACCGTTCATTATTGACTGATGTCAGATAAAGAATATTCTTTTTGACGTCTTTGCCGACACAGTAATACGGACCTCTGTTGCCACCGACGCCGAATCCTTTGCGCTGACCGATCGTATAATAATAGACTCCCTGATGAATCCCAACTTCTTCAAGAGTATCGATATCGATTATCTTTCCTTCTTTCATCGGGATGTAGTTTTTCAGAAATTCACGGAAATTTCTTTCACCGATGAAACAGATACCGGTCGAATCTTTTTTATCTGCGACCGGAAGCTCAAGTTCATGAGCTATCTTTCTTACTTCGTCTTTGTTTATCTCGCCCAGCGGAAAGAGTGTATAATCCAGAGCAGCTCTATCTACCTGTGCCAGAAAATATGACTGATCCTTATTCAGATCGAAGGCTTTGTAATATACGTTCCTGCCATTTTCAGATACTGAGCGGAAATAATGCCCGGTAGCGATCTTATCGAATCCTTTATTTCTGGCAAATTTCAGAAAGTAATCGAACTTTATGTATTTATTGCACAGGATATCGGGATTTGGAGTCCTGCCCTTTTCATATTCACTTATGAAATTAAGAAAGACATTGTTCCAGTATTCTTCGATATAATCGCTTCTGAGCAGCTGCAGACCGAGTTTATCCGCAACAGCTTTAGCGTCATTGTAGTCGGCTTCCTGCGGACAGATATCGTCATTGAGAGTAGAATTGCCTAAAGTATCGTTATTCAGGGCTGAATCCCAGTTACGCATAAAACAGCAGGTAACATCGTAACCTGCTTGTTTAAGTTCATATGCGGCAACAGCACTGTCGACTCCGCCTGAAAGACCGACCAGCACTTTCAACATGATTTACGGATTTCCCCACAGTTTTCATAATGCGGACACGCATGATCACATTTCGTCATTGACTTCAGACGGCTGAAAAGTTCGATCTCTTCTTCATCGTATCCGATCTGCAGATTACGATCATCGATGATGATGGGACGCTTCAGGATAGACGGATTCTCTACGATGAAATTGCAGAGCTCATTAAGTGACATCGAATCGATATCGATCTTGTTTTCCTGAATGATCTTGGATCGTTTGGAAATGATGTCATCTGTTCCGTTTTCGGTCCTGGAGATCAGATAACGGATCTCTTCGGCATTGAGCAGCGTGTTGAAAATATTCTTCTCGATGAATCTGAGTTGTTTGTCTTTAAGGTAGTTTTTTACCTTTCTGCATGATGAACACCCCGGTGAGGTATAAATAACTATCATGTTTATATTATACATCATGAATACATTGATTTTAGAGGCTTAAATAAGATATTATAATAAAAGGAATAAGTAGTTTGTACATTTGAACTTTCAGAGAGATCGTGGGTGGTGTAAACGGTCAGTACTGTACAGATGAATTGGGACCTGTGAGTTAAATGGCATCAGTCATTTACGCCGATCTGCGTTACAGATGAGAGTTACAAGTTAAGGTGGTACCGCGCTGAAGCGCCCTTGTCTATCACCTTTTTATTTTTTCGGAGGAACACAAAATGAAAAGAATGTTATCAGGAATCAAACCGACCGGACAGCTTACTTTAGGAAACTATATCGGTGCTTTGAGAAACTTCGTCAACTATCAGGACGATTATGAGATGATCGTCTTCATAGCTAATCTTCACTGTATCACTGAATATCAGGATCCTGCTGATCTAAGAAAGAACCTTACTGATGCTGTAGCTCTGTATCTGGCTTGCGGACTGGATCCGGATAAAGCGACGATCTTCTTGCAGACTGATGTGCACGCTCATGCAGAACTGGGTTACATCCTCGCCTGCAATACATATCTGGGCGAACTGAATCGTATGACACAGTTCAAAGACAAGTCAGCCAAAGGTGAGAAAAACATGACGGCCGGTCTTTATACCTATCCATGTCTGATGGCTGCCGATATATTGCTTTACAATGCGAATTATGTACCTGTCGGTGAGGACCAGAAACAGCACGTCGAACTGACCAGAGATATCGCTCAGCGTTTCAATAACCGTTATGGTGAGACCTTCGTCGTTCCGGAACCGCTGATCGCTAAAGTAGGTGCCAGGATCATGTCGCTTTCTGATCCTTCAAAGAAGATGTCCAAATCAGATGAGGCCAACAAAGGCTGTATCTATCTGCTCGATGATCCAAAGACAGCAAGAAAGAAGATCATGTCGGCTGTTACCGATTCATTTGCTGATGTTAAACTCGACAAGGAGAATCAGCCTGGTCTTTACAATCTGATCGAGATCGCCTCAGCACTCAGTGGCAGATCCATGGAAGAGATCGCAGATGAATTTGCCGGTCAGGGTTATGGAAAACTCAAAGGCTATGTAGCTGATGTGGTCTGCAGTGAACTGGAAAAGATCCAGAGCAGATATAATGAGATCATCGAATCCAGACAGATCGAAAAGATCCTGTCAGAAGGATCCGCAAAAGCTGCTGCTATTGCCGATGAAACACTTGCCAGAGTCAAAAATAAGATCGGACTGGAGATCAAATACTGAAAGAAAAGCTCATATCACATATGGATATGAGCTTTTTATTCCTGCTCATCATCTTCGAATTCACCGTTATTGATCATGTCGAATCTTTTCAGGATCTTACCTGATGTCGTATTCAGATTGTAGAAAGCTGAACCGAGACTTTCATAAGCTTTGTATAGTTCCTCAGTCCTTTTCTCATATCGTCTGAATTCTACGGCCAGCTGAGATAAGAGGATCTCTATCTCTTTGGCTTTTTCATCTTTCTTCTGTCCCAGATAGATCGATTTTATGGCGGTGATATAAGCCATCAGTGTCGTCGGCGAGACGATATATACTTTCTGTCTGTATGAATAATCGACAAGATCGGTGAACGATGCGTAGATTTCGGAGAAGATCGCTTCAGCCGGTATGAACATATAAGCCAGATCAGCAGTGACTCCCGGAATGAGATATTTCTTATGAATATCATCCAGATGTTTCTTCACATCGTCCCTGAACTGTTTTCGGGCATTCTCCCGGTATTTTTCATCATGTGAAGTATCACACATCCTCCGATAGTTTTCCAGTGGAAACTTGGAATCTATGCAGATCATAGAAAGTGTTCCGCTGCCGAAGATCACCGCATCAGCTATGGCATCATTAGGCAGACGATACTGTCTGGCATATCTTTCACTGTTAGTTCCGTATGCTGCTTCCAGTAATGAATAAAGTTCGACTTCGCCAAACGTTCCCCTGCTTTTCTTGTCTGTCAGGATATCCTGCAGTGATACGACATCTCTGGAGAGCTCATTAAGGCCTTTCTGAGCCTCATCGATCCTGATCATCTTCTCATTGAGACTGTTGAAGATATCGTTGGTTGATTTGTGTGACTGAATGATATTGGAATTTACCCGTTCAGAAAAATCGCCGAACTGAGAACTGATGGAATTATTAAAATCGACAAAATCGCGATTTAGATTCGATCTGATCTCATAGATCGATTTTGTCAGTTCATTGTTAAGATCATTAGTCTTTTTGGAATTATTGAGAACGATTATCAGAATAATGATGACAGTCACGGTAAAAAGTGATGCCATGATGATCAGCAGCAGATTACTGTCCATCATTCATCCTCATTGTTGAGATAATCACGTAAAAGCTCAAGACGGTTATGAGAACGGTCTTCATCTTCATCATGACGCCTCAGGATCGACAGTGCCAGCATATGCAGAGCATTGGCTGTAAAGACGATCAGTGAGAGCAGTGAAAGATAATCAGATATGTTTTTAAGCATTTTCTTCTCTCAGTTTATTATACAATTCTTCAGCCGTTTTATGGTTCAGAACTGTCTCCAGTTCCTCTAAAGTGAGTTTTCTCATATTGGATATACTTTTGTATTTCCTTAAAAGTTTATTTCTGGTCTTTGGTCCCAGTCCTTTAATATCATCCAAAACGGATTTATATACCGATTTCTGGCGCAGTTTGCGGTGATATGAGATCGCAAAACGGTGAACTTCATCCTGCATGTTGGTCAGGAAGAAGAAAAGATGGGAATCCTTGCGGATATTGATGATCTCATAATCGGAATTCATCAGATAGGATGTATTATGATGTTCATCTTTGCCAAGTCCGGCTATTAAGATATCCATATTCAACGAAGATAAAACTTCTTTGGCGATATCGATCTGGATCCTGGCACCATCGACGATAAGCAGATCAGGTCTTTCCAACTGATCCTTGAGGACGCGGAAATATCTTCTGTAGAGCATCTCTTTCATTGAAGAAAGATCATCAGCCGATTCTTCCAGTTTAAAGAGCCGGTAATCTTTCTTGCTGGGGCGGAAATCCTTATAGACTACCATAGCACCGACAGTATTGGTACCACCGGTATGCGAGTTATCAAACAGTTCGATCCTGTTAATCTGTTTGTGGAAGATGCGTTTGAGCTCCTCATCGAGTTCATCATTATAAGATTCCTTATTGGTGATGATCTTCCTGTTCTGTTTCATAAGCTCCACACAGTTCGTTTTAGCCTGTTTGAGCAGCTGATACTTGTATCCCCTGCTCACACTCTGGCAGTCATAGATACCTTCAAAATAGCTGACCAGTCCTTCAGGAAGATATAGTTTAGTCGGTTTGTCATTTATCTCATAGAAACGGTAGATATATGATGAAACAAAGTTTTCCGGATCGCCTACCAGATAATCGATGAATTTGTCAGATGAAAGCAGTCTTCCATGTTTGATGAAAAGACCGGTGATCGCAATAAAACCGTCTTCCGTATAGTAATTGATGACATCGAATGATTCCCGATTGTTTTTCTGAACATCCTGTTTCTGATTGGTCTGTTTAACATCTTCGATCAGATCGCGATAGTATGCGGCATTTTCATAATCCAGTCTGTCTACCGCATCATTCATCTTCTCTTTCAGATCGGAAAGGACCCTGCGGTTATCGCCATTGAGAAATCCGATGATCTCTTCTTTCATCTTCCGGCATGTCTCATCATCGATATCATTGCAGCAGTATCCCAGACATTGTTTCAGATGATAGTAAAGGCAAAGCTCCTTCTTCAGGTTCTGACATTTTCTGGTAGGATACAGCTTGTTTATCAGCTCGACCATGTTTCTGGCTGCACCGACATCAGGAAAAGGACCGTAGAGCTTCCCTTTGTATCTGGATTTCTTTTTCAGTCTTACGACACTTACATATGGTTCTTTCGTATCTTTAAGCAGTATATACGGATATGATTTATCATCCTTGAAGACGATATTGAATTTAGGATCATATTCCTTGATCAGATTATATTCGAGTATCAGTGCTTCCTTTTCTGATTTAGTGACGATATAGTCGAAATCACGGATATTGCTGACAAGCTTGGTCGTCTTATAGTCATGTGCACCTTTAAAGTAGGAATTGACCCGGTTGTAAAGATTTATGGCTTTACCGACATAGATGACAGTCCCATCCTTATCTTTGTGCAGATAGACGCCCGGCTTCTTTGGCAGTGTTTTAAGCTTTTCTTTCAGTTCCATCCTTAAACTCCACGATCGTCACTGCACTGCCGCCATCATAAAAATCACCGTCTCTGAACGATCTTACATAAGAAAGTTTCTTTAATCGTTGTCTCAAAGCTGTCCTTAAAGTTCCTGTACCTATACCATGGATGACTTTGACCTGTGACATATGCGCAGCATTGGCCTTATCAAGGTATTCTTCCATTATGACAAGTCCGTCTTCGACTCTTTCGCCTACCAGATTAACTTCAGAAGGAACTCTTTTGTACGATTTTGTGACAATCTTCGTCTCCTGTTTCTTGATCTTAGGCATCAGGCTGAGATCTTTTATGTCTACTTTTACTGTAAGTCCTCTGATGTCGACAGTTGCTTTATCTTTGCTGATGGAAGTGATCACACCGACCTGTTCATTATCTTTGATCCTGACATTGTCTCCCGGTTCAAAAACATGTTCCCTGACTTCTTTTTTCTGTTTGACCGTCTTCAGCTGGCTGATCTCATCAATTACTTTTTCATCTTTTTTTTCAGTGATGCTGTCGAGCTTCTCCAGAGCTTTTTCTTTAGTTTCATCAATGAATTCATTCAGCTCATGAAGATATTTTTCCTTCAGTTTGTCTTTCTCTTTCTCAAATTCATCGAGTTTGTTACTGTATTCAGTTTTTAATTCCTGAAGCTGTTTTTCTGCTTCTTTCAGTTTTTCTTTAGCGATGACATTTTCTTCTATTTCTTTTGAAAGCTTATCCAGCAGTTCTTCTTCTTCGGAATGAGAAAGATCAAGATAATAACGGGCTCTTTCTATGATCGACTGATCATCAAAATATCTAGATGCGATCTCGATCGCATTTGAAGAACCGACTGAATCTTCATAGTAATGATATGTAGGAGTAAGAGTATCCATATTAAATCCTACTGATGAAAGCAGGATCTTATCATCTTTATATGAATAGTTTTTGATGTCATCAAAATGTGTCGTAATGATGAATGTCGAACCGATCTCTCTGATACGGTCCATGATAGCCAGCGAGATAGCCTGCGCTTCCTTCGGATCAGTCCCTGAGATGAGCTCATCGATCAGGATCATACATCTTTCATCAGCTACATTAAGGATCCTGTTGATATTGCTTATATGAGCCGAGAAAGTGGAAAGTGAATCCTGAATCGACTGGTTATCATCGATATCTACATATATATTACGATAGAAAGGAACTTCAGCAGCTGAAGCAATGATCGGAATTCCCAGATATGTCAGCAGGATCGAAAGACCGATCGCCTTAAGTGAAACAGTCTTACCACCGGTATTAGAACCTGATATGACTATACCCTGATATGGTTCAAATAAGCGGTATGAGTTACTAACGACCTTATTGGTATCGATCAGCGGATGACAAAGATCATGAAAATCAAAATACTTATTTTCACTCAGATTGGCAACGATGCCGTTGTTGCGGTATCCGTAAATGGCTTTCGCGAAGATCACGCAAAGTTTTAATAAAGATTCAAAATTATGAACATAAGCTTCAGAAACAGAAGAAACCAGATAAGAAAGTTCTCTCAGTATCCTTTCGATCTCATCATCTATCTCCTGTTTGAGAGAGAGCTTGCGGTTATTCATATCAATAAAAGAGGCCGGTTCTACATAAGATGCCAGACCGGATGATGATGTTCCGTATGTATAGCCGGAATATTTGTTCTTATCAGAATTCTTGATCAGGAAAGTGATGCGGTCATTTCGAAGATAGACAGATAGTTCCTGCAAAGAATCACCATGTTTGTCGATAAAAGAATGAGCCCTGTTATAAAGATCTTTTTCACAGTTATTCAGTTCCCTGTACAGTCTTGAAAGTTCATCAGAAGCATCTTCTTTGATCTCGCCGTTATTATCGACGCATCTTTCTACTCTGTTAAATATATCTTTTCTGATCTCTATGGAATCAGAATAATCTCTGATTGAAAGATCTTCAGGATACTTTTCAAACTGTTTCTTTATCCGCTCACAGTGATTATGAAAGACCAGTAGATCTTTTAGTTCGATACCATTAAGAATAATGTTCTTATCAGCTTTTTCCAGGATCTCATCGACATTGAAGATACCGTCAAAACTGACAGTGTTGTTTTCCTGAAGCAGTTTCAGTGCCTCAGCAGTTTCAGATGCATTTTTGCGGATCACTAGAGGATTGAAAGATACTTCCTCGCTCATAATAAAATCCTGTGCCTCTTTAACAGGCACAGTCTTACAAATCTGTTTTTTGATTATATCAAGATCAAGATTACTATATCTTTCAGTCATCTTTATTACTCAGGGAAATGAGCCATTGTTTGAATTCGTTACGATATCCATCTACATCCATTTCCTCAACACCGTTCTGTATTTTTGCTTCACCGATCTTTTCAGCTACGATCGAAAGGACTTCGTCAGAATACTTAGTTATATAGCGTAAGATCGTCTTTTCTCTGACTTCATTGCCGTTCTTGAACAGAGGGATGCTCAAAAGCATCGAAAGGCACAGCACGATAAGCGTCGCATTGACAAAACCGAAACCTGCCCCCAGATACTGATTGAATTTGCCTATGACCGGGATCTTGTTGATCGACTTAACTACCAGTGAAATGAATACATAAAGAAGCTTAAGTACAAGAAAAACGATGATGAAATAAGCTAAAGTATTTATTATTTCATTAAGATTGAAAAAATTAGCCAGGATTTTATAGTCGCTGTCCAGCGTTCCGACATCAATGATCGGAAAAAGTGATGAAAGTACCGGTGATACGAACCAGGCAACAGCCAGAGAAGCAGCTGTATAGAGAAGATTTACCAGTTCATATAAAAACCCTTTTTTATAACCTATTATCATCAGAACGATATATATCGCAACAATAAAGATCGAAATGTATATAAAGTATTTTTCAGGTATTAACATATCTAAATTCTAACATCATTAAGCATATAAGACCAATTTTGTTATACTAGTTGTATGAGCAGTTTTTCCTTTAAGCTTGATGAAGAAAAGATCGCGAAAATCAAAGAAACCTTTAAAGAGTATATAAAGGACAACAGTAATGAATATGTCGATACTTTTATCCAGAAAGATGATCTGACGATCACGATCTACAAATCACAGAAAGTCGTTTTTCAGGGTAATGACGCCTTTTTTTATGCCTCTGCCTATCTCGATCAGAAAAAAGCCGCACAGGCCGGTTCTGATGAAGTGGGAACAGGCGATGTCTTCGGACCGGTCACTGTCTGTGCCGCTATAGTCGAAGAAAGCGATTATCCTTTTATCGAAGAAAATCATATAACTGATTCTAAAAAACTGGATGATTCCTTCATCAGAAAGATCGGACCTGAGCTGGTGAAAAGATTCAAACATTCACTGCTCATCCTGGATAATGCGACCTATAATCGTGTCCACGAAACAGACAATCTCAATGCGATCAAAGCCAAGATGCATAATAAGGCTTATCTGAACATGATCGATAAAGGATACAAGATCCCCAAAGCAGCATATGTAGATCAGTTCTGTTCAGTAGACGATTATTTCCGTTATCTGGTAAATGAAAAAGATGTCTACCGTGATCTGATCTTTGAGACTAAGGCCGAATCTAAATATCCTGCTGTTGCGGTGGCTTCGATGATCAGTCGTTATGCCTTCCTCGAGTATATGGATAAACTGAATGAAAAATATGGTATTGAATTCCAGCGCGGATCATCAGTAACGGAACTGATCGATAAAGATATACAGCTGTTTATTTCAAAATATGGAAAGCAGCAGCTGACAAATGTCGGTAAACTGCATTTCAAGAATTTTGACAGATACCGCTGATGTTATAATTTACTAGATCGAAAGGATATGAATTATGAAACTTAAAAACTCTTATTTCTATACACTCAGAGAAGATGCCAGAGATGAAGATTCGATCAGCGGCAATCTTCTGGTAAAAGCAGGATATATCAAGAAAACATCTGCCGGAGTCTATATGATGCTTCCACTGGGACTTAAAGTCCAGAATAAGATCGAAGATATCATCAGACGTCATATGAACGAAGCAGGAGCTCAGGAAGTCAAGATGCCAGCTCTGATCGCTGCTGAATACTATGAAGATTCAGGAAGGATGAAAGGTTTCGGACCTTCCATCTTCAAACTGAAAGACCGCAACAATAAAGATATGGTCTTAGGACCTACACATGAAGAACTGTTTGCCTATGCGGCAAAATCCATGATCAAGTCCTACAAGAACATGCCATTCAATCTCTATCAGTTCCAGACGAAATACAGAGATGAACCTCGTGCCCGTTTCGGACTGGTAAGAGTTAAAGAATTCGTCATGAAAGATGCATATTCGTTCGATTCTGATGAAAAAGGCATGGATATCTCTTACCAGAAAATGTTTGATGCCTATAAGAAATCATTTGATGAGATGGGCATAAACTATCGTATCGTAAAAGCTGATACTGGAGTTATGGGCGGACTGCTTTCCGAAGAATTCCAGGCCATCGCTGAGCTTGGCGAAGATACAGTAATCTATTGTAACGAATGTGATTATTCATCAAATCAGGAAATAGCCAAAACTGTAAGAGCACCAAAAGCTTCAAAGCCGGAAAAGCTGCCAATGGAGGAAGTTGAAACTCCTGGCTGTCAGTCTATTGAAGATGTAGCCGCTTATCTCAAACTGGATATGGCTGATACAGTGAAAGCACTGATCATGAATGTCGATGGACAACTGGTGATCTTCTTCATCAATGGAGAAAGAGAACTTAATGAATCCAAAGTCCTGAAACTTCTTGGTGCTACGGAAATCGGTTTCGCAGATGATGAACTCATCGCTTCATCAAATGCGGTAGCTGGATATTGCGGACCGATCGGTCTCAACTGCAAAGTCGTAATCGATGAAGAAGTTCTTGAAATGGCCAATTTCTGCTGCGGTGCAAATAAAAAAGGATATCACCTTATAAATGTCAATCCGGAAAATATCAGTTATGATGTCGTTGGTGATATCGTCAATGCCAAACCAGGTGATCTCTGCCCTGTCTGCGGCAGACCTCTCAAATTCACAAAAGGCATAGAAGTTGGCAATACCTTCAAATTAGGTACAAAATATTCCAAAGCTATGGATCTGCAGTACTCTGATGTCGACAACAAGCTTCAGGATGTCTGGATGGGATCATATGGTATCGGTATCGGACGTACGATGGCTGCGATCGTCGAACAGTCACATGATGAAAAAGGCATCATCTGGCCTGACAATATCGCTCCTTATAAAGTCATCATCCTTGTCATGTCTTCAAAAGACGAAACACAGAATAAAGTTGCTGAAGAGATCTATGACAGACTCAATGCATCAGGTGTAGAATGTATCCTTGATGACAGAGATGAAAGACCAGGTGTCAAATTCAATGATGCTGAACTAATCGGAATCCCATATCGTATCACTGTCGGTAAAAAAGCCGGGGAAGGGATCGTCGAATTCAAACATCGTACAGCTGAGAAAGCTGAAGAACTGAATATCGATGAACTTATAGAAAAAATAATTAACCTGTAGATCACTCTACAGGTTATATTTTATTTGCGTTCTTTGATCTCTTCTTTTATCTTTTCACAGAAATCATTCAGACTCATCGATTCAGAACCTTCAACACCATAGCGGCGGATATTGACGGTTTCATTTTCTACTTCGTTATCACCTACCACCAGCTGATAAGGGATCTTATTCATCTGAGCTTCTCTGATCCGATATCCGAGTTTTTCATTTCTGTTGTCGACATGGACTCTTACGCCGGCTTCAGCCAGAGCATCCTTCACTTTATATGCGTAATCTGCCTGTTTTTCAAAGTGAACAGGAATGATCACGACCTGTTTTGGCGCAAGCCATACCGGGAAAGCACCTTTCGTTTCTTCAATCAGATATGCAGTGAATCTGTCGAATGTTCCAAAGATCGCTCTGTGAAGAACCACAGGAGTCTTCTTTTCGCCGTCAGAATCGACATAAGTCAGTTCAAATCGTCTTGGAAGTAAGAAGTCAAGCTGGCAGGTAGAAAGCGTGATCTCCGGTCCGATCGCCGGTTTTACTTCGACATCAAGTTTAGGGCCGTAGAATGCTGCCTCACCTATTGCTTCAAAGTATTTGACATCAAGACTGTTCAGTACTTCTCTCAGTTTAGCTTCGGCCTCATTCCACATCTGATCATCATCAAAATACTTTTCTTTATCTTCTGGATCACGCAGTGATAGTCTGAATTTATAATTCTTGATGCCGAAATCTCTGTAGACATCAAGTATCAGCGTAACGACTTTTTTGAATTCGTCAGCTATCTGTTCAGGCGTTACGAACAGATGTGCGTCGTTCTGGCACATACATCTGACTCTTTCAAGACCTTTGACAGCACCTGAAGCTTCATAACGGAAATCAGTAGCGAATTCACCAATTCTTACAGGAAGATCTCTGTAGGAGTGCAGTTTGTTCTTGTAGATCAGCATATGATGAGGACAGTTCATCGGTCTCAGTACGAATTCTTCCGTATCGACTTTCATCATCGGAAACATATTGTCTTTATAATGATCCCAATGTCCGGATGTCTTATACAGATCGACAGTACCTACACATGGAGTATAAACATGCTCATAACCGAGCTTCTGTTCTTTTTCATAAATATAATTTTCCAGCTGTTTACGGATGATCGATCCGTTAGGAAGCCACATCGGCATACCGGCACCGACCAGAACATGGCTCATGAAAAGCTCCTGCTCTCTGCCGATCTTGCGATGATCTCTCTGTTTAGCTTCTTCGATCTCCTGTAAACACTTATTGAGATCTTCTTCACTGTAGAAAGCAACTCCATAGATACGCTGAAGCATCTTGTTCTTGGCGTCGTTCTTCCAGTATGCTCCGGAATATTTAAGCAGTTTGAAATACTTTATCTCTTTTACGGATTCAACGTGTGGACCACGACAAAGATCGGTAAAATCACCCTGTGTGTAGCATGAGATTACAGTTGAATCATCCATGTTGTTGATAAGATCGAGTTTATATTCATCATTTTTGAACATTTCCAGCGCTTCTTCACGACTGAGTTCTCTTCTGATGATCCTCTTTCCGTCTTTGGCGATCTTCTTCATCTCTTTCTCGATCCTGTCGATATCCTCATCTTTGATGACATCATCACCCAGATCGATATCATAATAGAATCCTTCATCAATGACTGGTCCTACCCAGAACTTGGCATGCGGATAAAGATGTGAAACGGCCTGTGCGAGCAGATGTGCACAGGAATGATTCAGAACACTCAGTTTTTCGTCTTCTCTAATGTTGATCATAATAAACAGTCCTCCTACAAAAAAAGATGGCACAAAGGTCGCTCAATAGCGAGGTACCACCTTAACTTATTACTCTGACTCTTAACGCGAGCTACGTCTTCCCATTACGGAGAAACTCATAAGTAGTAACTGAATACCCTGTTTACTGTTCGCACCAACCACAGTATCTCTTCAATGCAGAAACATATCCAGTCATGTCTTAATCTAAGTTTATAAAACTATTATATTTACTAATACTCTATTTTTCAATAAAAAAAGAAGCTCTTATTGAGCTTCTTATTTCTTAGTTGCTTTCTTAGCAGGGGCTTTCTTAGCCGGTGCCTTCTTAGCAGGAGCTTTCTTTGCAGGAGCAGCCTTCTTTGCAGGAGCAGCTTTCTTTGCAGTAGCTTTCTTAGCTACAGCCTTCTTTACTGCCTTTGCAGCAGTAGCAGCTTTCTTAGCAACAGCCTTCTTAACTACAGCCTTCTTAACAGCAGTAGCAGCCTTCTTTGCAGGGGCCTTCTTAGCTGGAGCTTTCTTTGCAGGGGCTTTCTTAGCCGGTGCCTTTACTTCTTTCTTTGCAGCCATTTAAATATTTGTCCTTCCTTATTTAAGATTTTTTTAAAGAGGATCCGTACCTCATAAAATAATTATAAATAAATATTTTTTTGAATACAACTTTTTATATCATATAAGTTTCAATGAACGAATTGATATTTTTGTAGTAATCAGGATTCTGATCGGAATCAACATGACAAGCATCGGGTACCGGATAAATCTTTCTGACACCTTTATTGTGATTATAGAGGATCTTCGACATCTCGAATGGAACGAAATCATCTTTTTCTCCATGAACGAACAGAATCGGTATCTCATTGTTCTCAAGAAATGTTTTAGGAGCGATATCATCAAAGGATACACCGAATTCTTTTTTCATTCTTGACTCGATCATCATCAGTGAAATACCTGTATATGAGATTTTGTAATTCTTTCTGAGGATATGATCCATTTCTTCCTTCATTGAAGAGAATCCGCTTTCTTCTATGATGCATTTAACATTGTCCGGAAGATCATATGCAGTAGCGATCATGACAGTCGCAGCACCCATCGAATGTCCGTAAAGACAGATCTTTACATCGTTTTTCTTTTCAACGAGATAATTGATCCAGACAGTAAGGTCTAATGCTTCCTTCTGACCATAGGTATAGTTCTCACCTTCTGAATCACCTGCTGATCTTTGATCGATCATCAGCAGATTATATCCTAATGAATCATAATGAAACGCTCTTTCATAAAGAAATGCTTTTGAAGACCATATGCCATGGACCATGATTATATACTTATCAGTATCGTTATTGTGGATATCATAGGCATTAAGTTTGAGACCGTCAAAAGAATTGACTGATACCTGATCGACTGCTGAGCTGGAGATCCAGTCCAGATATTTCTGATCAACGATATCCTGCTTGTCGCGACGTGAAAAGATCGATCTGAACATGTCATCAGAGATCTTCTTATATGCCAGTACTGATATACCGGTAGTAACGCCTGCAGCAACAGCGAAATCTTTGAATTTCATTATTCGAACTCCTTTTTCTTTTCCAGAAGAGTATTATATGAATTCTGATAATTGACCAGCTTTTCCTTTTCTTCATCCACTTTCTGGTGTGGAGCTTTAGAAAGGAACTTTTCATTTGAAAGCATACCTTCAGATCTGGCTATCTCAGCTTCCAGTCTCTTAAGTTCTTTATTGATCTTTTCCAGTTCAGCTTTCTTGTCAACGATCTCGTTCATGATGAATTCGACAGAACCGAAAGTCAGCGGACGGACGATCGTTTCTTCATCAGTATTGCTGATGACATTGAGCTTCGTCATGCGCATCAGCACTGATTCAAGATAATCATTCATCTCAAGACCATTGATTATGACATTTAGTTCTTTAGAAGGCTTGATGTCATTTTCATTTCTGATCTCTCTGGCTGTTTTGATTATTTCAATTATGCCATCGATATCTTTGGCTTTCTTGGTATCGATATCATCATAGATCTCAGGCCATGATTCTATGCAGATCGACTTTTCCTTACCATGGATCTCCTGATAGATCTCTTCCGTAACAAACGGAATGAAAGGATGCAGAAGTTTCAGGATAGCTTCCAGAACATAGATCAGAGTATTGAGTGTCTGATGTTTGATTTCAATATCATCGCCATTAAGTGCTGCTTTAGTAAATTCAATATACATTGAGCAGAAATCATCCCATACAAAGCTCATGATCTCGTTTCCGGCGATAGCCAGCTCATATTTATCGAGATTGGCCGTTACAGAACTGATCGTATCATTAAGTCTGTTTACGATCCAGTGATCGATACTGTTGCTGATCTGCGGTTTCTGATACTTATATGATTCATCGCAGTTCATCAGAACATATCTGGATGCGTTCCATAACTTATTGATAAAATTCCAGCCTGCTTCCATCTTCTCTGTCGAATAGTTCATATCAAGACCCGGAGTAGAGTTTGTCGAAAGGAAAAGACGCAGAGCATCACTTCCGTACTTGTCGATCAGATCGATCGGATCTATGCCGTTGCCTAATGATTTTGACATCTTTCTGCCCTTCTCATCTCTGATAAGACCATGGATCAGACAGTCTTTGAATGGAACATCATTACAGAAATGTCTTGCTGAGAAAGCCATCCTGGCAACCCAGAAGAAGATGATATCATAACCCGTGACCATGCATGAGGTCGGGAAATAACGTTTGTAATCATCTGTATCATCAGGCCAGCCTAAAGTTGTAAAAGGCCACAAAGCACTTGAGAACCATGTATCTAGAACATCTTCATCCTGATGATAGTTTTCGATATCTGCTGGCGGATCGACTTCACAGTAAATCTCCCCTGTCTCATTGTGATACCAGACAGGGATCCTGTGTCCCCACCAGAGCTGACGGGAAATGCACCAGTCCTCGATGTTTTCCAGCCACTGATTGAAGGTCTTTTCAAATCTCTTTGGATAGAAATTGATCTTCGTATCCTCACTTTTCTGCGCTTCAAGTACAGCTTCAGCAAGTGGCTTCATCTTCACGAACCACTGATTTGAAAGATAAGGTTCGACCATGACACCTGTTCTTTCTGAATGTCCTACTGAGTGAACGATCTTATCAGCTTTTACGAATGCACCATCTGCTTTGTACTTCTCCAACAGTTTTTCACGGCATTCAAATCTGTCCATACCGTTGAATTCATTGCACAGTTCATTCATCGTGCCGTCTTCATTCATGCAGATAGGCATTTCCAGATTATGTCTTAAAGCGATCTGATAGTCGTTCGGATCGTGTGCCGGAGTACATTTCATGATACCTGTACCAAAACCGATCTCGATGTATTCATCGCCAATGATCGGCAATTCATTGCCGTTGGCCGGATTGATAGCCGTTTTTCCTATGAGATGATTGACTTTTTCATCATTCGGATTCACGACTATGCAGACATCTCCAAACATCGTTTCAGGTCTTGTCGTTGCCACTTCAAATGTCTCATCAGAATCTTTGATATGGTACTTTATATAATACATATAGGCTTCGACATCTTTATGAATAACTTCGATATTACTTAAAGCTGTCTTGGCTTCCGGATCCCAGTTGATGACACGCTTGCCACGGTAGATTAGCCCTTCTTTGTAGTAAGTAACGAAAACTTTCGCTACAGCACGTGAAAGACCTTCATCAAGTGTGAATCTCTCTTTACGGTAATCCGTTGAGTTTCCGAGTTTTGCCCATTGTGACCTGATGAAATCAGAATATTCATGTTTCCATTCCCAGGCTTTTTCCAGGAATTTCTCTCTGCCAAGATCATAGCGGGAGATTCCCTGCTGCTTTAATCTTTCATCGACCTTGGCTTGAGTAGCGATACCTGCATGGTCCATACCCGGGACCCATAATACATCGTAGCCTCTCAGACGCTTGTATCGAGAAAGCAGATCCTGGATCGTATTATCCATTGCATGACCCAGATGCAGCTTACCGGTTACGTTAGGTGGCGGAATTACAATGCAGTATGGCTTCTTCGACATATCTCCACATTCAAAATAATGGTGATCGAGCCATTCCTGGTATTTCCCCTCTTCAACTTTTTTAGCATCATACCTGTTATCCAGCATATTCTTTCCTCCTTCAAAACAAAAAGGTGGCAAAAGGGCGCAACTGCGCGGTACCACCTTATTTTTTCACTCAGACTCTTAACGCGAGTACACGTACATAAGTAGACTCCGAGACAACATTTTCATCCTCTCCAGTATAAGTTCCACCGACCCTTATATCTCTATTTTTCCGACAGGATTACTTTCTTCTCTTCAACGTCTCTTAAATTATAGATTATCCATTGACTAAAGGCAAATCAACGGACACTCTCCATGATGCGCTCTTTCAGCTGATCCATATTCTTTCTTGTCTGCGCAGATACATAGATGACATTATTCATATCTTTGAACAGTCTGTTTTTATTGTTCATAAGCTGATTGTTCGACAGTTTATCGATCTTGTTGGCAGCGATCACGTAAGGGATCTTACGACCTTCCAGATATTCCTTCATATCTTCATCATCGCCAGTAAGACCGTGACGTGAATCAACGATCATCACCGTCAGTCTGATCTTGTCATAACGGGAAAAATAATCATCCATCATCTTCGCAAAAGCGATCATCTCTTTCTGCGATCTTTGCGCATAGCCGTAACCCGGTACGTCTACTGCGGTATACAGACCATCAGCGTCAAAGAAGTTTATCAGCCTGGTCTTACCCGGTTTTTTGCCTACAAAGGCTATCTTCTGTTGATATAAAGCATTTATCAATGAAGACTTGCCGACATTGCTTCGACCGACGAAAACGACTTCTTTTTCTGTAGGCGGAAAACCACTTTTCTCACTGGCACTGCAGATAAAATCAATCACTTAACAAAGCCTCGCTGATGACCTGATCGACTTTTTCGACAGGTATATAATTCACTTCGTTCTTTACCTCATCAGGAATATCATCAAGATCCTTTATATTTCCTTTAGGAATAATGATAGTTTTGATGCCACTTCTGTGAGCCGCAAGTGATTTTTCTTTAAGCCCTCCGATCGGCAAGACATTTCCTCTCAATGTGACTTCACCGGTCATGGCCAGGTCTTTCTTGACCGGGCGTTTGCTCAGCGCAGAAACGATAGCCGTTGTTATTGTAACACCTGCTGAAGGACCGTCTTTAGGTACAGCGCCTTCCGGAACATGGATATGTATATCGTGATTTTCAAAGAATTCGATCGGAATATTGTATTTCTTCGCATTGGCTTTGATGAAATCAAGAGCAATTTTCGTCGATTCTACCATAACTTCACCCAGTTTTCCGGTTACGACTAGTTTGCCTTTTCCTTCAAAGTAATTAACTTCGACAGGAAGAATATCTCCACCAAAAGATGTATAAGCCAGTCCGGTAACTACACCGATCTGATTCTTCTTCTCTTTTGTGCCGTAATCATAGATTTCGTGTCCAAGCCAGGTATTGACTTGTTTCTTTGTGATCTTTACGCTCTTCTTGTTTTCTTTAAGAATAGCTAAAACGGTCTTACGGCATAATGTTCCGATGATCCTTTCCAGCTGTCTGACACCTGCTTCTCTGGTATAGTGTCTGATCAGATAAAGCAGGATATCATCACTGAAAGTGATCTGATTCATCTTCAGTCCGTTTGCTTCGACCTGTTTTTTGATCAGATGGTTTTTGGCGATATTTAGTTTTTCAAATTCGGTATAGCTTGAAAGTTCAATGATCTCAAGTCTGTCCAGCAGTGCTGCCGGAATATTGTCTCTGTAATTGGCTGTACAGATGAAAAGTACATCCGAAAGATCATAAGGTTCTTCCAGATAATGATCGGAGAACTGGCTGTTCTGTTCAGGATCGAGTACTTCAAGCATTGCGCTGGAAGGATCGCCTTTATAATCTGAAGCCATCTTGTCGATCTCATCGATCAGGAAGACCGGATTGAGCGTTCCCGCCCTCTTCATGCCTTGGATGATCCTGCCTGGCATAGATCCGAGATATGTACGTCTGTGTCCTCTGATCTCAGCTTCATCACGTACACCGCCTAAAGAGATCTTTACAAAACGTCTGTCCAGTGCTCTGGCAACTGATTTTGCCAGTGAAGTTTTACCTACACCTGGAGGACCTACAAGACAGATGATCGGAGATTTGAGTGAATTGGTCATCTGTTTGACAGCCAGATATTCCAGGATCCTCTCTTTGACTTTAACCAGTCCATAATGATCTTCATCAAGGATCCTTGATGCATCATTAAGATTCTCATTATCCTGAGATTTCTGATACCATGGAACATTCAGCAGCCATTCCAGATAAGTTCTGATGACTCCTGTCTCGCCAGTCGTCGGAGGAAGCATCTCATAATGTTTGAATTCTTCCTTGGCTTTGGCTTTGACGTTTTCCGGATATGGCTCGTTTTCAACTCTTTCGATCAGATCATCGATATCTGATGATCCGTCATTACCGCCAAGTTCATCTTTTATAGCTTTCAGTTTCTCTCTGAGATAATAGTCTCTCTGACCGTCTTCGATGCTCTCTTTTACCTTTTCGTTGATCTCCTGTTCAATCATATCCATATTGCGTTCTTTTTCAATATGTGTGAGCATCATCTCCAGTCTTCTGTTGACATTCTCTTCTTCAAGGAAGAGCTGTTTGTCCTCAATGTTCTGGATATAGATCTGGGCAAAAGTATCGACGATCACTGATGCCAGTGTGGCATCAAAAGTATTGAACTGTCTGATCGGAAAACCAGGACGGGCATATTTCTGGGCTATGACATTGAATTCTGCCAGAGCCTTCTTGGTCTGTTCTTCGATGACTGATTCATCATCGACGACATCCTGTATCTCTTCGACCTCGACGAAATTGACATTATCCTTGAGGAAATGCTTGGTTATACGGCATCTGCTCAATCCCGTAAAGATGACTTTTAAATGATCGTCTCTTTCTCTTGAGGTCTTGATCCTGCAGACAGTTCCGACATTATAGACATCATCCGGTCCTGGAACATCAACTGTCAGATCCCGCTGTGAGACAAGGACGATATTTGATATGTATGCATTGGCATAGTTT
Source organism: Erysipelotrichaceae bacterium (assembly GCA_017432005.1). Classification (GTDB taxonomy): domain Bacteria; phylum Bacillota_I; class Bacilli_A; order Erysipelotrichales; family Erysipelotrichaceae; genus Colivicinus. The sequence continues at coordinate 93,555 of JAFRKA010000021.1, forward strand.
ACGGCATCGATCGAGACCTGTCTGCCGACTTCGACAGCCAGATCCTGCATCGGGAAAATTACGGCACCTCTGGTACACAATAAAGGATAAGAATAACTGCTCATATGTAACCTCCTTTACTTTGAAGAAAAGACGCTCAGCGTCTTTTTTTATTTTTTCAGCAGATCAAGTGTCTTCTGTAATCTGATATCATCTTTCAGAGTAGACTCAGGAACATACTTCTTTACTTCCTCAGTTTCGATACCGTACATATCAGACAGTTTCTTGAATTCGGCATCGATATCTTCGTCATTAACTTCGACTTTTTCTTTCTTGGCGATCTCTGAAAGACCGAGATTGATCTTTATACGTTTCACCGCATCTTCTTTCATCGATTCTCTGAGCTGATCGATCGTCTGATTGGTGATCTGAAGGAACTGTGCGAGAGAGAAGCCCTGCTGCATCATTCGCTGCTCATAATTCTGGATCATGGAATCAAGTTCAGACTTGACCATAACTTCCGGAATCTCGACTTCCGTCATTTCAGCCAGTTTATCCATGAGATCGTTCTCTGCTTTGTTTTCAGCATCAGATTCCTTTCTCTTGGTAATGTTTTCTCTGGTGAAATTCTTCAGTTCTTCTACTGTATTGACATTTTCATATTTAAGTTCCTTGACGAACTCATCATTAAGTTCAGGAAGGACCTTCTTTTTGATCTCATGCACTGTGACAGTGAACTTGGCAGCTTTGCCTTTAAGATCTTCAGCATGGTAATCAGCCGGGAAAGTGACATCGATATCTTTTGTTTCTTCCGCTTTCATACCGATAAGCTGCTCTTCAAAGCCCGGAATAAATGAATGTGAACCGATGACCAGGTCATAGTTTTCGCCTTTTCCGCCTTCAAATGCAACACCGTCAAGGAAACCTTCATAATCGATGACAGTCGTATCGCCGTCTTCAACTTCTCCATCTTCCTTTAATTCAAGATCAGCTTTACGGTCAAGCAGATCAGCGATCTGATCGTCAATTTCTTTGTCTTCAACTTTGACATCATCTTTCTTGTATTTGATCTTCTTGTAATCGCCGATCTTCACATCAGGCAATACCGGACAGACAAAAGTCATGACACATTTGTCATCATTGAGATCATCTATCTTCAGTTCCGGTCTGTCGATCAGTGTAACATCATGTTCATCGATAGCCTTGTTTAAAGCTTCCTGAGCCAGAGCTTCAGCAGCTTCAAGCAGTATTTCATTGGAACTGATATATTTTGAAACAAGACTCTTTGGAGCCTGTCCCTTTCTGAAACCTTTTATTTCGACTTTGGCAGCCAGTTTTTTAAAAGCTGCGTCCTTTGCTTTCTGCCATTCTTCGCCTTCAAGCGTACAAGTCAGTTCTGCCTTGGCATTCTCTGTTTTTTTATATTCAGCCATTTAATGTTTTCTCCTTCGAACTACACCATTCTATCATTTAAACCAGCTTATTTCTATATTATTGCCTATTTACAGCACTTGTTTAGCACTTAAGACAAGGAAGCATCATGTTCATTTGCTGTAAAAGCATCTTCGATATATTTTTCTATCTTTTCTGCTATATATAGTCCTTCATCTTCCTCCAGATTGAGCGGTAAGGCCATTATCGCTTCTTTATAGAGCAGTTGTTCAGCCATCTTCATCTTTGATGGGTCTTTCATAAAATACTCTCTGAGAGCTTTTAAAGCCTGTTTAAAACCATCTGAATCATCTACATTCAGAATAAGAGATGGATTGAATTCATAACGAATGCCATCCCTTTCAAAGATAAACGTGTCATTTATCTCCTGTCTGATCAGTGATTCGATCAGCAGTGCTTTGCCTTCGTTTACACCATCGGATTCCAGATATCTTCGACAGAGATCTTTATACTCACGCAGATTCTTGTTGTTTAGAGCATCGACTGCCAGCAGCTGGTGATTGCCGTCCATAAAAAGGAATCTCTCGATCTCTTCATCATTCAGGGATCTCGGTGTATAGATCTTGTCTTTGATCTGAGAAAGCATTTCTTTAAGCGCTTTTTCAAAATCTCTGGGAACATAAGCTACGTTCAATTCGTTGCGAATTATCCTTTCAGCTTCATCGTATTCTTCATCAGAGATCAGTTCATGTATTTTTATCAGCGTCTCTTCATAATAATTCATAACACGTTCAGTATAGCATAGTAAAAAGGTCATTCATTTCTGAATGACCTTCTTATTACAGATATGAGCTTATCCTAGTCGAATCTTTCACGATTCTTGTTATAGGTAGTATGTAACAGTTCGTGAGCAAGATGCGAATTCGGTTCGCCCAGGAATTCAGCATACAATTCCTGGATCTGCTTGTTGTTGTGAGACTGACGGATGACCTGTCTTTCATCTTCAGAATACAGAGCTTTAGCTCTCTTTTCTTTGTATGTGTCAAGGATATCATCATCCTCTTCAGGTAAGAAGCAAGGCTTGACATATGACTGTCCGCCACCGTTGATGCATCCGCCCGGGCAGCCCATGATCTCTATGAACTGATATTTGGACTTGCCTGCTCTGATATCATCAAGCAGTACTTTTGCTGACTTCATACCGGAAGCGATCGCAACATTGACGACAGTTCCGTTGATATCGATAGATGCTTCTCTGATACCAGCATCATGACCTCTGACTTCGCTGAATTCGATCTTTCCGTATTCCTTGCCGGTCAGCTTGTAGTAAACAGTTCTTAAAGCTGCTTCCATAACACCACCGGTAACACCGAAGATGACACCAGCACCTGAGTATTCACCCATGATATCCTGATCCCAGTCTTCATCAGGCAGTTTGTTGAAATTGATACCTGATCTCTTGATGAGCTTGCCCAGCTCTCTGGTCGTCAGAACAGCATCGACGTCTCTGATGCCTTCATTTTCCATTTCCGGACGGTCTTTTTCAAATTTCTTCGCCGTACATGGCATGACAGAAACAACGAAGACATCCTTTGGATCATAACCCTTCTGTTTTGCCCAGTAGGATTTGATGATAGCACCCTGCATCTGGTGAGGAGACTTGCAGCTTGAGAGATGATCGAGCAGATCACCATAGTAGTATTCTGCATAGTTTACCCAGCCAGGTGAACAAGAAGTGATCATCGGCAGAACTCCGCCTTCAGTGATCCTGTGTAAGAGTTCTGTGCCTTCTTCCATGATCGTGAGGTCAGCACCGAAGTTGACGTCGTAGCATTTCTCGAAACCGAGTCTTCTTAAAGCTGCGATCATCTTTCCGGTTACCGGCGTACCGATCTTAAGACCGAATTCTTCACCCAGTGAAGCTCTGACAGCCGGAGCGACCTGAACGACAACATGCTTGCCTTCAGCAAATGCTGCATCGACCTTGTCGATCTCGGATACTTCCATGAGAGCTCCGGTCGGACATACTGTCGTACACTGACCGCAGAGGATACATGGAGAATTCATGAATGATCTGTTCTCAGCCGGAGCGACGATCGTATTGAAACCACGTCTCTCGAAGCCTAAGACAGACAGACCGTGAGCACTGCCGCATCTGGCGATACATCTTCCGCACAGGATACATTTAGAAGTATCACGCTTGATTGAAGGTGTAAGCATATCGACAGTCGTCGGAGTCTTTGCACCGACATACATATTCTCTCTTGCTCCGGTGATCGTTGCTACATGGAGCAGTTCACATTTACCGTTCTTGTCACATTCCTGACAGTTACGGTTATGATTTGAAAGTAACAGTTCGACGGAAGTCCTTCTGGCTGCAACAGCCTTAGGAGAACCGATCGTGATATTCATGCCTTCAGAAACAGGATATACGCAGGATGCTACAAGCTTGTTAGGACCTTTGCCTTCCTGTGCTTCAACAAGACATACACGGCAGGATGCAAGTGAGCATTCACCGTGATTGTATGTGCAGAGTGAAGGGATCTCATAGCCGCACTTTTTGGCAGCTTCCAGAATCGTCAGACCTTTTTCGACCTGATAGCTCTGACCTTCGATAGTAATATTGATTAATTCCATCTTTGCTCCCTCCTACTGTTTAGAGATTGCGCCAAACTTACAGGTCGCAATACAAGCTCCACACTTGACACACTTGTCTGTATCAATGTACATTGCCGGAAGTTTCTTGCCCGGAGCAACATATTCCGGAGTGATCTTATGGATCGCATCAGCCGGACAGCCTTTTGCACACATGCCGCAGCCGAAGCACTTATCCTTATCGATGACATAGATCATCAGGTTCTTACATACATGAGCCGGACACTTCTTTTCATCGATATGAGCGATATATTCATCCATGAATGATGCCATGGTTGAAAGGATCGGGTTAGGAGCAGTCTGACCAAGACCGCAGAGCGAGTTGGTCTTGACGTTATTAGCGAGCTCTTTAAGAGCTGTAAGATCTTCTCTTGTGCCCTTGCCTTCAGTGATCTTCGTGAGGATCTCGAGCATTCTCTTGGTACCGATACGGCATGGAGAACACTTGCCGCATGATTCATCGCAGATAAATTCCATATAGAATTTAGCGACATCGACCATACAGTTGTCTTCATCCATAACGATCGCACCACCTGAACCCATCATCGAACCGGCTGCGATCAGGTTATCATAGTCGATCGGAGTATCCAGGTTATCAGCTGTCAGACAGCCGCCTGAAGGACCACCGGTCTGGATAGCCTTGAATTTTTTGCCATTAGGAATACCGCCACCGACATCATAGATAAGTTCTTTAAGAGTCGTGCCCATCGGAACTTCAACAAGACCGACGTTGTTGATCTTGCCGCCCAGAGCGAATACTTTCGTACCCTTTGATTTCTCTGTACCGATCGAAGCGAACTTAGCAGCACCTTCTCTGAGGATGTAAGGGACAGTTGCGAGTGTTTCAACGTTGTTGACACAGGTCGGGCAGCCCCAGAGACCTTTGACAGCCGGGAATGGAGGTCTAGGTCTAGGCATACCGCGCTTGCCTTCGATGGAATTGAGCAGAGCAGTCTCTTCACCGCAGACGAAAGCACCGGCACCGAGTCTGATATGAACACGGAAGCTGAAATCTGTACCGAGGATATTGTCACCCAGAAGACCTACATCTTTCATTGCTTTGATAGCCAGTTTCAGTCTGTAGACAGCAATAGGATACTCAGCACGTACATAGAAATAACCGTTCTGTGCACCGATAGCGTAACCGCCAATCATCATACCTTCGATTACGGCAAACGGGTTGCCTTCCAGAATGGATCTGTCCATGAATGCGCCCGGGTCACCTTCATCACCGTTACATACGAGGTATTTCGGACCTTCTGTATCAGGAACGAAAGACCACTTTCTGCCGGTCGGGAATCCGGCACCGCCTCTGCCTCTAAGACCTGAATCAAGGACTTCCTGAATGACTTCCTTGCGGTCCATCTTCAGAGCTTTTGCCAGACCGACGAATGCGCCTTCACCTAAAGCTTCATCGATGTTTTCCGGATCGATGACACCACATCCGTGTAAGGCGATCCTCATCTGCTTCTTATAGAATTCGATATCATCCTGTTTTGTAACCTTCTGATTTGTCTGAGGATCGACATAAAGAAGACGTTCAACTATTTCGTTGTTCTTGAGATCCTTTTCAACGATCTCTTCAACATCTTCCAGTTTGACCATCTTGTAAAGAGTATCTTCAGGATAGATCTTTACGAAAGGTCCCTGTGAACAGAAACCGAAGCAACCGACCTGGTTTACTGTCACTTTGTCATCAAGACCAGCTGCCTTGATAACTTCAACAAATTTTTCTCTGATCTCTGCAGAATGAGAAGAAAGACATCCTGTACCACCGCATAATACGATATGACGCTTGCCGTCGTTGCCGGCGATCTTGTCTTCCATGCATTTGGTACATAAAGCCTGTTTTTCACTCAGTTCTTCAAAAGTGCGGATCATTTCTGACATTATGCAGCACCTCCGTCCTTATACTTGCTGATCAAAGGAGCAACCTGGTCAACAGACATCTTAGGGTAAACTGTTCCATTGATCTGAACTGCCGGAGCAATACCGCATGCACCGATGCATCTGAGAGCATCAAGTGTAAACAGTCCGTCTTCTGAAGTTTCACCCGGTTTGATTCCCAGAATCTCTGAGAACTTGTCGATTACCTGCTGTGCACCTTTTACGTAACATGCTGTACCAAGACAGCATCCTACTACATACTTTCCTTTTGGTTTCAAAGAAAAGAATGAATAAAAAGTAACTACGCCGTAGATTTCTGCAACTGAGATACCCGTTTCTTCTGATACCAGTTCCTGAACTTCAAGAGGAATATAACCATATTCCTTCTGAATATCAGAAAGGATCATCATGAGTGGAGTTTCTTCGTTTTTGTAACGATCACAGATCTCTTTGATCTGTTTAACAGCTGCTTCTTGTAAATGAGCCATTACATTTATCCTCCTATCACTCGATTACAAAACATGATTAAAAATCATGAAATTTCTATCAAAATTATAACATACCGATATCCCTATTAGTAAATAGAAAAAGAGCCTTATTCCTTGTATGAAATGATTATCTGTTTCGCAGATATTTATCTATACCTTCAACCGCTTTTTTTCCTGCTCCCATAGCTGAAATAACTGTAGCTGCACCTGTTACGGCATCGCCGCCGGCAAAAACGCCTTCTTTTGAAGTCATACCGTCTTCATTGATGATCAATCCGCCCATTTTATTGGTCTCAAGGCCTTCTGTACTGTTCCTGATCAGCGGATTCGGGGTATTTCCGATCGCCATGATGACAGTATCTGTATCGATGATATATTCACTGCCCGGTATTTCCACAGGACTTCTCCGGCCTGATTCATCTGCTTCACCAAGCTCCATTTTTACGCATTTTATGCCTTTGACAAAGCCATATCCAGGATCTTCAGTATCGCTGCAGCCGATTATTTCTACCGGATTATTGAGCAGTTTGAATTCTACACCTTCTTCTTTGGCATGTTCGATCTCTTCTTTACGGGCAGGAAGTTCATTTTCGGAGCGGCGATAGACTATATATACTTTCTCGGCATTCAGTCTCAAGGCTGTTCTGGCCGCATCCATCGCGACATTGCCACCGCCTACTACGGTAACGACACCACCTTTCATGATCGGTGTATCTGAATCCTCTTTATACGCTTTCATCAGATTGGTCCTGGTCAGAAATTCATTGGCCGAATAGACACCTTTCAGTGATTCTCCCGGTATATTCATGAATCTGGGTAAACCTGCACCCGATCCCACAAATACGGCTTCAAAACCCATCTCACAAAGCTCATCGATCGTCAATGTCTTTCCGATGACGATATCAGTCCTGATCTCAACACCCATTCTTTGCAGATTATCTATCTCTTTTTTGACTATTTCTTTAGGTAAACGGAATTCAGGGATGCCATAGACAAGAACACCACCAGGAGTATGTAGAGCTTCAAAAATGGTGACTTTATATCCCTTTCTGATCAGATCACCAGCACATGCAAGTCCGCTTGGTCCTGATCCTACTATTGCTACACTGTGATCATTGAATTCTCTTTTTATGGTATTATTTGAGTCATTCCGATTATGCAGATCAGCGACGAATCTCTCCAGTCTGCCAATCGCCACAGGTTCATAACGTATGCCAAGCGTGCAGTTGGCTTCACACTGTTTTTCCTGCGGACAAACCCTTCCGCAGATCGCGGGTAAAGAAGAAGATTCAGAGATGATCTTATACGCTTCTTCAAATTCACCATTCTTGATCTTTTCGATAAAATCAGGAATACGGATATTTACCGGGCATCCTGAGATACAGGGATGATTCACACAGTGAAGACATCTATGAGCCTCTTTTAAAGCACTTTCTTCATCATATCCCAAAGCAACTTCACTGAAATTGTGGATCCTTTCATCAGCATCCTGAATAATCATGGGAGTCCTTTTTTCGATTACTGTCATCATTAGACCTCCTGTTTGAAAAGATTACAGGTCTTTTCATAAGCATGTCTTTCAAATTCGTCATACATCCTGTTACGGGACATCACTTCATCAAAATCGACTTCATAACCATTGAAATCAGGACCATCGATACAGGCAAATTTAATTATCTTTTTACCGTCCTGATCCAGCGTGAGTCTGCAACATCCGCACATTCCGGTCCCGTCTATCATGATCGGATTCATCGAGACAGTTACAGGTACATTGAAAGGTTTTGCAGTCAGAGTAGTGAATTTCATCATTACAAGCGGTCCGATCGCAAAGATACGATCCGGCATTTCACCTTTCTCAAGCATTTCCTTCAAAGGTACAGTGACATTGCCTTTTTCACCGTAAGAACCGTCATCCGTCATCAGGATCATTCGGTCTGAACAGTTACGGAATTCATCTTCCAGAATGACCAGATCTTTATTGCGAAAACCGATTATCGTTGTTACTTCTGCATTCAGACGATGGAATTCCTCAGCGATCGGTAAAGCTATTGCACAACCGACTCCTCCACCGATAATGCATACTTTCTTAATATTATTGGTTTCTGTAGCCACACCTAAAGGCCCAACAAAGTCTTCAATGTATTCACCTTTTTCTTTTTTATCCAGTTTCAGAGTCGTCGATCCGACGATCTGAAAGATTATCTTTACCGTGCCTTTTAAAGGATCACATCCGGCGATCGTCAAAGGTATCCTTTCTCCCTCTTCATCGACTCTGAGAATGATAAACTGTCCTGGACGTGCTTTTTTTGCGATCAAAGGAGCCACGATATCCATCTGGGTAACGGTCGGATTAAGTCTTTTCTTGTCTTCTATCAGATACATCAGATACCTCCCTCTGATCGGCTTTTATCCATTTCCAGAAAGAAATGGTCTGCATACTCATTATATTTCATCAGATCGAATACTTCTCTGGAGTGCTCTTCACAGGCCTTATCACACAGATACCCATGCAGCCATACGGCATCACAGACAGCCTGAAAAATATCATCATAAAGAGAACATAGCCCGCTTATCATTCCGGTCAGTATATCACCGCTTCCCGCTCTGGCCAGAGCTTCATTTCCACTATTATTGCGATATATTTTACCTTCGGGAGAACAAACGATCGTCTTTGGTCCTTTCAGAACAAGGATGACGTTCTTTTCTCTTGCAAAGGAGGATGCGATATTTTCCCGGTCATTGTTTATTTTTTCTTTATTCAGACCGCTCAGACGCATAAATTCACCAAGATGCGGAGTTATTATGAGCTTCTTATTCAGTTCAAACATTGTCGGATCATCTTTAAGCAGATCGATCGCACAGGCGTCAGCAATGATCGGAACATCTGCTTCTTCCAGAATATAGCGCAGATAGTTCATTCTGTAAGGATGATTATTTAAACCAGATCCGATCCCTATGGAATCTACTTTCAAAATCAATCCCAGTTTTTTCAGGTGTTTTTCATCATCAAGACTGTCAGGATGATATACAACAGTCGGCTCGTTTGAAGCAACGATGGGATAGATATCTTTTGGAACTACTGAATGGATATATGAAGCACCTGTACATCTGACTCCCAGCAGATTCAGGATCGCCGCTCCGGCCATACCGTAAGATCCGGAAACAAACAGGACCCTGCCATTATCGAACTTGCAGGAATCAGGCTTACGTAAAGGATAATCATTATAAAACTGTTCTTTGTTCATCTAATACCATTTTAGCAGATTAAACAATTGTTCTTTTTCTTAAAAAAAACGTGAAAAAACGGATAAGTTATATATTATACTAATTAAGTATGAAACAGATAGGATTCGATAACGCCAAGTATCTTAAACTGCAGTCTCAGAATATCAAAAAGAGAGTTTCCCGCTTCAATAAGCTTTATCTGGAATTCGGCGGTAAACTTTTCGATGATTTCCATGCTTCACGTGTTCTTCCGGGTTTTGAACCTGATACCAAGATCAAAATGCTGCTCAATCTGAAAGAAAAAGTGGAGATGGTCCTGGTCATCAATGCCAATGACATCGAAAAAAACAAGATGCGTTTCGATCTCGGGATAACCTATTCCCAGGATCTTTTGCGTCTCATCGATTCATTTACGGCAGTAGAACTGCAGATCGGCGGAGTCGTCATCACTCATTTCAACAAGCAGAGTGAAGCCATAAAACTAAGAAAGAATCTGGAGAAATCCAAGATCAAAGTAGCATATCACTACGCTATCGATAATTATCCTAACAACATCGATCTGATCTTATCAGACATCGGTTTTGGAAAGAACGAATATCTGGAAACGAGTCGTGAGATCATCGTTGTCACTGCTCCTGGACCAGGTTCAGGCAAAATGGCGACCTGTCTTTCTCAGATGTACCACGATAATAAGCGCGGACTTAAATCCGGCTATGCCAAATTCGAGACTTTCCCGATCTGGAACCTGCCGCTCAATCATCCAGTCAATCTGGCCTATGAAGCAGCGACTGTCGATCTTTCTGACGTCAATATGATCGACCCGTTCCATCTTGAAGCTTATAATTCCATTGCGGTCAATTACAACCGTGATGTCGAAGTCTTCCCTGTCCTCAATGACCTGCTCAAGAGGATCATGGGCAGACAGATCTATAAATCTCCTACTGACATGGGAGTAAATATGGTCGGCGACTGCATTTCCGATGATGAAGTATGCCAGAAAGCAGCTAAAGATGAGATCATCCGCCGTTACTATAATACTGAGATCGATGTCAGAAGAGATGCCCTTCCTGAAGATGTCCTCTTCAAGATGGAAACGATCATGAACAAAGTCGGGGTCACCAAGGCTGACAGGACCGTTGCAGTAAAAGCCAACGAACTGGCTGCCAAGACTAAAGAACCGGCTGTTGCGATCGAATATAACGGACAGATCATTACCGGAAAGACATCCAAACTCATGGGTGCGGCAGCTGCAGCTTTACTGAATGCAGCCAAGATCGCCGGTGATATACCTGATATCCACCTGCTTTCGGAAAAAGTCCTGACACCGATCCAGGAACTTAAGACAAAATATCTTAAAGGTCACAATCCGCGTCTGCATACCGATGAAGTCCTCATCGCACTCGCAGTCGATTCGATCACCTCGGATATCTGTGATAAGGCTCTGAAAGCACTGGAAAAGCTTGATGACTGCGATGTTCATTCGACGGTCATCCTTTCCGAAGTAGATGTCAATGTATTCAAGAAGTTAGGTATGCACCTGACTATGGATCCGATATATCAGACCAAAAAACTCTATCACGCCAAGTGATTGCAGAAGCTGCTGAAAGGACAGTCAGTACAGTCCGGTCTGGCAGCTTTACACTTATATCGTCCGAAAAATATGAACTGATGATGAAGCTTTCCCCAGCATTCTTCCGGAAAGTAATTCATCAGTTTTTCTTCTATTGCACTTACATCATCGTCAGCTTCAGCGATCCCCAGTCTTTTAGAGACTCTGGAGACATGGGTATCGACCGCAAAAGCCGGAACATCAAAACAGTTGTTCAGGATTACATTGGCTGTTTTTCGTCCTACGCCAGGTAAAGACTCAAGTTCTTTTCTGTCGTTAGGAACCTCTCCCTGATAGTTTTCTTCAAGCTCTTTAGAGAGTTTTATTATATTAATCGCTTTATTGTGATAAAGACCGATAGGCTTTATTATTCTTTCCACATCTTTAAGATCAGCTTTTGAAAGCTTTCTGGCAGAAGGAAATTTTCTAAAAAGTTCGGGAGTAACACTGTTCACTCTTTCATCGGTCGTCTGGGCCGAAAGGACGACTGCGATCAGCAGTTCAAAATCATTACGGTGTTTCAGTTCACATTGAGCATCAGGAAAAAGATCATTAAGTCCATCAATGATCTGTTTACTTCTTTTCATTGCGTAAGACGCCCTCGATATATGCCATCTTAAGTTTTCTTCTTGCTTCTGCGATCCTTAATGCTTCTATGAACGGTTTCTGACCGTATTCGCTGATCAGATCATTCATTTTCTGCAGCTCAAGCGGTGATAAAGGCTTACCGAATGTATCTGATACCATGTCATAGAGATCTTTGTTTTCAGCGATCTCATAACGCTGCGGATCGAATTCAAATATACCGTCGATATCAAATACAAGTCCTTTTGCATTGTTTGTGATCTTCAGATAATGCTTGTTCACAAGCCCGGCGATGATTACATCGATCTGTTTTGATGTCTTATGCAGCTTGCTTATAAGATAATCATATGTAACTGACTTTCTGTTGGTTTTGCACAGATCGATAAGCAGGATCAGAAGCGTCTCATCACTGTTGAGATTAAGCTTGTCAAAATTCTCCAAGATCCAGTTTTTACGGTCAAAATATGATTCCTGATACCACTTTTTCATTTAATACTTCCTTATAATTTCAGCAGCAATCTCTGCGGCTGTTTCACACACTTTATCCAGATTGAAATAATAAGCATGATAGTTTTTATTTACCAGCGTATCGTCAGATATCGATCTGATCACTGAACAGTTTACGCCCAGAGCGAAACAGGTATTGGCGATCGCCGATCCTTCCATTTCACCGCATAATGCTTCAGGAAAGTGTTTCTTTATATCGTTATTCTGCGATTTTTTATAGATGAATTCGTTGGCACTCACTATTCCGCCATAGTGGATCTTCGTATCCAAATGAAGCTTCTTCATGATCCTGATCGTCTTTTTATCGCACAGGAAAGCCGTATATTGCGAATCAAAGCCTCTTGGCCAGTCGATCGCATCGAAGCGCCAGTCAGCCACCTTTTCGGCTACGACGACATCTCCAATCTTTACTTCATCATTCAGCGAACCTGCACATCCGAGATTTATAATCAGTTCAGGCTTAAACTTCTGAATAGCCAGAACAGTTGATATCGTCGCATAGACCTGTCCAATGCCGGTCTTGCTGACAGCAACATCTTTATTGCCTATCTTGCCGACAAAAAAAGTATTGTTCAGTTCTGTATCAAGGACTCTGACTTTCTTATTTTTCTTTGCCTTTACGTCACTCATCAGTTTCAGCAAAGCATCTCTTTCCTGTTTCATTGCGCATAAGACAACGATCATTTCAAATACCCCACCATCAGTATCTTTTCATCTTCTACAAAATCGTCTATCGATCTGACTCTGAAATACTTATCCATTTTCACTTTTACACATTCAGGATCGAAAACATTCTGTGTGTGATGTTCCTGTATCATACCATCTTTTGTATAAAACGTAAAATGTTCACTGACTGTACGGTCAAAATCATCTGAACTTATCGTCCACTGATAAGGTATGTCCTTCACAAACCCTTCTTCGATATACTGCTCTTTGAATTCATTCAGCCTCTCCTGATGATGCATATCGAATATCAGCCTGCCGTTCTTATTCAGATGTCTCGCTGCACAAGCAAAGAAATCATCAAGCTCTTCTTCGTACAGATAGTTGATTGAATCACAGATACACAGGATAAGATCGAACTTTCTGTTCAGATCATAATCTGTCATATTCAGGTTCAGATATTCACCGCTGTAGTTTTCTCTGGCGGCTTCTTTCATGGCTTCACTGATATCTGATGCGATGATGTCGTAGCCTTTTTTCTGCAGGATGCCGGCCATGACTCCCGATCCTGAAGCAAGTTCCAGTACTGAACTGAATTTTTCCTCTTCAATGTATTTCAGCCACAACGATAAAGCTTCTTCGTCCTGAAGAAGCTCATCATAATACTGCGCAAGCATTTCATAATTGCTTACATTTTTACTGTTGGCAGATCCTTCCATAATCCCTCAAGATTATATAATTCTCTTTCTCCGTCGTAAAACACATGACATACGACTTCACCGATATCGATCATCAGCCATCTGGTCGTACTTTCGGCATAGACCTTCTTTATTTCAAAACCGGCTTCAGAGGCTTTATCTTCTACATTTTCGATTATCGAACGGGCCATCCTGTAGTTCCTCGCTGTTCCGATCACAAAATAATCGATAAAAGGTGAATGCTGCCGAAAATCTATAACTACGAGATCATCAGTCAGTTTCTCATCCATGGCATCATAAGCTGTTTTCAACAAATCTTTCATTCTTTACTTCTTTTATATACCTCTTTACATTCTCTTCCAGCAAGCTGAATGCTTTATGCAGATCTTTTTCGGCTATCTTTAAGATATCATCTTCGATATTCCTTAACGGTTCTCTTTTATCAGCAATATAGAGAATCAAAGACAGTCTGTCCCTGCTTGTACAGATCGTATGATTATATATGGCATTTAAGATATCGGAATCGTGATAATTACACTTTTCTCTTAAATAATACGGAGCTACCCAGCTGTGATAAGCACCGTAAACACCGTTCAGTTTATCAGGATCATAGTATTTAAGATATTCTTCAAGTATTTTGCTTTCGTCACTGTCAGGAAACTTGCATACATCATGAAGTAAACCTGCCATATAAGCTTTATCAGGTTCAACACGATGACATAAAGCCAGTTTCTTAGATACTTCAGCTACCGAAAGCGAATGAGCATATCTTTTCGGTTTGATATTCTTTCTGACCATTTCTTTCAACAGCTCGGGATCATTGAGAATGATCTTCCGGCATTTGGAATCAAGAGACATGAAATTGTCGAAAGTTATTTGATCCATATTCATGGCAGCTTGATCAATCTTTCTTTAGATGGTTTATAGATCACGAAAGTCTTACCGATCGTCTGGACAAGTTCTGCACCGGTATTGGCACAGACTTCCACAACTATCTCATTCATTTCCAGATCACAGCTTTTAAGAACGGATATTTTAAGCAGTTCTCTGGCTTTGATAGCTTCTTTTATCGAATTATACAGATTGGAGCTTAAACCTTCCTTGCCGATCTGAAATATCGCTTTTTCATTTACGGCCAGTGACCGCAGATATCTTTTCTGTTTTCCTGTCAGCATCAGATCTCCACCTCACTTTCATATAATTTCGCATTTGCCAGTGAATGAATATAGACCAAACATTCACCACTTATCTTGACCATGCCAAGACCTTTGATCACAAACAGCTTGCTGTCGGTAATACTGTAGTCAGTTATACCGAGCGGCTTTACTCTCAGTACGAATTCACAGTAATGTTTCTGATAATAATCATCACCGTTTTCATACTTCGTCCGATGGATCTTGTTTTCATTGCAGATATAGAAAGCAACACTTGCTTTATCCTTTGGAACGATATCGACTCTTAACAGTCCGTCATAGAAATAAGACTGCGGTTCATGAAGCTGAAAGATCTGCGGCTTTATCATCTTGCTGATCTTTGAAAGACGGTATTTTTCCGTATTCAGATAAGTCGCATAATTGTTTACATCGACCAGGCCCGGTGTATCAATGAAACGATAATCCTTATACATGATCTCCACTTCTTCAAGTGTCGTACCCGGATACATGGAAGTCGTCAGCGGATTATTGCGGATCAGTTTGTTGATCAGCGATGATTTTCCGGCATTGGCTCTTCCGGCAAATACGACATTGCGTACTTTCATTTCATCAAGGATCGAAAAGAACTGATCGTTGAAATGAGTTTCAAACTTGTTTGAAAGGATCGCTGATTTTATATTCGGATACTTTTTGTTTAGTTCAAACAGCATCTTTGAAAAGATCCGGTTAATCTTGCCGTCATCGACATTTTCCGGCAGAATATCAGTTTTATTTATGATCAGCAGGACATCATGATCTCTGAAAATATCCAGCAAGTCGTCCTGTTTCAGTACAAACGCATCGATGATATCAACGATGACGACAAACAAAGAATTCACATAGCGTCGGTAGATATCCAGGATCTTTTCGTTACTTACATAATTGGTCTTGAAGTATGTAGTATCACCATAGTGAGAAAGACGAAAACAACGCTGGCAGTAATCCTGTTCAAGATCAGGAACATAACCGACGCCTTCCCTATCGATCGTCTGTAATGTAACACCGCATCCCTTACATTTTTTCATGAAGTAAATATCTCCAGATGAGTTTTTCAAAACGGCGGTTGAAGGCCGTCATGCGTGAATCTTTTTCCTGCAGCTGTTTCGTATAGATACCGTAGCATCCGCTCAGGTTGGCACCGAGTATATCGGTGATGAGCTGATCGCCCAGAACGATCGTTCTTTCCGGTACTGAGCCGGCCTTACGGGCAGCTTTGCGATATGCGAAAGGTAATGGCTTCATTGCCAGATAAACATAATCAAAATCATAATCTCCAATGAACATTTTTACCCTTCTTTCGGAATTGTTGGAAAAGATTATGACTTTAAAACCGTGCTCTTTCAGTTTATTGATGAATTCGGCAGCTCTTTCATCACAGCTTCCGGTATTCGGTACGGCTATAGTATTATCGACATCCAGCAGGATCGTATCAAAACCCTGCTCCCGAAGAGCCTTCATATCCAGATCGGTAAAAATATCCAATTTCATTTTCGGACGGAATAATGCCATATCAATCAAACAGTGATGTCTGTTCCTCTTCCTGATCGCTTATGTAATACCCTTCCGGAATATCAACTATCTCAACATCAGTGATATCAGACATATCTTTACGGACGAAGAAGAAACCTTCATCAAGACTTAAAGGAGTAGAGAAAGACTGTTCCAGTTCCATGAACGGGATCTCTGAAACGGTTATTTCATTTATGTCTGAACCGTCACTGATATATAGACTGTTATAGCTTGATACCATAGCTGCATTTGTGATCGCATGCGGATTTGATTTGATCTGTTTGAACAGACGATAACCCTTCGTATTACGGGATGTCATGTCCATGTTCGCGATATGGATCCTTTTGAAACCACCTTTGTCAGAGCAGATCAGCAGTTCCTTGCCGTCATGATGATCAGCAACGACAGCAGCCAGTTCATCATTCTTCACATTCATGCCGATAACACCCTGAGCTCTAGGAGCCAGATCAGCGATTATCTCACTGGAATAATAGTTGCAGTAACCCTCTTTGGAGATCAGGATTAGATCATCGTCTTCGTAGCAAACACAAGCCGATACCATCTCATCATCAGCTTTCAGCTTCATGCATGTCAGTGCTTTTGAATATCTCTCCACATTCATGCGCGGGATCGAAGTCTTCTTGATCATGCCGTTCTTCGTAGCTGTAACCACAAAAGCAAACGTATCAAAATTCTTGACTACCGCTGCACCGACGATCTTTTCCATTCCTTCCATCTTGATATAGTGTGAAACGTGTTTACCCATATCTTTGAACTTGCATTCATCGATCCTGTAGACTGGCAGGTAGACATATGCGCCTTTGCTGGTGAAAAGCAGTAAAGTATCGAGCGTATCACAAGGCTTGATGCCGATCAAAGCATCTCCGTCCTTCACCGATGGGATCTGATTGAGATTGGAATTGAAAGCACGCTCTGAAAAACGTTTAAGATATCCGTCACGTGATACCGAGATATAACAAGGTTCATTCGGGACCATTGCCAGTTTGTCAACGACGATCTCTTCGACTTCATCTTCGATCTTGGTACGACGCGAACATATTTCCAGTTCATTTACTTCTTTCAGTTCTCTAATGAGTACTGAATCTAAAACTTCTTTTGATTTGATTATAGAATTAAGCTCATTGATCTCGATATTAAGCGTTTTGTTCTCATCCTTAAGAACTTTTATATCAGTTGATGAAAGTCGGTAAAGCCTCAAAGAAACGATCGCTTCAGCCTGTTCTTCAGTAAAGAGGAATGCTTCGATCAGTTTGTCCTTGGCATCACGCTTATCTTTTGATTTTCTGATCAGTGCGATCACATCATCAAGGATCGAAATAGCCTTTATAAGACCTTCAATGATATGCAGACGAGCTTTTTTCTTGTCCCGCAGATATTTTGATCTGTTGAGTACAACGCTTCTTCTGTGCTCTATAAAAGCATCTATGGCATCGCTTAAAGACATAAGCACCGGCTTATGATTGACTATCGCTACGTTATTGTATGAATAATTGATCTGCAGATCGGTATTCTTGTACAGATAATTGAGGATCTGTTCACAGTTGGCATCTTTCTTGCATTCAACGACGATCCTTAAGCCGTTACGTCCTGATTCATCTCTGACATCGACGATACCGTCGATCTCTTTTGATAAAGAGATATCTGAGATCTTCTTTACAAGCTGAGATTTGATCACTTCATAAGGGATCTCGCTGATGACTATCTGCGAGCCAGTTTTGGCTTCTACTATTTCACAGAGGCTGCGTACGACGACTTTGCCTCTGCCGGTTTCAAAGATCTCTCTGATCTGTTTCTTGCCCTGAACGATACCGCCGGTCGGAAAATCCGGACCTTTGATATATTCCATAAGTTCATCCAGAGAACAGTCAGGATTCATCAGTCTGTGAATTGTCGCATCAACTACTTCATTGATATTGTGCGGAGCGATATTCGTCGCATAACCGGAAGCGATTCCAGTCGATCCGTTTACCAATAAAACCGGATATCTTGCCGGAAGCACTGTCGGCTCCAGATGCGTATCATCGTAGTTATTGGTCATCGCTACTGATTCATAGCCGATATCATCAAGTAAAAGATCAGCGTTCTTTGCCAGACGGGCTTCAGTATAACGCATGGCAGCCGGCGGATCATCATCGATCGAGCCGTTGTTTCCGTGCATATCGATAAGAGGTATATTGATCTTCCAGTCCTGGGACATTCTGACCATCGCTTCATAAATAGATGAATCACCGTGCGGATGGAACGTTCCCATGACGCTTCCTACTGTCTTCGCAGACTTGCGGTGCGGTTTATCAAAAGTATTCCCGTCAATATACATGGAATACAGTATCCTTCTCTGGACCGGTTTCAAGCCGTCTCTGGCATCAGGAAGAGCTCTTTCCTGAATGATATATTTCGAATAACTGCCAAAACGATCGGACATGATATCGTCCAGTGTTTCATTCAGAAAACTCTCTTTGATCTCTTCTTTCTTTCTCTTAGCCATTTCTTGTTACTCGATAATCTTCTTCAAGGGTAAAATCGATATTGTCATCGATCCATTTTCTTCTTACTTCCGCATTGTTGCCCATCAGGACTGATATCCTTCTTTCGCACAGTGCGGCATCTTCGATCGACACCTGGATCAGTGTTCTTCTCGCCGGATCCATCGTAGTATCCCAAAGCTGATCGGCATCCATCTCACCCAGACCTTTATAACGCTGGATATCCAGTTTCTCACCCATCTCTTTTTTGATCTCATTGAGCTCTTCGTCAGAATAAAGATAGATCCTCTCCTTATTCTTCATGATCCCGTAGAGCGGAGGCATGGCGATATAGACATGACCTGTTTCGATCAGTTCACGCATGAAACGATAGAAGAAAGTCAGAAGCAGGACCTGGATGTGTGCACCGTCAGTATCCGCATCGGTCATGATGACTACTTTATCGTAATGGATATCATCGATATTGAAATGCGGTCCGACACCGGCACCGATACAGTGGATGATGGTATTGAGTTCTTCGTTCTTCTCGATCTCACTTACAGCCGCTCTTTCAGTATTGAGCACCTTACCTCTTAAAGGAAGGATGGCCTGGAATGATGAATCACGGCACTTTTTGGCTGATCCGCCGGCTGAATCGCCCTCAACGAGGAAAAGCTCCAGTTTTGAAGAATCTCTTGACTGAGCCGGAGCTAGCTTACCGCTCAAGATCTCCTTGGCCTTGGTTGAAGACTTCTTGCCTGAACGAGCCTCATCTTTGGCCTTACGCGCTGCTTCTCTGGCCAGAGAGGCTCTCTGGATCTTTTTGATCAGCTGGATAGCGGTTTCTTTATTCTCGTGGAGATAATAATTCAACTGTTCGGATACGACACCATCTACCGCTGTCTTGGCTTCCGGTGTTCCCAGCTTGCCTTTGGTCTGACCTTCAAACTGCAGTTTTGATTCAGGGACAGCGATCGAAATGATCGAAGTAAGACCTTCACGGACATCGCTTCCTTCGAAATTCTTATCCTTTTCCTTCAGCAGTCCGACTTCTCTGGCATACTCGTTTATTACTTTGGTAAAAGCACTCTTATAACCTATCTCATGAGTTCCACCGTCTCCGGTCCTGACCAGATTGACATAGGAAAAAGTATTTTCCTGATATCCGTCCGTATATTGGAAAGCGATATCGACATTTATACCCTCTTTTTCACCGGAGAAACAGACCGTATCATGTAAGACATCCTTGTCTTCATGAAGATATTCCATAAAGGCTTTAAGACCGTCATTGTATAGAAATTCTTCAACTTCATTGGTACGGTTATCTTTTACGACCAGCTTGACATTCTTCAAAAGGAAAGCTTCTTCCTGAGCTCTGTCTACGATCGTCTGAAAATTGAATGTCGTCGTCTGGAAGATCTTCTTGTCAGGCATGAAAGTTACTTTAGAACCGGTCCTGTTGGTCGTACCGATCACTTCCAACTTCGAAACTTTCTTTCCGCCGTTTTCAAAACGCATGAAATAACGCTTCTTATCACGGCATACTTCAACTTCGACCCATGAAGAAAGAGCGTTAACGACAGACGCGCCTACACCGTGTAGTCCACCGGCAGTCTTATATCCTCCCTGATCAGAGAATTTTCCACCGGCATGAAGCACAGTAAAAATGACCTGCAGAGTATTCTTGCCTGATTTATGCATCCCGACAGGCATACCGCGGCCGTAATCCGTGACTGTACATGAACCGTCTTTATTGATCTCGATGATTATCTCATCACCGTAACCGTTTATAGCTTCATCGATCGCATTATCGACGATCTCCCATACCAGATGGTGCAGACCTCTTGAATCGACAGAGCCGATATACATGCCCGGTCTTTTCCTGACGGCCTCAAGACCTTCCAATATTTCTATACTGCTGTCATCATATTTTGCTGCCATAACCTATAAAATTATAACATAAGTACACCTGTGTTATAATCACTGTGTAAAAAGAAGGAAAACAAAATGATTAGTGTTGTCATGTGGGTGCTTATTGCTTATCTCATCGGTTCTATTCCATGGGGTCTGGTCATCGGAAAAGTATTCTATCATAAAGATATCCGCGAATACGGATCAGGAAATCTGGGCGGCACAAATGCCGGCCGGGTCTTTGGAACACCTGTAGGCATGCTGGTGATCGTTCTGGATGCCCTTAAGGCATTCATCGTCATGACTCTGATCCATTTCATCTCTCCGGGAATCGAACAGTACTGCGGTCTGGCCGTATGTATCGGCCATTGTTTTCCTGTCTTTGCTCAGTTCAAAGGTGGCAAAGCAGTCGCCTGTGCCTACGGATATCTGCTCGGTCTGGCCGTTTACGTGACACATGAATACTTTCTGACATTCTTTTTACCGATCATCGTTTTCTTTATCGTTTTAGCCATATCCCGTATGGTATCTCTATCTTCAATGTGCGGTGTATCATCTGCCGCAGTCATTATTTTCCTTTTTATTGATAAACAGATCGGACTGCTTGTCGGTGCTTTAGCATTATTCGTTATCTACAGACATCGGGCCAATATCGAACGTATTAAAAACGGAACCGAATCAAAGATCGGCTCCGGTAAGAATAATAAATAATATCCTGTTATAATCCGAAGTGTTTTTCTCCGGCTTCTCTGTAGCTCGTATTATTGTAATCTGAGAGCTTAAATCCTTCATCATATGTGATAACCGTTATCGCTGCATTTGCCACCAGAGATGGCTGTTTAAAGGCCGGAAACAGCTTATAGATGACAGCAGCGATCGCAAAACTGGAAGTTGAGACCAGTACATTCCCTTCATCGCTGTTGCAGATCATTTCAATCCCTTCTGAGAACCTCTTCCAGACTCTTTCTACACCTTCAAAGACACCTGTCTCATCACGTTCTTCCAGCAGTCTGGCGATCTCTATATCATTGTAAAAATGATACAGGCCTTCATATCCGCCATATTCTGCACCATTAAGCTCAAATAACGGTCCCAGCATCTCTCTATATGTTCCGCCTTCATATTTCCCGTAGCACATTTCACGGAAATGTGGATCAGGTATTATCTCTAAAGGATTCCTGTTTTCAGAAATAAAGATCTTTGCGGTATCGATCTGTCTTAAAACATCCCCGGCATAAACTTTACTGAAAACAGTATCTCTCATTCCATAACCCGCGCAGCGAGCCTGATATATACCCTTTTCCGTCAGTGGCGAATCGTTCCACCCCTGAACTTTTTCTTTCAGATTGAATAGTGTTTCTCCGTGTCTAAGCAGATAGATGTTTACCATACTTTAATTATAAATTAAAATTGCGATCCATATCGGATCGCAGCTCTTATTGATACATGATCAAATATTCTCGTCATCCGGAAAGACTAGTCCGATATCTTTTCTGGCTTTCGTTACGACATTCATGACGCGCAGCGAATGATCGAGCAATTCAGACATCGAATCATAGTCTTTTTCATTGAACATCTTCAGGAAGTCGATGAATTCATGTTTCATCCTGTGAGCATTGCCGGTCAGATCGAAATGCTCAGGTTCTTCGTTATTCAACTGCCAGCTGAAATCAGTCAGTGTGAACAACGGTGAAGAAGTATATATACATCCCTTATTTCCCTGAATACAGTTGACATAAGGTGCACCGCAATCCTTGGCTGCTATCGAAACACATTTAAAATCATCATATTCCATAGTCAGTATTCCGGAGGTATCGATATTGTTTTTGATATTGGCGATATATTTTACGCTCTTAGGCTCATTGAAAAGAGAAATGATGAAATGGATGTTATAGATATTAAGATCCATCAATGCACCGCCGGACTTGCGATAATCGAATGCCGGCAGGATCTCACCTTTAAGGAAAGCATCATATCTGGATGAATACTGAGTGTAATTCACAGTCACGATCTTGATTTCGCCAATCGTCGGAATCAATTCCCTGATCTTTTTAAAGTTAGGATTGTGTATCGTCGAGATAGCCTCAAAGATCATCAGATGTTTTTTATCTGCTATCCTTTTTAGCACACAGGCCTGTTCATAGTTCGATGTGAAAGGTTTCTCCATGATGAGATGCTTACCGGCTTCAAGCGTCTTCTTACCGAACAGATAATGCATCTGGTTATTTACGCCAAGATAAACGGTATCGATCTCGTCATTTTTGAGCATTTCATCAAAATCAGTATAGACATAACGAAAACCATGCTTCTGCTGCAGTTCGTTAAGTACTTCAAGATCAGAAGGCAGAGCCGAGATCGCCACCAGTTCTACATCGACTTCATGAATGAACTGTAATAATGTATGTACGATCAGACCTGCACCGACAATACCTAGCTTCATCCTTATTCTCCCATTACAACAACTTTACAGCGTCTGCTCCTCGGATGGGTACGGTCAAAATCGACAAAATAGATGTATCCGGTCTTACCGGTCGCCAGCTTGCCTTCTTCCAGAGCAAATGTCGCTGAACTGCCCAGGATCGTCGATCTCAGATGCGCATCAGCATTCATCAGTTCTTCTCTAGTCCCGCTTGGAAGATATTTAAGATAATCAGGCCAGGTCTCGACATCTTCAAAATGCATCGTTCCCGGATAATAATACTGTCCCCAGGCAGTCTGATCAGGAATTATCTTCTTCAGACAGTTGTCCAGATCCTGCAGCAGGAATTCCTTACCGTCAGGCATACGGTCATGAACGAACTCTTCAAAGAAGACTGAACAGGTCGTATGAGGAGAGATGACATGAACGACACCTTCCTTAATTCCGCTTTTTTCAATGATCTTTCTTACTTCATCCGTGATATTCACGTATGTCGGAGATCCGCCTTTCGACTGAATATTCTGTATTTCTTCTCTGTAAACCATTGTTTGCCCCTTTCTTCAAAAAAGATGGTCATAAACCATCTTCATTATTCGCCTATAATGACGACCTTGCAGCGTCTGCTTCTAGAACGTGTACGGTCGTAATCAACGAAATAAACATAACCAGTTGTACCTACACCGAGCTTTCCGTTATCTACTTCAAAAGTAACGCTCGATCCGATGATCGTTGCTCTTAAGTGAGCATCACAGTTGTATAATGCGGTTCTGTCACCGTTAGGCAGATACTTCTCCGCATCAGGCCATGATTCCACATCTTCAAAGTGTTTTACACCCGGATAGTAATAAGTGCCCCAGCTGTGCTGTTCCGGAATGATCTTTTCCAGACAATTATCCAGATCCTGCTGCAGGAATTCTTTGCCGTCAGGCATAAGGTCATGAGTAAATTCCTCAAAGAAGACACCACATGTGGTATGCGGTGAAATAACACAGCAGATACCGTCTTTGATGCCACTACGGGCAATGATCTCATTTACTTCTTTTGTGATGTTGATGTAAGTCGGTGTGCCACCTTTGGACATAAGTCCTTCAATCTGTTCTTTGTATACAGCCATTTTTCATCTCCTTAATTAATATCGTAAATCTTCCGGAAGTTCACCGGTTTCCTGTCCATAGTATTTGAACACTCTGACTGCACGATCGATCTGTTCCTGTGAGAACAGAGGCATATTCTTGTCGATACAATAACCGATAAAGATCGTCTTGGCAGCTTCTTCAAGATAGACTACTGAATACATAGCCTGCTTCAAAGAATTACCGACACCGATGACACCATGGTGCTTGAGGACGACTGCCAGCTGATCTCCCAGATTTTCAACTGCTTCAACCCCCATCTGGATCGAAGCTGCAGAAGAGTAAGGTGCAACCTTTACCGGACCCTGTGTCGCATTGGCAAGAGTCGTCAGGTTGCATGGGATCTCATCCATTACCAGGCCAAGACCGGTCGCATAAGGCTGATGTGTATGGATTACACAGTTAAGGTCAGGCCTGTGCTTGAATATATATAGTAAAGCCAGAGTATCTACAGAGGCTTTTCTTTCACCTTCAACGATATTTCCTTCTATATCCACCACCAGCATATCTTCAGGGACCATATCTTCATAGATCATGCCACTGGGAGTAACGATAAACAGATCGCCCGGCATACGTAAAGAAACATTTCCGCCGCTTAATGCGATCAGTCCGTATTTATCCATTCTTAAACACGCTTTTAGAACATCTGCTTTTTCTTTTTCAAACATTGATAAATTCTCCTGATTAAAGTTTTCCTTTTATTCTGTATTTTTTCTTGCCTGTATTACTGTCTGTTTTACCTTCAGCAATGTCTTTCTGACGTTGGATGAATTCTTCTTCGTTGGTCCTGCGGGCAACAGCTTTCATCGTATTAGGATGAAGTTCATATTCTTTGTCTCTCAGAAAATTATACAGTTCATCTGTATCATTAAAATACAAACAGTTGATCCAGTAACGTCCTCTCGTCATATCAGCCTTATTGATACGTAAGAAGATCTTGCGATCTGTAACGAATTCCTTTACCCGGAAACTGTAGATATCCTTCCACAGCCAGGTATGTTCCTTGCCACAGCCTCTGAAGATGATCGCTCTGTCATCGATGACGATCTCCTGAGGATTGCTGAGTGAAACATAGGTCTCCCAATAGGTATAAAGGCAGACGATCATGACCGGGATCAGCAGAAAATTGACACCTTTGAAAAGGAAATAAAAAAGTGATGCCAGTCCGATAACTCCGGCATAGGCTCCGGTGAATTTTACTTTACGGCGATAGATCGTTTCGCGATAGACGTATGTTTTCTGTTCCATAGGATCTCCTTAAAGAAAATAAGGGGGAAAAGCTGATTTTCCCCCTTTTAATGAATAAGCTTAGAAAAATTAAGCTTCTTCAGCTGCAGCAGCAGCGTTGACCTTCTTGATTCTAGCACGGTTGAAGACTGCTAAAGCGATAGCGATAGCACCAACAACAGCGATACCAACGATCGGGCTGATAGTGTTCAGCTTGTAGATAGCCCAAGTTAATGGGTTACCACCATCACAGATTGAAGAAATCTGAGTTCCGGCAGTGAAGTCGAACTTAGCCTGTTCAGCAGCGATTGTGATAGAAGGAGCCAGGTCTGTACCAATGTAGAATGCAGCAATTAATACTACAACACCGATAACCAGAGCTCTGAAACCATTGCCCTTAACAACTGGAGTGATCAGAACGAACATCCAAGGAATAACGGCCAGGTCAGCAAACGGCATGAACTGGTTGCCTGGTAATGCAACAGCGAGCAGAACTGAAATCGGAACAAGTAACAGAGCAACTGACAGAGTCAGAGGGTGACCAACACCAACAGCTGAATCCAGACCGATGTACATCTGGCCATGGCCTGAGAAGTGTTTCTCAATGAATCCAGAAGCAGCATCAGAAATTGGGATTAAGCCTTCCATTAACAGAGCAGCCATCTTCGGGATCAGGACTAAGCATGCGCCCATGTTGATAGCCAGTGTTAATACCTGGTTGTAAGGTAAACCTGCAGCGACACCGATGATCAGACCGATAACAGTACCGACAAGGATTGGTTCACCGAAGACACCGATCTTATCCTGTAATTTTTCAAGGTCGAAGAAGATCTTGTTGACACCAGGGATCTTGTCTAACAGCCAGTTCAGAGCCATAGCGATTGGAGCATAAGCTGTTGAGAAGCCGTGAGGCAGAGAAACACCAGGTAAACCTAATGAATCTTCAACGTCTTTTGCAGTCAGGTCGCCTAAGACCATGATGATGACCATGTTGAATACTGCAGCTAAGAGACCGTAAGCGATTGAATTAGTAGCAATAGCAACTAATGATCCGGTGAATGCAAAGTGCCAGTAGTCCCAGATATCAACGTCGATTGTCTGAGTAGTACCAGTTAAGATCATGACGATGTTAACTAACAGACATACCGGGATGATGTAAGAACCAACCTGAGTACCGAATGCGATAGCAGCAGCAGCTGGCCAACCTACGTCGATGACGTTCAGGTGGAGACCAAATCTTTCACACATTGTAACAACAGCTGGTGCAAGATAAGTTCCCATAAGACCAGTAACCAGGTTCAGACCGATAAAGCCAACGCCTACTGTTAAACCAGCACGGATAGCCTTACCTACTCCTGTACCCATAATGACACCCATAATAGCAATGATGAAAGGCATTACTACTACGGCGCCAAGAGAGTTCAGAGTACTGAAAAAATTCAAAATAAATTGCATAAATTTTTCCCCTCCGTTTTGAATTTATCAATAACCACTGGTGTGGGTTATTGCATAGAAATAAAACAAATAATAGAAATTAGTCTTCGTCAGTGAAGTAAGAGCAGATCTGATCGTAGATCTCCTGAGTTCCTCTGTTCATCAGCAAGCCTGTTGCGACGATGATCGGGCAAGCACACTTAGTCTTTAAAACAGTGGTAGAGATTACGGCATCATGACCGTCAGACATCGTTGCAGCTTCAGAAGCACGGCACTGAGTGATAGCATATTTGCCTTTGTATCCTCTCTTGTCAAGTTCTTCTTCAATCTTCTTTCTGATATGTGTTGAAGTAACGATACCTGAACCACAACATAATACGAATTTTCTCATTAAACTTTCCTCCTTATTATCTATAGAAATCAGTTCTCGCTCTATCAAGAGCTTCGAACATTTCTTCAAGTTTGGCGATCGGATCATCAGCAGCTACGATACCGCTTGTTCCGCCGGTCGCATCAGCACCGGATTTGATTGCCTTATATACATCATCACCGGTCGAAATACCGGCTGCCTGTAAAGTCTTGGTCTCTGGAGATACGCTCTTAACGATCTCGTTAGTAGCTTTCATGTAAGACTCATCAGCTGTCGTACCTGTACCAATCAGACTTGTCAGCTCACAGACCATGCAGTCAGGATGGAGCTCAGCGATCGCTCTGGTGTCAGCCTCTTCATTTGAACAGACGACTGTAAGGATACCAAGTTCATTGGCTCTCTCGATCGTTTTGGCAAGTTCATTGATCGTCATCGGATTCTCAGCGTGATTGAGGAATGTGGCTTTGACACCAGCAGCCTTCAATGCTTCCGGAAGAATGTGTCCCATGCCGCGTCCCGGCTTGAGTGATTCCATGGACTGAGCAGTGACGATAAGATGCGGACATTCCTTGGCGATCATTGCCAGATCGACATGCTGCGCCGTGTAAATGACATCGAAATCATACTTTACTGCCAGTTCTTCACATTTCTTGGCCAGTTTCAAAGTGTCTTCACCGTAAAGATAAGCTTTAGGGTTGCATACAAAGAAAGGACTTCTTAATTTGTATTTTTCCATCTATTTTTCCTCCAAAAATTCTACAGGCTGGCCATCAGGATCAGTAATGAATACGAACCTCTGGCCTGAATCAGATACTCTTATGCTTTGCTGTTCATAATCTTTAAGAACACTTATCACATCTTCTAAACATTCTACATCAAATGCGATATGACGACAACCATATGCTTCCGGCTTGCAGTGTCTGGCCGGAGCATGTTCTCTTAAGAACACTTCAAGAGTCGAATTGGAATCGCTCATCATGATGAGATAATCATTTTTATCTTCCCGGTATTTTCTGCTGATCTCTTTGAATCCTATTTTACGATAGAAATCGATAGTCTCTTCAGAAGATACGATCAGAGCGACATGATTTATACCCTTCAACATCTTTTATGCTTTTCCTGTATGGAACAGTTTGTAATAGAATTTGAGCTTGTTCTTGATGCTCTCATTGGCATCCAGAAGCAGTTTATACCAGTTTATATAATCTTCTTTCTTGGAAGACTCAATAGCAGCGACTGTGAAATCGGTGAAGACGTTGATCTTGGAGATGCCTTCAGTAGCGCATCTCTCCAGATTCTCATCACCTGAACCTGAACCACCATGCAGTACAAGTGGAACAGGAAGAGCAGCTCTCAATTCATGAAGACGATCGAAGTCGATGACCGGAGTACCTTTGTACAGACCATGGGAAGTACCGATCGATACAGCAAGCGAATCAACACCAGTCTCTTCAACGAATCTCTTTGCCATCTCTACTTCAGTATAGATATTGTGGTCATCAGTCAATGCTTCCTTGTTTTCAGAAGTGATGACATCACCCGAACCGACATGACCAAGTTCAGCTTCGACGACGACACCATGTGCATGGGCATAATCGCAGACTTCTTTGGTCCTGGCAACATTTACTTCATAAGGCTGAGCGGAGGCATCGATCATGACGGAAGTATATCCGAGATCTACTGCCTTCTTTACTGTTTCAACATCAAGACCATGGTCAAGGTGAAGAGCAACAGGAACACTGGCTTTTTCGCCATAGTATTTGCCCAGAGTGCAGGCTTCCTCAATAGAAAGCATCTCGCTGTGAGCCTGAGCAAAACTGAGGATAACCGGTACACCGAGTTCTTCAGCCGTCTCGACATATGTCTTGCAGGAATTTGAATCCCAGAAATCTGGAGCAACGATCGCATAGTTCTCTTTTCTGGATTTTTCAAACATCTCTTTTGTTGTAACTAACATTTAAGTCTCCTCTATTTTTTCATACTTAAAAAATGAAATCGTTTACAGACACTATTATAATACAAATCACACATTTATCACATATTTTTTATTTATTTGCATTATTAGAAAAATAATGTTTTTTCTCAATAAAAAGCAAGCTTTCTGCAAAGCCTGCCTTTATAAAGCAATTCTATTCCAGATCCAGATTGGCTTCTTTGATAAGTGCAAAGAAATCATCATAATTATCGACTTTATAGAATCTGTCGATCAGATCATCATTCTGGAATGCGTCCATGAGTTTCATGAGCATATCCAGCTGCTGATGTGCTTCCTTAAGTGCCAGCATGAAGATCATCTTGACCGGAATCTTCTTGTCATCAGTACCCATTTCGATGAATTCTACCGGTTCATCAAGGCTCATAAATCCGATCTGTGTCCTGTTAACATGTTCCACATCTGTATGAGGGATAGCAACACACATATTGTTGAGACTTAATCCGGTCGGGAAATTGGCTTCTCTGGTGATCAATCCGTTGTAGAAAGTGTCTTTAGCAACACCGGCTTTGATGAATTCATCAGCCAGTATTTTAAGAGCTTCATCTCTGTCTTTGGCATGCTTATTGAATAAAGCTATCTTGGCATCAAATAAATCTGACATTTTTTCTCCTTCTTATTTCTTTGAAATCTAAAATTATTATAACTAAAAATATTTGTTTTGTTCTATAATAATCTCATGGCTAACAAAAAATACGACCCTAAAACTATCCGCGGTATCTCTATCTATCAGGATGAGAAGAGGACCGTCTATGCTCCGTTCTATTCCAAGAATGGCTATATTATGACTCAGAGCAACACCGGACACTACATCAGCTATATGGTTGGTTACCTGACCTCGCTGGTGGTCTTTGAGATCGTCCTCATCTTAAGCAAATCTGTTCCGCTTTCGCTGCTTTCAGCTGTACTGGTGCTGATCATCAACTTCCTGTTCTTCTATTTCAATTTCCTGAAGAAAGCGGCAGTGATCGAAAACTACAGCAGGCAGCAGAAAGAAAACTTCATCATCAGACAGGCCAGACAGCTTGAATATGACAGGATCTATACCCTTATCATATGCTGTATCCTGCTGGTCGTCATCTTCTACTTCTTCGCCCTGTGGCAGAAGCCTGAAGGTCTATACCTGTATATAATCATCATTTCCGGTATCGCTTCAGCGATCTACGGATTCGTGAACCTGGCGATACTTATCTGTAAAAGAAAAATGGACAAAGAATGACCCGTCAATGACGGGTTTTCATTTGCTCTGTCTGTATAAGAAAAAAAGACCTTCTGGTCTTTTATTTCTGTCCCATCGACTTCATGATCGCACGGACCTGTGCCTCAGATGGTTTTCTGCCCATCTGTGAATACATTGCGCGGATCATCTTTTCGTTGATAGGCGGATTTTCTTTAAGCTGCTTTTCAAAGTTCTTTCTCGTTACAAAATATGAGATCAGTGCTCCGACGACAGCTCCGCCGAGAAAATATAATAATGAGAACCAAAAATTTTCCATACAACACCTTCCTTATTCCTAAAATATTTTATATAAATTACTTTTATTTGTCTATTAAGCCCTAATGGGTGAGAAATTTCCCTTTTCTCAAAAAGGTGGGCCGTCTATAACAACCTTCAGGATCCCTGTTTTAGGTCTTCAACACCGGTCGTTAATGTTCAACAGTCCGTAAATATCGTGTAGGAATTTCATATATTCCCATTAGGTAATTTCATTATATTAATAAATATCAGTGAAAACCAGTCTTGACTTGAATACCGAAAATATGCTAAACAGGATCAGTTTTGCTGCTGAACGGCTTCATGATCTCCCGATAAACATTCTTGAGCTTTTCAACCTGTTCTTTGGTCGGATCAGGATCTAGCTGAAGGTTGTCAAAGCAGATCTCATCTTTATAGAATTTCCCGTTTATGACCGAAAATAAATGAGGTGTCAGCAAAGTCTTATTTCCGTTTTCATCCTTGCCCAATATTTCGAAGAGATATTCAAACAGCTGATCCTGTACTTCCTTCTCAGTCAGCGGTTCGTTCTCGTTGTAGACATCGATATAATATACGGTCACATCCAGTTCTCTCGCAACTTCATCTATGTAGCGACAGACTCTCTGACAGCAGCCGCAGTTGGCGCGGCCAAGATAAAATATTCCGGATGATTCCTGATCGATCGTATTGAAAAGCTCTGATACAGTGATCAGCCTGAAATTATGATTAGTTGAACTGACACCTTCATAAGCCGACATATCAACATTACTGGAGATGATATCGTAGGTGTAATTTACTTCTGTTACTTCTTCCTTGCCCTTGCATGAACAAAGCATAAACATAAGCAGGAGAATTATCAGAATCTTTTTCATCAGATGGATCTGACCTCTGTATTGTTGAATACTTCCTCGATCTTTTCTTTCGAACCAAGATCATTGGACATGCATGTAGCCATAGATGCCGCATTGGCATACTTGAAGGACTCCATTGTATCTGCGCCTCTGATGACACCATAGATGAAGCCGGCAACCATCGAATCAGCTGATCCGGTGACATTTATCAGTGAATCAGGCTGATTATCACACATCAGTGTCTCTGATCCTGTAAAGATATACGAAGGTTCATTAGGCGCACTGTAAAGGACGTTCTTTACTCCTTTTTCGATCAGTTCACATCCGACTTTCGAAATATCGCCGTTGACATTGCTTTTATTGAGTTTTACCGCAAAAAGTCCGGCATCCAGACATCTGTCTATTATTTCTCTGTCGCTGTCGATGACCACTTTGACACCGTCTAAGCACAGTTCATGAACCAGATCGATCATCTGATCCTTGATCTCATCTTCGATGTTTCCTGATAAGACGAAGATATCATCGGTATAGACAGAATTCAGTCTTGATTTGAAACGCTTGAACTCATCATCGGTTATATGCGGACCCTTGGCGTTGATCGATGTCTCATACGCGCTGTCCATCAGTTTGATGTTGATGCGGGTATTGTCATTGATTGTTGTAAACAAAGGCTGGATATTTGGGTAATGTGCGATGAATTCCAGATAGAAATCCTTTGTAAAACCGCCTAAAAAGCCAAGACAGACTGACGGGATACGGAAATTGTTCAAAACGATCGAAACATTGACGCCCTTGCCTCCGGCATCGAACATCTCCATATCACTGCGGTTGCTCTGTCCTCTCATTAGCTGAGGAAGAGTGATGTAATAATCTAACGATGGATTTGTTGTACAGGTATAGATCATATTTCAATTATACTCCTGCTTTTCTATCTCTGTCTTGCCTCAAATTTTTCCAGCAGTTCATTCAGGATCTTTTCGTGTACCGCATTAACATCTTCACTCGTCATCGTCTTTTCCTTGTCTTCATAGACGATATTCAGAGATACGGACTTATATCCTTCTTCGATGTGTTCACCCTGGTAGACATCGAAAACTTCTGCACTCTTGACGAGCTGTCTGCCGACTTTCCTGATCAGTGCAAGCATATCTCCGGCCTTCACATCATCTTTGAGCATCAGTGAGATATCTCTTGAAACTGAAGGATAGCGGCTGATAACAGGTGCTTTAACTTTGGCCGGATTGGCTTTATCAAGTACATCCAGCATAACTTCACCATATATGACATCCTGAAGTTTCAGCGGTTTCAGATAGTTAGGATGAAGTCTGCCGAATATCGCCAGTACTTGTGAATCCATCATGAAGACAGCTGACTGATAAGGATGGAAATGCTTCGTATCCAG
This sequence comes from Erysipelotrichaceae bacterium, assembly GCA_017432005.1. Taxonomy (GTDB): domain Bacteria; phylum Bacillota_I; class Bacilli_A; order Erysipelotrichales; family Erysipelotrichaceae; genus Colivicinus. The sequence continues at coordinate 126,645 of JAFRKA010000021.1, forward strand.
ATCGTTCTGCTTGATCGTGATCCTGCCCATTTCAAATCCTAAAGAATCGAACAGTTCTTCAAGAAGACCCTTCAGCACATAGAAATCAGCTTTGAGATTAAGATGCTTTACTTTCTCGTCGATCAATGAGCCTTCCATGATGATGCCGAGTCTTTCTTCTTCAGTCACTTTTGTATATACCTTGGAGATCTCGTACAGATTAATATTTACGTTATTATGATCGATATTATATGAAAGAGCCTCGAGTAAGGAATTCATCAGCGATGTCCTGATATATCTTCTGGCATCTGATAACGGAGAGATCATTTCAACTGCTTCACCAGACGGAAGGATCGCTTCATTGATATATTTTTCATTTACCAGCGTATAGTTTACCGTGTCATAGAAGCCGCGATTACGCAGGAAATCCCTGATCACTCTGCGGATATGCTGGATATTTGAAAGCTTTCCGACAGTCTGAGGGATGAGCGGAAGAGTTGAGCGCAGATCATCAAAATCTGTCAGTCTTACGATCTCTTCATCGATATCTTCAGGTATCTTCAGATCGTTGGCTCTGTAAGAAGGTATTGAAGTGATGAAACTGTCACCTTCTACACGGCAATCAAGCGAAAGTCTCTTCATGACAGAGACGGCTTCATCCATCGTGTATTCTTTACCTATCAGGGCATTAAGATGTGCCAGTGATTCTTTGATCTCATAAGGTTCATATTGAGCTTTGCCGTATTCGACCGTTTCTTCAAGATCTTCAGCATCAGCCAATTCCAGCAGCAGCTGAACAGCTCTGTCCATCGCTTTGTTCTGAGCTAGAGGTTCAAGACCTTTCGCAAAACGGGCAGCCGCTTCAGTCTGCAATCCCAGTCTGTTAGATGTCCTTCTGATCTGTGCATGATCAAAAAGTGCCGCCTCAATGATCAGACCTGTCGTATCATCAAGGATCTTGGTGTTATCTCCACCCATGATACCGGCGATACCGATCGGCTTACCTTCAGATGTGATCATCAGATCGCCCTTTTCGATCTTGTATTCGATACCATCAAGAGCTGTATAGTTTCCTTCATAGTCATCGACGACTGTTATCTCCTTGGCCGGGATACTGCGCAGATCATAGAAATGAAGAGGCTGACCTGTTTCCAGCATTACATAGTTGGAGATATCGACCAGGTTGTTGATACATTTGACACCGTTGGCTTTCAGATGCTGTTTCAGCCATTCCGGAGATTCCTTGATTGTTACCTTATTTACGACTTTAGCCAGGAAATGCGGACAGTTTGCAGATCTGGAATCAAGTCTGAAGTCTGTTTTCTTTCCGACATCAGCTTTTCCGGCAAATTCAGGCAGTCTTACTTCACGGTTAAGAATAGCTCCCATTTCCTTAGCCATCGCGAACATTGAGAGACAGTCAGGCCTGTTGGCATAGATCGAGACATCGAGGATCGTATCATCATATCCCAGTTTTTCCAGGATATCCGTATCACCTACCTCAAAACGATCGTCAAGTTCTTCTATACCGTTATGGCTCGGTGAATCTTCAGGCAGCAGATTCTCATCGATACCCAGTTCTTTCAATGAACAAAGCATGCCGTTTGATACCTGTCCGCGGATCACACCGGCTTTTATCTCACCGCCCGGCAATTTGGCTCCGACCTGAGCAACGATTACTTTAAGACCTTCACGGCAGTTCGGGGCTCCACAGACGATATCGAGAACTTCTTTACCGATATCGGTCTTTGTCAGATGCAGATGATCAGAATCAGGATGATCCTTGCATTCAATAACCTTTCCGACGATCAGATCGGTGCCCTGAGACATATATTCGACAGATTCAACTTCGAATCCGCATTTTACCATCTGTCTGATGATCTCATCACTGCCAAGACCTTCCAGATCGATGAAACTGCTTAACCATTTTAAACTTAATTTCATTCCTGTATCCTCCTATCTCTTGAAACCATCCAGGAAACGGATATCATTCGTGTAAAGATCACGGATATCGGTGATGCCGTATTTCAGCATCGCTACCCTTTCCAGTCCGACACCGAAAGCAAAACCGGTATACTTGCTGGAATCGATACCTGCCATTTCCAGAACGTTCGGATGGACCATGCCTGAACCCAGGATCTCGATCCAGCCTGTTCCCTTGCAGGTAGAACAGCCCTTTCCGCCACAGATATGACAGGTCATATCGACTTCAAAAGAAGGCTCAGTAAACGGGAAATAAGAAGGTCTGAATCTGATCTTGGCATCTTTTGAGAACATCTCTCTGATCATCAGTTCAAGCGTGCCCTTCAGATCAGCTACGGTTATATGTTCACCGATGACGAGACCTTCACACTGCATGAATTGGTGTGAATGTGTCGCATCATCATCGTCTCGGCGATATACCTTGCCCGGACAGATGACCTTGATCGGAAGATGACCTGCTTCCGCTTCCAGAACTCTCATCTGGATAGCAGTCGTCTGAGATCTGAGCAGATGTGAAGGATCGACATAGAAAGTATCCTGCATATCGCGGGCAGGATGTCCTTCAGGTGTATTAGCTTTAGTGAAGTTGTATATATCGGATTCCAGTTCCGGACCCTCAGCGACGTTATATCCCATGCCGATGAAGACATCTTCAAGCTCCTGCTGTACCAGAGTCAGCGGATGCAGAGTACCAAGTTTAGGCCTGTAGGCATCGAGCGTGATATCGATCTTCTCGCTTGCCAGCCTGGCATTCATCATCGATTCTTCAAGTTCGTTCTTCTTGGCATCCATAGCCTCACTGATGGCCTTTTTCAGTACGTTAACTTTCTGACCGAACTGCGGTTTCTCTTCAGCAGAAAGCTCTCTCATCTGAGCCATAAGTGACTGGATCTTGCCTTTTTTGGAAAGATACTCGATACGCAGCTGTTCAAGTGCTGTGCTGTCAGCTTCGCTGATCGCATTCAGTGCTTCATTTTTGATTGTTTCTAGATCAAGCATATTAATCCCCCTGAAAATAAAAAGGCGGCACAAAGGGCGCAGCAGCGCGGTACCACCTTATCTTTTAGCTTTTCTTCTTAACGCGAAGTCCACGTGGAGTATTGGTCCAACTAAAGAAGTGAATTCGATATTTATTTCATGAGGACCTTTCACCATAACGGTCCATTCTCTGACATGAAAACCATATTTACTGCTCTTCTTTACGTACTACAAGATTATAACATAAGAAAAAGAGGTATGAAACCTCTTTTACATGTTTTGTGAAACCTCTTTTACATGTTTGTATCAACTTTGATACCAGGACCCATGTTGCTGGAGATGGTGCATGATTTGATGAACACACCCTTGACAGCAGCCGGTCTGGCCTTGACGAGAATACCTAATAAAGTATTGAAGTTCTCAGCCAGTTTTTCGGCATCAAATGAAGACTTGCCGATAAGGCAGTTGATATTACCTTCCTTATCAACACGATACTGAACCTTACCTTTTTTGATCTCTTCTACAGCCTGAGCGATATTAGGAGTGACTGTTCCGGTCTTAGGGTTAGGCATGAGTCCCTTAGGACCTAAAAGCTTACCTAATTTACCGAGTTCACCCATCATATCAGGAGTAGCAACGATGATATCGAAATCGAACCATCCGCCCTTGATCTTTTCAAGGATCTCCTTGTCACCGACATAGTCAGCACCGGCATTCTTGGCTTCTTCGATCTTAGGACCCTGAGTAACGACCAGAACTCTCTGACTGCGTCCTGTACCGTTTGGAAGAACGGTAGCACCACGGATCTGCTGATCAGCCTGACGCGGATCGACGTTCAGTGAGAATGATGCTCTGATAGATGCATCATATTTAACAGTAGTAGTCTTTTTAGCTAATTCACATGCTTCGAGCGGTGAATACTTCTTGCCGGCTTCGATGAGAGCCTTCGAGTTATTGTAGTTCTTTGAATGTTTCATCAGTCAACTACCTCGATTCCCATGTTTCTTGCCGTGCCGGCGATGATCTTCATTGCTGCTTCAACATCGTTGGCATTGAGATCAGGCATCTTGTATTCTGCGATCTCCTTCAGCTGAGCTTTGGTGATCTTTCCTGCCTTGACAGTATTCGGTGTACCGGAAGCTTTCGCAACACCAGCAGCCTTCTTCAGTAAGAATGCAGCCGGAGTGGTCTTTAAGACGAAATCAAATGATTTGTCTTCATAAGCAGTGATGACTACAGGAACGATATCGCCCATTCTGTCTTTAGTCTGATCATTAAACTGTGTACAGAACTGAGGCATATTGATACCTGCAGAAGCCAGTGCCGGACCCGGTTTTGCCTGGCCGGCCATGAAGTTCAGTTTACAAACTTTTGCAACTTTTTTTGCCATAGATTCCTCCTTGTTATTGGCCCGTGGGTATAATGGAGCAGTTGCCCTCCTACCACAGCTTTATAATTATATTATAATCAAAAGGCTTATTTCAAGCCTTTTTCTGCCTATTTATGCTTATAGAAGATCCTGTTATCCAGAGCGAAGATCTTCTGTGTGAATTCACCTTCCTTGATCTCGGACAAAGCTTTGTCGATCGTATTTATCCTGGCATCGATATTGTCGATGAGGTTCAGCAGTTCGGCTTCCATCGTCTCCGGTCTGACAGGCGAACCGTATTCAAACTGACCGTGATGTGAAAGCACCATGTGTCTTAAGATCATCAGTTCTTCCGAGTCCTCAAGACCTAATTCCTTGCCGATCTCCAGCAGTCTGGCATCCATGATAGATATATGACCAAGAAGTTTGCCCTGAGTCGTATATTCGGTTACGACCGGTGAAGAGAGTTCTTCGATCTTGCCAAGATCGTGGATGATGACTCCGGCCAGCAGATAATCTCTGCTTACTGAAGGATAGATCGAACATATAGCTGTCGCGATCTTGATCATTCCGGCGGTATGTGTGGCCAGTCCGCCGATGAAATTATGATGGATCCTGGCAGCAGCCGGATATTCATAGACATCAGAAGCATAGTAATTGACGGCTCCGGAAACGATCTTGGCCAGATTTTCGTTATTGATCAGGCTGATCCCTTCCTGAATACTGTTTCGAAGTGTATCCTTGGAGACAGGCGAACGGAATACGAAATCATCCATGTTTATATCGGACTGAGGCAAAGGAAGGACTTTCAGGACCTTGGCCTGCAGATTATTACGGTATTTTATGATCTCCAGATCGAATTCATATACTTTGCCGACTTCCAGCTGTTTTTCCAGTTCTGGTTTGACATCCCAAAGCTTTGCTTCAATACTTTTGGAAGCATCCTGAAGCACTAGAGACAGATATGGTGCACCGGAATTAGTCGTTCCTCTAACGATCGAAGAAATAAGCAGATTGGTATCTACTCTTTCACCCTCAGAAAAATCTTTAACCTGTTTTGCCATATCAAACCTCCAACACTTTCTTTATATCGTCAGAACAGAAACCTTTAGAAAGAAGTGAAGCATAGATCTTCTGTGAGAGTTCATAATCTTCATATTTTCTCTCGTATTTCTTTTTGGTTTTCTGATATTCTTTTCTTAATAATTCTAACTCATTTTCATTCTCAATGCTAAGACTCTCGACAGCATATTTGGCACTATCATACGCAAACCCCGCTGACATCAGTCTCGAAATGATATACTGTTTCGCTGCATTCACCGATTTATTGCGGGTCGTCTTAAGATACTTCTGAGCCAGCTGCAGGCATTTCTCATCTTCATTCTGTTCTTTGTCCAGGTATCTATCAATTAACTCATCGCTTATGCCCTCTTTTTTAAGTTTCTGACGGATCTGCTTTTTTGATAATAAAGCATTTTCATAATAAGTGATCCTGCTCTGACAGTATTTCTCGTCATCAAGCAACCCGTAATCCTGCAGTCTTGAGATTATATCACTACATTCTTTCTTATCAAGATCATAGCGGTACAGATAATCCCTGATCTGTTTTACAGTCCGATCTTTTTCCGCCAAACGGCGCAGACATCCTCTGTAGGCTTTGAGCCTTTTTTCATCTTCTTTAAGCTGAACATACAATTGTTCATCAAGACCTTTAAGACTGGCGACAGCGTATTTAAAATAGGCATCGACTGAGATCATTATCTTCTCATTGTCGAGAAAGACCATCGCATAATCATCTTTCGTCTTCATTTTTTTGATGGGATAGCGTATCTCTTTATTCTCATCCTGTCTTTTTTTACTTAAAAGATCTTCAATATTCATAAATAAAGTATAAATGATTTAGCTGTTCATAACCATAAAAAAGGACCGGTCATTTTATTAGACCGGCCCTTTGATCCAGTTACTGTTTATTTAACTCTGGCTTCGAGATTCGCAAATCTTCTCTTTGCGTCATTCTTAGCCTTTTCATACAGTTCCTGAGCCTGTTCAGGATTGACCTTGACCAGGTTGTTGTATCTTGCTTCATCCATCAGGAAGTCCTGGAACTTGTCGAAATCAGGAGTCTTGTAATCGATTGTCAGAGGAGATTCATTACGCGGATCATATCTGTACAGCGTTACGTAACCACATTCAACTGCCTGTTTCTGTACGAGCTGCTGTTTAGACAGACCACCCTTGATTCCGTGGAGTTCACATGGACAGTAAGCAATGATCAGAGACGGACCGTTGTAGCTTTCAGCTTCCTTGAGGGCTTTGATCGCCTGCATTCTGTTGGCACCCATACATACTGAAGCGACATAGACATGTCCATAGCTCATTGCGATCTGACCGAGGTCTTTCTTGGCAACTGCCTTACCGCCAGCAGCGAACTGCGCGATCGAAGCAGCCTGAGAAGACTTGGATGACTGACCACCGGTATTGGAATATACTTCGGTATCGAGAACGAGGATATTGACGTTCAGGTTGTTGGCGATGACATGATCAAGTCCGCCGTAGCCGATATCATATGCCCATCCGTCACCACCGACGATCCATACTGAATTGGATACGAGATCTCTTGCTTCTTCAGCGAGGACATGTACAGCTTCACATGAAGATTTGCCAGCAAGCTCACCGATCTTTCCGGCGAGTTTCTTTTCTTCAACTCTGTTACCGTTGATCTTCAGATATTCTTCAAATAATGCTTTCAGATCAGGTTCGACATTTTCAAGATTGTCTTCCATGGTCTTGAGCAGAACAGCTTTCTTGTAGTTCTTGGCTAATGCCATACCATAGCCGTATTCAGCGTTATCTTCAAACAGTGAGTTGGCCCAGGCGATACCGTTACCGTTCTTATCTGTAACAAACGGAGTAGAAGGAGTAGAACCACAGTAGATCGATGAACAGCCTGTAGCGTTTGCTACGAGCATATCAGGACCAAAGAGCTGTGATACCAGTCTGTAGTAAGGAGCCTCACCACAGCCAGGGCATGATCCAGGAACCTCGAAGTAAGGTTTCAGGAACTGAGTTCCCTTTGGAGTATCGTTTACGAGATCTGACTTGTATTCAGTCTCATTGAACAGGTAATCAGCTAACGGAGCTTCATCCATCATAGAGTGGACATCGACCATCTCCAGAGCCTTATTGCCGCCCTTACCCGGACATTCAGCAGCACACAGACCACAGCCTACACAGTTATCAGGTGAGACCTGGATCCTGAACTTATAGTTTTCAGCACCCTTGCCCATAGCCTGGATGGTATCGAAAGCCATCGGAGCTTTAGCGATCTCATCTTCAGTGAGCGCAAACTGTCTGATCGTAGCATGCGGACATACGAATGAACAGAATCCACACTGGATACAGTTATCAGGATTCCATTTAGGAACATATGAAGCGATATTTCTGTGTTCAGCATAAGAAACATTGTTTCTCATCGTTCCGTCGAGTACACCATGCTTGGTGAAGGCGGAAACAGGCATATCATAACCGGAAAGTGTATCGAATCCCTGAACGAATTCATCGAAATATGCATCACCGGTCTTTTCAACTTCAAACTTGGAAGGTAATTCAGCCCATTCAGGCTTGACAGGAACTTCTACCAGTCCGGCTTTACCGGCATCGATAGCTTTCCAGTTCATCTCGACGATATCATCGCCCTTCTTGCCGTAAGACTTCTTGGCAGCAGCTTTCATGAGCTCAAGAGCCTTGTCATATGGCATGATCTGTTCGTTGAGTGCGAAGAAGGCAGACTGTAAAGTCGTATTAGTTCTTCTGCCCATACCGATCTCAGTACAGATCTTTGTAGCGTTGATGATATAGAATTTAGCTTTCTTCTTAGCCAGCTGGACTTTCATCCTGTTAGGCAGATAGTCTTCGATCTTATCAGCATCGATGGTCGTATTCAGTAAGAATGTACCACCATCCTTCAGCCCGGAGAGCATATCATATTTCAGGACATATGAGTCAAGTGAACATGAAATGAAGTCGGCATTGTTGACATAATATGTACTTCTGATCGGATCAGGTCCGAATCTCAGGTGAGATCTCGTGACACCTCCGGCTTTTCTGGAGTCATACTGGAAATAAGCCTGAGCATACTGGTCAGTATTATCGCCGATGATCTTGACAGAGTTCTTGTTGGCACCGACAGTACCGTCAGAACCTAAGCCCCAGAACAGGCAAGAAGTATATGTGCCATCGATCTTGAAGTCAGGATCGACATCCAGTGACAGATGTGTAACATCATCATTGATACCGATCGTGAATTCCTCTTTCGGAGCATCCTTCTTCAGTTCATCAAAAACAGCTTTGATCTGGTTAGGAGCAGTATCCTTTGAAGCAATACCGTAACGGCCGCCGATGATCTTGATATCAGTGTCTTTAAGAACACTTAAGACATCGAGGTATAACGGTTCTCTTGTACCGATCTCTTTGGTTCTGTCAAGGACAGCGACTTTCTTGACGCTCTTTGGCAGGACATTGAATAAGTATTTTGCAGAGAATGGTCTGTAAAGATGAACAGAAACGACACCGATCTTTTCACCTTTAGCAGTCAGTGCATCAACGACTTCCTTGGCAGTCTCAACGACAGAACCCATGGCAATGATGACTCTTTCAGCATCAGCAGCACCGTAATAAGTGAACGGTTTGTATTCTCTGCCGGTATGCTCAGAGATCTTGGCCATGTATTCGTTGACGATATCAGGGACCTTAGCGAAATGCTCATTCTGAGCTTCTCTGGTCTGGAAGACGATGTCATCGTTTTCAGCACCGCCTCTGGTAATGGCATTGCCATGCGGATTCAGAGCATTGTTCTTGAATCTCTTGACGGCATCCATATCGAGTAATGATTTCAAATAGTCGTAATCCATGACTTCGACTTTCTGAATTTCGTGAGAAGTTCTGAAACCGTCGAAGAAATGAACGAACGGAACACTGGCCTTGATCGCAGATAAGTGAGCGACACCAGCGAGGTCCATTGCTTCCTGTACGGAATTGGAGCAGAGCATAGCACAGCCTGTCTGTCTGGCGGCATAGATATCTTCGTGGTCACCGAAAATTGACAATGCGCTGGTAGCAAGAGCTCTGGCAGCTACGTGTACAACGCCCGGAAGTAATTCACCGGCCCATTTGTACATATTCGGAATCATAAGCAGTAAGCCCTGTGATGCTGTAAAGGTCGTAGCCAAAGCACCACCCTGAAGTGTACCGTGAACGGCACCAGCAGCACCTGCTTCTGATTGCATTTCGGCTACTTTTACGATATTTCCAAAAATATTCTGTCTTTTAGCAGTTGCCCAGGCATCTACTACTTCGGCCATCGTTGAAGACGGAGTAATAGGATAAATAGCAGCTACATCAGTAAAAGCATACGCGCAATGAGCGGCAGCAGTGTTGCCATCCATTGATTGGAATGTTTTTCCCATAATTAAAAATCTCCTCCTATGCGATTTCATTATATCTCAAAGAAGGAGACTTTGAATAAGATTTTGCTTAAATTCAGTTGCCCTGTTTGGCTACGATATACACGACGATCGGCGTATCAGTACTATATGTACCGCCAGTATAACTCTCGTTTCCGTTGACCGTGATCTTCAGGATCTGACCGACTGCTTCACCATGCGAAGAAGTAGCTTCAACGAACTGAACGTTCGTAAATGCAGATAAGGCTTCAGCAATCGTATTTTTGGTCGCATTGAATGTTTCTCCGGCCTGATAATACTGAGGTCTCATGACCGTAGCTTCCGTGACTTTCTTGCCTAAAGATACAGTATAAGACACGGTATCACCTGAATCATATTCCCCTGCTTTGTATGAGAGGATGCATCCTGACGCTACAGAATCGGAATAATCTTCGCCCGTCTTGCTTAATTTCAACCCCAGACCGCTGATATATGACTTGAACTCACTTTCAGTTTTGCCAGTATATCCGCTGTCAACAGTAACTTTAGTGGTGGCAGGAGTGCTTTCTTTCTTGCCTAAAGACAATCCGTAATTGAAGTTTTCCTTATTCTCGTACCAGCCATAGCCGTGAGTGACGATACTTCCTTTTGCTACAGAATCGGAATAAGCGTCTCTGTCAGATAAATGTACGGGATTCAGACCAAGATCAGTTGCGATCTTCTTGAATTCTGATTCAGTTTTTCCGACATACTTGTCTTTACTTATATAGAAATCCTCATCTGTAGAAGTGGAACTGCTGTCTTTTTTACCTAATGAGAGACCGTAATTGAAATCCTCATCCTTTTCATACTGACCGTAACCGTGGGTGACGATACTTCCCTTGGTTACCGTATCGGAATAGGCATCTCTATCACTAAGATGGACAGGCTTAAGACCAAGATTGGTAGCGATCTTCTTGAATTCTTCCTCGGTCTTTCCAACATACTTGTCTTTACTTACATACAGATCATCGGCTGATGTTCCGTCTTCTTTGCCTAAAGAAAGTCCGTAGTTGAAATTTTCGCCTTTTTCGTATTGTCCGTTACCGTGTGTTACGATACTTCCCTTCGCTACCGTATCAGAATAGGCATCCCTTTCAGTAAGATGGACAGGCTTGAGTCCCAGATCTGTGGCGATCTTCTTGAATTCCTCTTCGGTCTTGCCTACATATTTGCCTCTGCTGATATTAAGATCTTCTTCAGTGACAGTTCCGTCTTCTTTGCCTAATGACAGACCGTAATTGAATGTTTCATCTTTTACATAAGTTCCTGAGCCATGCCAGACGATCTTGCCTTTTTCTACAGTCGTACTGTAAGCGTCCTTCTCAGTTTTGTGATTTGGTTTGAGTCCCAGATCTGTGGCGGCCTTTTTGAAGTCCTCTTCGGTCTTTCCTACATAAGTGCCGGAACTGACTACGATACCGTCAGTCTTTTCGGTGCAGACACCGTAGTTGATCTTCTCCCCTTTCTCATAAGTTCCTGAACCATGCCAGACTATATTGCCTTTAGTGACAGAATCACTTTTGGCGTCCTTCGATTCAAGATGGTTTGGTACAAGTCCGAGAGCTTTGACTTTAGTCTCAAACTCGCTGACACTCAGATTGGTATATGTTCCTGATTTGACTTCGATCTTGCCGTCACTGTCAGGTTTAACTTCTTTTGATCTGGCGATATAGACAGTAACCGGCGTATTCTTATAGATACCCTGAGCAGGTTCGATCCTGATGATCGATCCGTCAGGCTTGCTGTCGCTTTCTTCCTCGGTAAATGATATATTCAATATTCCGTTTTCGGCAGCCCAGATCTCGATATCCGATTTTCTTGTGGTATCGCTGATCGCCGGAAAAGCGATCTCTTTGATCAATTCACTGGAAACGGTGAATGTTATCTTGTCAGTAAGTTCATTTTCAGCTGAGACAGACTGATTGAAGATCTTGTCCTTATCGATGCTGGTGCTTTCTTCGTAAACGAATTCACAGGCGTATTTTTCATCGAGTGCGCCGCACCATTCGATGGCTTCATTTATATCCCTGCCAAGAAAATCAGGGACGATTACTTTTCTGTTTCCCTGAATATAGGTATATCCGAGAAATCCTGCCAGGCCTAAGACGGCCAGCAGGATAAGTATAAGTAAGGCATTCAGTTTTTTCATGTTATTTCCTCCAAAAATCAGTGGCTGATATTCATGATCATTCTGTATCTCACTGCTTCGATGCGGAATTCAGTCTTGAGTCCTTCCTTTTCAAGCAGCGTATATTTCGTATTGTAGCGGTTGTTCAGTTCGATCAGATCGCGGTATTCTCCGTTCTTGACTTCCAGCATGAGTCTGTAATCACCATTAAGATCATCAAGACCTACTTTCGCAGTGTAACAGATGTTATCCATGTTGTAGTCGGAATTGTAGAATGATCTGAAATCGATCTTGCAGGCATGAGTCGTCGTATCTGCTTTTACGACATTTCCTCCATTAACAAGATAGAGATCGTGAGATATCTGATCATTGTTGTAATTGAGGTAATAGATCATGCCGACACCGTCAAAGACAGCATAGTTCTTTCCGTCTTCTTCGACATAGTTCACTTCATCAACAGTACCAAGAGAAGATCTTATAGAAGCTTTCTTTATTCCGGTATAATCTAGTGCGTTGTTTACGATATCAGTCTCGATACGGTATCCGTAAACATCGTTGGTCGACAATCTGTAGGCTTTATCAGATATGACATTGCTCAACAAAGCCAATGACTTCATCGAAGTTTTCAATGTATCGACTTTCTCGATCGCTCCGGCATAAGAAGTCTTCAGACGGAAATAATAAGTTCCTTCAGGAAGATTCTTAAGATCATATGATCCATTGAATCCGCCATATGTATATTTATAACCGTCATTTATGCTGTACCAGCTCGTATCGTAATTTGAGCAGGCAAATTCCGTGACTTTGTTTCCGTCAGCCAGATTGTATATTTCGACTTTATGAACAACAGCACTGTTGTCAGTCATATTCACTTTAGAGATGATCCCGATACCGTTGATACTCAAAACGCCATCATTCAGTTTAAGATCATCAACGATCGTGATCGGATCATGACTAAGCTGAGGATCGACAACAGGAGGTTCAGGCGTGACTGTCTGTTCTTCTTCAGCGTTCAGCAGTCTGACTTCTTTCTTATCGATATAAGCTACAGAATCGCCCCAGTCATATTTCAGTTTTCCGTCTTCCGTCACCAGCTGTCCGTCTTCGACCGGATTCGGACACTGTACTTTATAACGTCCATTCTCTTCCCCGATGATACCGACGATCATATCTTTCTGATAATGAGTTCCATATCTGCCGGTAAACAGGACATCATTACCTGTTGATTTCTTATAAAATTTCGCATCCCAGGAGATATTCGAATCATAGAGGACATCATTATAGTTACTGCTTACATACGCCATCTGAACGCTGTTATAATCGCTCAGAGAGCCGTTCTTGCTGTTAGCATACTTATCGATATTGTATGCAATAGCCGCAATACCCTGAGCCCAATATGGATCAGAAGCGTATTTGACATTGAATCCGGCTCCCTTGTTGCCTAAGAAGCAGCCGAAATAACGCCAGTTTGTATAATCCGCAAACCAGTTGAGATAACGACCCATCTGTGTCTTTACACAGCTTTCTACTGAAGAGAACGTTGCCGCATCATCCGGATTGTCATCATAAGCATTCCAGCCAAAAAGATTGTTTCTGTTGCGAGCATAGCCTGATGTGCCATAGGCAGATTCGTGGCAGGCCATCGCATAGATCATCAGTGCATTGAAGCCGTATTTGTTCTGCGCTTCGATAAAGCAGCTGCCTTCATTCTTCAAAACGGATCCGCTTCTGTCACTGACATAGCTGTCTAAGACACTGGCGCTGATATTCGTCTTGCTGCGTAAAGGCAGGAACTGATAGTAGTTATAGCACGTAGTGACTTTCTGAGTGCATTTCTGATCGCTGTAGAAGTTTATGCCGTCATTTGAATAGTATTTGACGTTTTCCTTCATCCCGGCTTTCAGATAGTTTGCGGCGTTGTCGACAGCTGTATTATAGGTCACGAGCTTGTTGCCGTTGACTCCGTAGGCATAGTGATTGCAGAAGACCAGATCTTTATAATTACCGTTTTTGCTGATGATGTAGTAATTCTGTTCTATTCTGACCAAATATGGATTTTCACTGCCGTAAGAAACATAGCCGCCCTTATAGCCACCCAGATAGATCGGAATATCATTGTTTATGTACTTGAACGGGACTAGATCGGTATATTCCAGATCAGCATAGCCTTCAAAACCATTGAGTTCAATCCTGATATAGCCTTTGCCGTCCTTGTTTGCTGAAGTAGTATCGTAATAGAACATCTCATATCCCTTGGATACGAAAGTCGATTTGTATTTGGAATTACCGGACTGATTAGGATCCTGATAAAGATCCATCGTCGATGAACCTCTTCTGTTTGGATAAGTATAGGCCAAGCCTGAATTCATGGCTAATATCTTGGTAGCAGAATAAGAATTCTCCTGTCTTACCACGTAGTTCTCGTTCTTCTTCATGGCCTTCTTGGCATCATTGAAATTATCATGACATGAGACCTTGGAGAATGAGCCGTCATCATTGATGTAAGAGACTTCAAACTCATCAGCAGCACACGCCATCGAATAGCTGTTATCGGCAGAGACAGTAAAATGCTCGCTGTATGGCAACAGGGTCGATATGATAACAGTGATAAGTAATGTCCCTAGTATCTTTTTCATTTATTACTCTAAAACAGTCGGTATCTTTACCCAGTCATTGGAATTGGAGAACATCAGCATCAGCGAACCGGAAAGATCAGGATTTTCTTCTCTTGTGAGCGCTTCAAAGAACAGAGCTCCGTTTTCGCCCTGAACAAGCTTCTTGCCCAGACAGTTTACATCCTGAACGGATTCGTATTCTTCAGACATGCAAGGGATAACTTCCCCATTGCTATTGCGTACGAAATTCGCATCTGTGATCATTACATTGCCTTCAACTTTACTGACATTGATCTTGAATGTATAGACCGGAATAGCTGATGAATAAGTTTCGCCGTTATGGATCATCATCGTAGAGACATATGAAGATGATACCGTAACATTTGTATTGCCGATCTCGATCTGCTGCTGCGTATCGAATTTAAGCGTAGAAACATCTTTGATGTTCTGCTGCAGATCGAATTCGATCATCGAGGCATCGAGAGAATTTAGCAGTCTCAGAGAATAATTGTCAGTAGTATACGGAATGAAGACTTTGCAGATATATTCATTCTGTTTGGAAACAACTGTATTGACGATGCCTAGCTTGGAAACCTTATATGATTTTTCCTCAAGCAGATTTATATATTTTGATACATTGTTTAGATAGATCTTTTCCGAAGTCTGAAGATTGCCCAGATCGAATGATATCGGTTCATTTCCCTTGAAGCTCAATTCAGCCACAATAAAATTAAAACCGATATTCTCGGAATCTCCTGTATAGACTTCATAATCGACCAGTTCAACTTTGATGTTTTCGTTGGTTTTGATCGGATCCGGGTCAACATTCGTACCCGGTTTATCGTTATTCTTATCCTCTTTAGACATGAAATAATCGACAGTCTTGTAGATGCCAAAACCGGCGATCCCTGTGATCAGGATCCCCAGCAGAACAAGAATAATGATACGGTCAGCACGTACTTTGCGTTTTTTGGCCATTCTATTTCTCCTTTATCCTTTCTTCTGCTTCGATCAGCTGTGAAAAACGGGAGATCGGTATGATAGCTGCCATAGGTTCATTGTTTTTAACGATGATCTTGACATCATCCGGACCGAGTGAACTTATTATCTTTGCCGCTTTCCCCTGGTTGAGCTGTGAAATTGGAACCAGTGAATTTAACATAGTCCCGAAACTCAATTTATTCGTCATACCCATATTATAAAAAGAAGCTATAAATTTGTCAATAACTTCTTTTATATATTTATCGTATTATTTATCGATATATTTATCTATATCTTATTTATTCAATCCACAGGTGAACCTGTAGGAATCAGCACACATCTCGTCGATATCATACTGAGCCTTGAAACCAAGCAGTTCTTCTGCTTTACTCGTATCGGCATAACAGACAGCTATATCGCCTGGTCTTCTTTCCATGATCTTATAAGGAATAGGTTTCCCACAGGCCTTTTCATAGGCTTTCAGGACTTCCAATACGGAATAGCCCTTCCCTGTACCGATATTGATCACTTCTGTGCCTTTATGCGATGCGGCATATTCAATGGCCTTGACATGAGCCTTGGCCAGATCGACGACATGGATATAGTCACGTACGCCTGTCCCGTCAGGCGTATCGTAATCGTCTCCCCAGACGCGCAGATAATCTCTTTGACCGGAAACGACCTGAGCGATATAAGGAACCAGGTTGTTGGGGATACCGTTAGGGATCTCTCCGATCAGTCCTGAAGAATGAGCTCCGATCGGATTAAAGTAACGCAGAAGAACGGAAGAATTCTCTTTTTCGGCCTGATCCATATCAGTGATGATCATTTCATTCATCTTCTTGGTCGTTCCATACGGATTGGTCGTTGTTCCCAGACCGTATTCTTCCTTGAAAGGAACTTCAAAATCATCGCCGTAGACGGTCGCACTTGAAGAGAAGACCAGATTCCTGACTTCATATTTCTTCATCAGCTGATAGAGATTGATCGAACCGGAGATATTGTTTTCATAATATGTCAGAGGAATACTTACAGATTCCCCTACAGCCTTATAGCCGGCAAAGTGGATCACCGCATCGAAATCATTCTCTTTAAAGACTTCTTCGAGTTTATCTTTGTCCAGGATATCGACTTCATAGAATTTCGGTCTGACACCGCTGATCTTTTCGATCTTGTCGATCACATCAGCAGAAGAATTGTAAAGATTATCCAGGATGACGACTTCATGTCCGGAACTGATTAGTTCCACACAGGTATGGGAACCGATGTAGCCGGTCCCTCCGGTAACGAGAATTTTCATTTTAACCTCCGATCAGTCTGCTTATATCATTGTATGTAACGAAGATCAGCAGCATGAGCAGCAGTGCAACTGAAGCTGTCATGATGATCTCCTGTGTCTTTCTTGGCAGTTCATGTCCGATCAGCATCTCGATCAGCAGGATCAGGACTCTTCCGCCGTCAAATATCGGTAGAGGCAAGGCATTAAGGATACCGACATTGACTGAGATCAGAGCGATCAGCTGAGCGTAATAATACAGACCCATGGCTGATACTTCAGAAACAGTCGTATAGATGCCCACCGGTCCGCTGAATGAAGAGATATTCATGGTGCGGAAGATGGAAACAAACTGCGTAAAAGTGAATTTTATGATGAAAACCAGATATTTGAAACCATAGTACCAGCAGTTTAAGATGTTGACGCTCTTAACTTCAGTTGCGATATTATCGAAACCGATACCGATCACATAACGCTGTTCATCTTCCAGATACTCCGGAATAAGTTCAAAAGTGAGCTTTTCCCCATCTCTTTCAACTTCAACTGTCCATGAACCTTCACCGTTGTATGCCGAAGTAAAATCTATGATCTCAAAATAATCTTCCGGAGAGATGCTCATGTCGTTGAAACCGATCTTTGTGATGATATCACCGGTCTTCAGTCCTGCCTTTTCGGCCGGATAGTCTTCCATGATCGAAGAGATCTGCGGCTTGGAACCAACTGTATAGGAACCGTTATAAAGGATGATGAGCGAATAGATGATAAGAGCCAGGACCATATTCATAAAGATCCCTGCCAGCATGATTATGACTCTCTTCCAGCGGGCAATACCGTTGAGTGTCCTTTCAACTGGAATATCGGTCGTATCAACTTTAGTTTCCAGAGAGTTCTCATCATCACCGGCCATCGCTACGAATCCGCCGATCGGAAAAGCTCTGATACAGAATTCAGTCTCTTTTCCTTTATGAGAATAGATCTTCGGACCCATGCCGATCGAATACTCTTTGCAATAGACACCGAAGATCTTTGCTGCGATAAGATGTCCCAGCTCATGAAGCGAGACGATCAGTGTCAGCATGAATATGAACAGCAGGATATTTTTAATGACAATCATCTTTAAAATTATAGCACCACCGAAAGAAAAACTCCTCTTCAGGAGTTTGCCCACAGCTTGTCAACATATTCCTTGGCCCAGCGGTGTGATTCGATTATCTGATCGGCAGTAGGATCCTTGATGAAGTGTGCTGCCTTCAGAGTCTTGAAGATATAACCCTCGATATCGACAAAATTGATCCGTTCTTTCAGGAAAAGAGCTACCGCTTCATCATTGGCTCCGATCAGCACAGCACCGAAGTTGCCTTCAAACGAACCGACCTGTTTAGCCAGTTTGACCAGCGGATAACGCAGATAATCCATCTTGCGGAAATTAAGTGAAGTTATCTCATCAAAATCAAGATAATTGCTGATACGGTCCCATTTATGATACGGATACAGCAATGCATATTTGATCATCAGACGCATATCCGGGCAGCCCAGCTGTGCAATGATCGATCCGTCGTTGTATTCGACCATCGAATGTACAGTCGCTTCCTTATGGAGCAAAACATCGATCTGATCATAAGGCAGATCGAACAGATAGTGAGCTTCAATGATCTCAAAGCCCTTGTTCATCATCGTAGCAGAATCGATCGTGATCTTGGCACCCATATTCCACACCGGATGATTCAGTGCCTGGGAAAGAGATGCATCGAGAAGCTGATCACGGTCCAGATTGCGGAAAGCACCGCCTGATGCGGTAAGGATGAGACGGCGGATGTCTTTTTTCTTGTGCCCCTGCATGCATTGCCAGATGGCCACATGTTCAGAGTCGATCGGATAAAGATTTACTCCGTATTCAGCCAGAGCTTCATTGATGATCTTACCTCCGGCTACAAGCGTCTCCTTGTTGGCAAGAGCGATATCCTTGTGATTTTTGATCGCTTCAAGTGTCGGCTTGAAACCGACGAAACCGACCAGGGCATTCACCAGCATATCATAGTCTTCGAGTCTGGCCATCTCCACAAGACCGTCTTCGCCATGATAGAACTTCACTTGCGGATACTGTCTTTCCAGTTCAGTATTTTCATCTATCGTATAAGCATACGATAAACTGAACTGCTTAAGCAGCTCAGCAAGATAGTCTGTATTATGGCCAACAGAAACACCGACGAGCGTCAGCTCGTCTTCGTGTTGTTTTATTACATCTATCGTCTGGGTGCCGATCGAACCTGAAGCACCCATCAGTATCAGTCTTTTCATCAGAATAAGCTTATCAGAACTCCAAAGAGTATTATACAAAACAAATGAGAATCAAGTCTATCAAGAATACCTCCGTGTCCCGGGATCAAATCAGAGAAGTCTTTGACACCGTAGTGACGCTTGATAAGCGAGAAAGCCAGATCGCCGATCTCAGATACGAGCGGCAGGAAAGCTGAAGAAATTGCTATCTGGAATGCGGAATAGCCGAAGAAATCAAATATCGAAGCCCACAGGAAGGAAGTCGCGAAACCGAAGAACCAGCCTCCGAGCGATCCTTCGATCGTCTTTTTCGGAGAAACACGCGGATTGAGCTTATGCTTTCCGAACTTGATGCCGACAAAGAACGCAAATACATCAGTCAGATAAGAAATGATCAGTACATATCCCAGCATGAACTTGTCGAGCTCACGGATATAGAGGATGAAATAAAGGCTGTATCCCAGCAGTATCGACATGAGATAGGTCGAACACACTTCATCAAACGACTCTTTCTCATCAAAAACAGCGATCGTCATAAGGACGATGAGTTCGATCAGGATGATCGGCATCGAATATTTATTCAGATAGATCAGACAAAGCACAGCTGTCGCCATGATCGCGTAAAGGATATAGTTGAACTCGTCTTTTCTGATCTTAATGAATTCATAGGAACCGTACAGTGCAATAAATGTCACGACAGCCTTCAGAACTGGTCCGCCCAGAAGAACTGATATGACTGTTATCGCAGCAATGAAGATCCCGCTAATTACTCTCTGTTTCATCACGACCTCCGAAATTACGCTTACGTTTCTGATATATCTCTATACACTCATCAAGTACTTCATTGTTGAAATCAGGCCATAATGTATCGATCACGACAAATTCCGAATAAGCCAGCTGATAAAGCAGGAAGTTGGAAAGACGCATCTCAGATCCCGTTCTGATCAGCAGATCCACATCAGGAAGACCGGCAGTATAAAGATAATCATTGAATGATTCCTCATCTAGATCATCGACTTTACCGTCCTTATAATCCTGAGCATATTTCTTTGCTGCTCTGACGATCTCATCCCGTGCGCCATAGTTGAACGCAAAATTCAGGATAAGACCTGTATTGTTTTTGGTCGTTTCGATCGCCTCATCGATAACTTTCATCGTTTCAGCCGGGATCTTCTCACGATCACCGATGATCATGATCTGGACATTGTTGTCCATCAGTTCCTTGATATATGCCGAAAAGAAGATCTTCGGCAGCGACATGATATATCCGACTTCTTCAGCCGAACGTTTCCAGTTTTCAGTAGAAAACGCATAAACGGTCAGACATTTGATGCCTAACCTGTTTGCGTATATCGTTATGCTTCGTAAGACTTCTACACCTTTATAGTGGCCGGCCGTACGTGGAAGTTTATTCTTTTTAGCCCAGCGGCCATTGCCGTCCATAATGATCGCCAGATGATTTAAAGTATTCATTAAAGCGTCATTATCTCTTTTTGTTTAGCTTTAGCGAGTTCTTCGATCTTTTCGATGGCTTTATCCGTTGCTTCCTGGATATCATCAAGATAAGACTTGGAAATATCCTCAGGGATAGTCTTGTCCTTCTTGATGTCTTCATTTACTTCTCTGCGGATATTGCGGATATGGATCTTGCCTTCTTCGGCCATCTTATCGACATCCTTGCAGAAACCTTTTCTGGTCTCTTCTGTAAGGGCTGGTACAGTGACTCTCAGAACATCGCCGTTGTTCTGAACAGGAAGTCCCAGATCAGAAACGTTGATCGCTCTTTCGCAATCCTTTACGGAGTTGCGGTCAAACGGCTTGATGACAAGCGTTTTACCTTCCTGGATGGAGATTGAGGCGATCTGATTCAGCGGTGTCGGTGAACCATAGTAATCGACCATGATACCGTCCAGCATCGTCGGGTTAGCTCTTCCGGTCCTTACCTTGGCAAGACCTGCTTCAAAAGCCTTGATTGCACCTTCCATTTTTTCATCAGCGATTTCCAAAAATAAATTATCCATACTTTTCTCCTTCAGAATCTTATTACTGTTCCAACAGCTTCGCCCTTGACTGCCTTTACGATATTATCCTCATCAGCCATATTGAAGACGAAGGCCTCGATCTTGGCTTCTTGACATAATTCAGCAGCCTGAGAATCGATTACTTTCAGATCTAGATTCAGTATATCATTAAACGTAAGCTCATCAAAACGCTTGGCATCCGGGTTATCATCCGGATCTGAATCATAGACTCCGTCCACTCCGGATTTGGCCATCAGTATGACATCAGCACCGATATCCTTAGCTCTTTGAGCAGAACCGGTATCGGTCGAATAATAAGGCTTACCGAAACCACCACCGAAAACGATGACATAACCATCAGCCATCAGTCTGTTTGCTTCATCCTTATCAAAATCCAGGACATTCTGAGCGGTTACTGCTGACATCGGTACAGATTTAACACCGACTTTATTCAGTTCTGCGGAAAACATGATCGCATTGATGATTGTCGCCAGCATGCCTGCATAGTCAGCCTGAACACGATCAAAACCCAGATCCTCAAAGATACGTCCGCGGCAGATATTGCCTCCGCCGACAACGATGCCGACATCGACGCCCATTTCTCTGATCTTCTTGACCTGCAGAGCGATCTTTTCCAGTACATCCGTTGAAAACGGGAAATCAGGTGCTGATAAAGCTTCACCGGATAATTTCAATAAGACTCTTTTATACATATTTATTTACCTCAGAATATATTTTATCAGACTTAAAAGCATAAAAAAATGCTTCCTTGAGCTAAGGAAGCATTTCTTTTTAGATTTTAAGCGTTCATCTGCTTTGCGACTTCTTCCGCAAAGTTTTCTTCACGTTTTTCAATGCCTTCACCTACAGCATATCTGACGAAAGCTGTAACTTCAGCATTGTTTTCCTTCAGGACAGCAGAAACTTTCTTGGCTGTATCCATGAAGTATTCCTGATCGACCAGGCACATTTCTTTTAAAGCCTTGGAGACCTTGCCTTCGATCGCGCCGTTGATGACGTTTTCCGGTTTGCCGGCAAACTTTTCATCATTCTTGACAATCTCAGTCTGGACTTTTCTTTCATGTTCAACTACATCAGCCGGCATATCAGCAGCACTGACATAAGTCGGAGACATGGAAGCGACCTGCATAGCCATGTAATGTGCAAGTTCAGGATTTCCGCCCTTCATGACGACGATCGCAGTCTTGGCACCACCCATGTGTGAGTAGTCACCGAAGATCTCATCATCGTTCTTGTTCAGGATCTCGAATCTTCTTAAGACGATCTTTTCACCGATCGTAGCTGTGGCATTGATGAAAGCATCATTCAGAGTACCGTTATCAAGCGGTAAAGCGAGTGCTTCTTCAACATTTGCCGGAGCAGCAGTCAGGATCTTGTTGGTAGCATCATCGAGAAGCTTCAGGAACTGTTCGTTCTTGGCAACGAAGTCAGTTTCAGAGTTGATCTCAACTACACAGGCTTTGTTTCCGTCGATCGCTACTTTGGATAAACCTTCAGCTGCGATCCTGGAAGCCTTCTTGATGGATTTGGCAATACCCTTTTCTCTGAGCCAGTCAATGGCCTTTTCCATATCGCCGTCAGACTCAGCAAGAGCATTCTTGCAGTCGAGCATTCCGGCACCGGTCTTGTCTCTTAATTCTTTAACTTGAGCAGCAGTAACAGCCATTATTCAGCAGCCTCCTTTGTTTCTTCGACAACAGGTTCTGCCTGAACTTCTTCCTTGACTTCTTCAGTTGCAGGAGCAGCAGTCTCAGCAGCCTGAGCATTAGCGGTTTCGTCTTTCTTTCCGATATATCTCTTTTCAGAGTTGAATCTTCTCGGACCTCTGTTGTTGAAACGGTTTCTCTCTTCGTTTCTGGCTTTTCTTCTCTTTTCCTGTTCTTCAGCGTGCTTTTCAACGTTGATGATAACATCTTCCATCGTGATATCATCCGTGATCTCGCCTTCCTGGTAAGCATCCTGAAGGATACCGCCCTTGGATTCAACGATCGCATCAGCCAGCAGAGACATCATGAGTTTGATAGACTTGATGGCATCATCGTTTGCCGGAACAGCATAATCGACCAGAGCCGGGTCACAGTTCGTATCAGCAAGACCGAATACAGGGATACCGAGTTTCTTTGCTTCTGAAACAGCGTTGTGGTCTTCCTTCGGATCGACTACGACGACAGCATCCGGAAGTTTCTTCATTTCCTTGATACCGCCTAAGAAGTTCTCCAGACGAGCAGCTTCCTTGTGGATAAGGACCTGTTCCTTCTTCGGATAGACAGAGATCGTTCCGTCTGCTTCCATCTGTTCGATCTCGATCAGACGCTTGATCCTCTTCTGGATCGTACGGAAGTTGGTAAGTGTACCACCCAGCCATCTCTGATTGATGTAGAAACTTCCAGATCTGGTAGCTTCATCAAGGATGATCTGCTGAGCCTGTTTCTTGGTACCGACAAACAGGACTTTTCCGCCTTCTTCTGAGATCTGTTTCATCTTCTCATAAGCTACATCCAGAGCTTCCTGAGTCTTGTTCAGGTCGATGATGTAGATGCCGTTCTTGGCAGTGTAGATGAACGGTTTGCACTTCGGATCCCATCTTCTGGTCTGGTGACCGAAATGTACACCGTTTTCCAGAAGTTTTCTCATTGAAACTAATTGCATTTAAATATTTCCTCTCTTTCCGTTACGCCTCCACTATTTCAGACACTGCTAACCTTTACAGGCACGGAACAGTGAATCCATAGTGTGTGTATGCATAAATGCTCAATGATTATAACATACCCATATATAAAATAAAAGGGTTTTCTTACCCTTCTATCTTTTCTGCAAGTTTTTTGCTTATCGCCTCTTTGACAGCGACCTCATCCGATATGTAAGGGACTCTGCCGTTGGCACACAGGAAGAACTTATCGTTTCCTTTTCCTAACAGCAGCAGCGTGTCACCTTCCTCACACAGACTGACAGCCTTGTTTATGGCTTCGATGCGATCGAGGATTATCTCCGGATCGAGTCGGCTGAAATAAGATTTCAGATCGATCAGGATCTCCATCATATCTTCAGTAGAAGGATCATCGAATGACAGGATGACAGTATCAGCTCTGACATCGGCGATCTTAGCCGTGCCTGGTCTTCTTAAGTGATCTCTATCACCGGAAGCGCCGAAGACAGCGATGATCTTGTGACCTTTTTCAGTGATCGATTCCGCAAAGGAAAAGACCTTATCGAAAGAATTCGGTGTGAAGGCATAATCGACGACGACATTGAAATCCTGTCCAGCCTTGATCAGCTGGCATCTTCCCGGTGTCAATTCAACATTTTCAAGATAAGGCATGATCTTTTCGATGCCGTATCCGTTCTCATTGAGGACGGCAATGACTGCCAGCAGATTGTAGATATTGAATCTGGCTGACATATTGGTATTTATATGATATGAATTTCCTCTGTAAAGCAGATCGAATTCGGAATGATCGGGATACAGTTTAACATTGACGGCCTGATAATCAGCTTCCTTGTCCAATGCATAGGTCACTTTAGCAGACTTACAGATATCCATAAGTCTGAGCCCGTATTCATCATCGATATTGATGATCGCCTTTCCACCATCACGGAGTTTATCAAAAAGCAGGCATTTAGCTTCGAAATAATTCTCCATCGTGCCGTGGATATCGAAATGATCGCCTGTCAGATTATTGAAGACAGCTGTGGAAAAACTTACCTGATCTAGACGGTGAGTCAGAAGACCTTCAGATGAAGCCTCCAGCACCAGAGCTTTGCATCCATGATCCAGCATCTCTCTGGCGATCCTGAAGAGTTCATCTGATTTAGGAGAAGTCAGATTCATATTCGAATCCTTCACTTCGCCATCATAGCTGTAACCCATCGTGCCGATATAGCCGCACTTGTCGAAACGGGAAATGATATCTCTGATGATCCAGGCGATCGTCGTCTTGCCGTTGGTACCGGTTATGCCGATCATGTTAAGTTTATCAGTCGGATAATCGTAATACGCATTGCAGAAAGAAACATAAGCATCCGTCACGTCTTCACACCTGATATAGACGACGCCATCTTTCTTGTCCGCTATCTCATCACTGTGAACGATACAGACTGCTCCGTTTCTGATCGCCATATCGATGAATTTATGTCCGTCATTGATCTTGCCTTTCATCGCAAAAAAGATCGACTCAGGACATTCTTTGCGGGAATCGAACATGATCGTCTTGATATCGATATCAGATGCTGTATCAAATACTTTATTAAGTTTCATTACTTGCTTTTAGGGTAACAGATCGAACGTCTGTTCTGATAATAGTCTTCGTCCAGGACAAGATAAGAGATCTTGATCGTATTCTGAACGGAATTGTTGGTCCTGGAGATGTAATTCTCATCCGGGACCTGTTTGCCTTCGGCTGCCATAAACTGCTCGCTGGTCGCGTCATAATAGCCGTATTCGCTGATCCAGTTGCCATTGGCCAGGATAACCGTATTGTTTCCGTTATAGATATCCGTACCTAGATAAAGTCTCGGATCATAATTGAGATCGAAAAGATTGGCGATCGTCGGTACATGATCGAGCGTCGAACAGTAATTGTAGTTTACAGTAGGATTAAGATTCTTGTTGTAGATGATGAACGGTGAACGGTATATGCCGTTTTCACCTACTCTGTCCTTATTGATCCATCTGGTCAAAGACATGACTGTATCATAGTCCATCCAATACGGACGGTGGTCAGGATAGATGCAGATTACGGTATTGTCAGCCAGACCTGCTGATTCAAGATATTCAAGAAGGATCTTCAGTCCGTTATCAAAATCCATGCATTTGGACATGTAGCGCTTGTAATCGATGCCCCAGTCAGGATGTACTTCATTGATCTGATCGAGATAATAATCGCCCCAGTAAGAAGACTCCTCATATGGGAAATGCATGACCGAAGTGATGATATTGCAGAAGAAATTGCCGTTGGTCTCTTCGATATGCTTGATGGCCTGTTCGATCAGCATCGAATCGGCCTGCCAGCCGTTAGTATGCTGGATGGATGTATCAGTCCAGATATCATCGATATCATAATAGGCATCAAAACCGACTGCCGGAAGGATCACCTTGCGCTCATAGAATTCATCACGCCAGTTATGCAGAGCAAAAGTCGAATAACCCTTGTTCTTGAACAGATAAGGCAAGGCTTCATAGAATTTGATGCCTGCGACATAGTTAGGCGTACAGGTATTCACATACGGGAATACCGAAGTATATGAAACGAATTCTGATTCGCCTGTAGCACAGGAATACAACGGTGTGTAGTGATTGTAATAGCTGTAGCCCTGAGTATACATCTTGTATAAAGTAGGCGTCAGATCCTTGTCGATCGCCAGATAGTCCATGGCTTCGACCATGAAATAGATGAAATTATATCCTTCGAACTTGCCGGTCATCTCATTCGGCTGAGTGATACGGCGGCTCATGAAATATTTGTCGATCGTCTGCATGTTGCTGTTTTCTTCCTGCTCAGCGATCGCCTTCCATTCTGTATCATCAAATTCACGTTTGCGAACTGTGACAGGGTTATCAACCACATCATCCTGTCCGTCATCGTCGATGACGATCTTTTCCGGTGCTTTATATACCAATGCCGTCAGATCACGGAAAAAGAAGTGTTCGATACCCATCTTGTCGATGATGATCGTCTTATTGGAAAAAGTATCATAGACTTCAAAGATCGAATTGACTCCTGATCCAAGATTAAGACAAGGGATCAGCAGCAAAAATGACAGTATGCAGATGATCAGCGGCAGCTGAAACGGACCGTGATCGTTGAACTTAACAAAACGGTGCAGCAGCAGATAGGATATGATTCCGATAAAGCACAGATAATATGAAGGCTTGGCTGCAGCTAGGAAGATCAGTGCATACTGGGCGATCCTTCCTGCTCCATCAGAAACAGTTCCGAAAGAGTAGAAATCACCCATGAAGTTCTTGAAGATCAGTTCAACAAAACTGTAAGCCGAAAACCAGATCATCACGATCAGTCCCACGATGAAGTAGACCTTCTTTGACTTGAAACGGCTGCATATGAACCAGATAAAGGTCGATAGGAACAACGTAAACAGTACGATCCTCAAAACCGTAAAGATATCGATGCCTTTAAACTGGACAAAATGAAAAGAGAATTCCAGAAGCAGCATCGGAATAAATAAGTACAGAAAACTGAGATCAAATTTTATCTTCTTCATTTGGCGTGTGGATGGGCGGAATTAACGGCCTTTTTCAGCCGGTCATAAGTCAGATGTGTATAGAGCTGCGTCGTAGAAAGATTCTCATGGCCAAGCAGTTCCTGCACCGTTCTCAGATCTGCTCCGTTGTCCAGCAGATGCGTTGCAAAGGAGTGTCTGAGCATATGCGGATGCACATCGATATCAAGCCCAGCCATTATTTTAACATCTTTGAGCAATAATTGAACACTTCGCGGTGATATTTTTCCTTTTCGTGTAGATACAAAGAGATAAGG
Source organism: Erysipelotrichaceae bacterium (assembly GCA_017432005.1). Lineage (GTDB taxonomy): Bacteria > Bacillota_I > Bacilli_A > Erysipelotrichales > Erysipelotrichaceae > Colivicinus. The sequence continues at coordinate 154,250 of JAFRKA010000021.1, forward strand.
AAAACCCGGATCAGCATATTCATTGCGATAGACTCTGATATAAAGATCGATCAGTTCCAGCAGGCGCGGATAGAAAGGCACCATCCTTTCCTTGTTGCCCTTACCTATGACTCTGATCACACCCTGCTGTCTGTCGATGTTTCTGATGAGAAGGTCGCAACATTCTGAGATACGAAGTCCGCAGGCATAGATAGTCTCCAGTATGCATCTGTTCCTCACCTGCAGAGGATCTTTAAGATCGAAACAGTCGAGGATCCTCTCGACCTGATCGATGGTCAGCACATCAGGAAGATGCTTCTCCACATGGACTTTATTGAAAAGCAGAAACGGATTGTCATCAGCGAGATGCCTCTCACACAGATAACGGTAGAACGATCTTAAAGCGCTCAGATTGCGGGCATAGGTCGTATTGGAGATCTTGCCTCTGCTGATCTTTCCTGAACGCAGTTCGCTGATATAGTCATATACGATATCTCTGTCCACTTTTTTCAATGAATCGATATCATGATCCTCAAGATAAGTGATAAAACGGCTGATATCACGATAATAAGAATCAGATGTTGCTTCTGATCCGCTGCGTTTATCATACATGTAGGCGATGAAATCATCGAGCGTCTTATACATATCGCGCATATTCTTCTACCGTTTTTAGTGCATGTTCGACAAAATACTTTTTCTTTTCCGCTTTCGGTCCGCTGTATTCCAGACGAAAGATACCGAAATTGGCATTCATCGGTTCCAGCTTACTGATACGTGTATCAGATATGTAGTTTGCCATAGCACCCATCATCGTATCCGCACCGAGTTCGTATCTGATCCCGTCTTTCAGATACTGATACATATTTATGGCAGCATAAAGACCGCTGGCAGCTGATTCCACATATCCTTCAACTCCGGAGATCTGTCCGGCCACGAATACATTAGGATAATGTATAAACTGATAGCGGTTATTGACGATATTCGGTGAATTGATATATGTATTCCTGTGCATGACGCCGTATCTGACGATCTTCACATCCTTCAAAGCCGGAACTTTCTTCAGGACATTTTCCTGAGCTTTGAAAGTCAGATGAGTCTGAAAACCGACGACATTGTATAGTGTATCTATCGCATTATCTTTTCTGAGCTGAACGACGGCATATGGTCTTTTGCCTTCATGTTCCAGACCGACCGGTTTCATCGGACCGAAAAGCAGTGTCTTATAACCTCTTCTGGCCATCTCTTCAAAAGGCATGCAACCTTCAAAGTATTTCTCATCATCGATCTCATGAACATCGATCTTTTGCGCTGTAATGATCTCCTGATAGAACTCTTCAAATTCTTCTCTGCTTAAAGGACAGTTGATGTAATCGCCGGGATTCTCATCGTCATAGCGCGATTTATAGTAGGCACTGCCAAAATCGATCGAATCCTTCTCAACGATCGGCGAGACAGCATCATAAAAGTGCAGAAAATCATTTCCACACAGTTCTGCGATCCTGTCGGCCAGTTTCCCTTCACATAAAGGACCGGCACAGATGATGACAGGTTCTTCAGTATTGATATCAGTTATCTCTTCATTGATCACTTCAATGAGATGATTGTTTCTGATGGTTTCTGTTATATGACGGGAAAACCCGTTGCGGTCGACAGCCAGTGATTTACCTGCCGGGATCCTGTAAAGATCAGCTGCTTTCATGATCAGTGAATCAAGCAGTCTCATCTCCTGTTTCAGAAGTCCGACCGCATTGTAAAGATCATCACTGCGCAACGAATTGGAGCAGATCAGTTCAGCGAAATCATCGGTCTTGAAAGCACTGTGTCTTCTGATGCCCTTCTGTTCATAAAGTTTCACTTTAATGCCTCTGGATGCCAGCTGATAGGCAGCTTCGCATCCGGCCAGTCCGGCACCGATAACTTTTACTGTCATTATTTTTTCTTTCTCTTATAGAAACGCTTAGGTTCTTCACCTTCGATCGCTTCCAGATAACGGCATTTCGGATAAGCCGAACAGCCGATGAAATAGTTTCCGTAACGAGATTTACGTTTAACGAGCGGTTTACCGCATTCAGGGCAACTTCTTCCCACGTCTTCCGGTTCTTCTTTTTTGACCAGTGATTCATGCCACTTGCATTCCGGATAGTTGATGCAGGATTTGAATTTGCCGAAACGTCCGTTGCGGATGACGACATCGCCACCACATTCCGGGCAGATCTCACCGGTCTTCTCCGGCTGGACTTTCTCCATCTGTTCATAAGCTGAATCTACCAGCGGCTGGAACTGATCATAGAAATCTCTAAGGGCACTGATGTTATCAAGTTTGTTTTCAGCGATCTCATCGAGCTCCGCTTCCATATCAGCCGTATAACGCACATTGATGACAGACTGGAAATACTCTCTGAGCTTTTCGTCAGTCAGGATGCCCTGTTCAGTCGGGAAGAAATACTTGATCTTTCCCGAATCTGTAGCTTTCTTCAGTTCAACATAATTACGCTTAACGATCGTATCGATGATCGTGGCATATGTCGAAGGCCTTCCGACACCTTCCTCTTCCAGAGCCTTTATCAATTTAGCTTCAGTGTAACGTGCCGGTGGTTCGGTAAAGTGCTGATTCTTTTCAACAGCACTAGCCTTGAATACTTCACCTTTATTCAGTTTAGGCAGAACGATATCCTTGGAAGAGTCATAATCGCCGTATACTTTCAGGAAACCGTCGAACTCCTGCTTGGAACCGCTGATCGTGAATTCATAACCGTTATTGTCAAAGGTATAGACGACCGATTTGAAGACAGCTTCGCTCATCAGTGAAGCCAGAGCACGATAATAGATGAATTTATACAGTTTATACTGATCGTTGCTCAGATACGGCTTGATCTTATCAGGTTCATTGGCAAGACTCGTCGGTCTGATAGCCTCATGAGCGTCTTGCGAAGTTTCATCATTCTTGACGCGGTAAAATCCTTTATATTCTTTTCCGTATTCTTTTTCGATCTTGTCAAAAGCTCCCGCAACGAATTCCTTGGAAAGTCTGGTCGAATCGGTACGCATATACGTGATAAGACCCTGAGCTCCCTCAGGCAACTCAACGCCTTCATAAAGGCTCTGAGCGATCATCATCGTCTTCTTGGAGCCGAAGCCCAGTTTAGTGGAAGCTTCCTGCTGCATGGTTGAAGTGATGAATGGCAGGAAAGCAGAACGCTTCTTGGCTTTTTCCGTGATGTCCGTAAGCGTAAAATCTTCACCGAGAGCCTTGAGGATCTCATCAGCTTCCGCTTCATTGTTTATTTCGATCTTTTTTCCCTGATAACGGCACAGTTCGGTCTCCAGTTTCTTCCCGAGTTTGGCGATGATCTTCCAGTATTCTTTCGGAACGAAAGCATTGATCTCTTTTTCCTTATCACAAATCATTCTCAAAGCGATCGACTGGACACGCCCTGCCGACTTTGAACCGATCTTCTTCTGAAGGAGCTTGGAGAGCTTGAAACCGATGATCCTGTCCAGGATCCTTCTGGTCTCCTGTGAACGCACGAGCGCCATATCGATGGTGCGCGGATTCTCCAGGGCATTCAGTACGGCATTCTTTGTGATCTCGTTGAATACGATACGGTTGTTGTCATTGAGATCAAGGCCGAGTTCTCTGGCCAGATGCCAGGAGATAGCTTCTCCTTCACGGTCAGGGTCGGTCGCAAGGTAAACGAAATCAGAACCTTCAACGAGTTTCTTGAGTTCCTTAACGACATCCTTCTTGTCTGCCGAGACAGTGTAAGTAGGCTTGAAATCGTCTTCGATATCGACTCCCAGTCCTTCCTTGCCCTTGGTGGCCAGATCACAGATATGACCCTTGGATGAGGTCACTTTGTAGTCTTTGCCCAGATATTTTTCAATCGTCTTTGATTTAGACGGTGATTCCACAATAACGAGTTTTTTCATATTAGCTCCTTGTAACAATTATTTATGATACATAAAAAAAATCAAAATGCAATTTCATTGCAGCTGATCGGCTGTGCGCCTTCATAGATCAGTGTGTTGTTCTGACGGCCATTCTCATCGAACAGCTCATAAGGCAAAACAGCGATCTCCTTGCCCAGTTCCAGTGCTTCATTTACCGTAGTCATCGTACCGGATCGGATCGCTGACTGCATGATATAGACCTTGTCAGCCAGAGCGGCAATAAGCCGGTTGCGGAACGGAAAATGACTGGCCAACGGTTTGCTCAGAGTCGGATATTCCGAGATCACCAGGCCTTCTCTTTCGATCTTTCTGATCAGTTCGTAGTTGCAGCGGGGATAAATATAATCGATCCCGCAGCCAAGGATCCCGATCGTATCTGAAGCATTCTCATGAGCACAGGCATCGATTCCTTTGGCCAGTCCTGAGATGATCACCTTGTCACTTTGTGCTCTGGCCAGAGCAGCTGTAGCCTTTACGGCATAGGAACAGGGCTGCCTGGATCCGACGATCGCGATCGCTTTCCTTTTAAGCAGTGACAGATCGCCTTTATAGTAAAGCACCAGTGGCGGATATTTAAGATCCAGCAGTCTGACAGGATAATCCCTGTCAAAGATCGTCAGAGCGTTGGCGATCTTTACGGGAGGAATCTCGATGTTATGTTCGATGGCATTGATGATCCGGTCATATTCACCGGCAAAATAAAAAGAATAAGCAATAAGTTTTTCTCTGTTCATCTAATACATTATCTGCAGGAAAAAGGCTTATCACCTACCCCTTTATTAAAAAAGTTTAATTTCTTTCATTCGGCAGGGCTTAAACGACATCCGGTAGAGCTCATTCAGGCCATACTCATCCATCAGTTCCAGATGTCTCTTCGTTCCATAACCCTTATGGTTGCGGTATTCGTATTGCGGATACAGGACATCATAACCCATCATGATGTGATCTCTCACTACCTTGGCCAGAATACTGGCAGCAGCGATCGATATCGATTTCGCATCACCTTTTACGATATCGATGGTATCAGCTCTGTTTAAAGGCATCGCATCAGTGATCGTCAGTGAATGAATCCGGCTCGAACGGCTGAGTTCATCCATGGCCTTCTGGGTCGAATGATAGATATCCAGTCTGTCGATCTCTTTAGGCGATACGATCCTGAAACTGAAATGATGAGCGTCTCTTATGATCTGCTTGAACAGCAGCTCTCTTTTCTTCGCACTGAGTTTCTTGGAATCGTCAATCAGCTCATTCTCATAGTTTATCGGTAAGATACAGCACGCCACGACACATGGCCCGCATAAAGGACCACGTCCGGCTTCATCGATACCCATCACATATCTGTCGTGAGACCAATATTCTTTTTCATATCTGTTCTCTAACATCTTGCCAGGTAATCCTCCCTATCTTGTTGCTGCGGATATCCTTGAGGATGGCATCGACAGCCTTAACGTAGTTTACATTGTTGTCTGCTGAAAGCCACAGTTTCTCTCTGGCTATCTTTTCCAGCAGATCATCACCGCTCTCATCGACACCGTAGCGTCTCTCTATCACACCGGGATAAACCTTCCTTAAGTAATCAAGTCCGAAAAACACCAGTTCCTGTTTATCAAGGATATCATCATTGATCGATCCCATCAGCGCCAGCAGGCGTGCCGCATCCTGATCTTCGATCTTGGGCCACAGGACCCCGGGCGTATCAAGCAGTTCAACATCCTCATTTATCCTTATCCACTGTAAAGATTTGGTTACACCAGGACGGTTTTCTGCTTTAGCTACTTTCTTTTTGACGATATTATTGATGAAAGTCGATTTCCCGACATTCGGGATACCTACGACCATTGCGCGCAATACTTTTTTTCTGATCCCTCTGGCTTTGGCTCTTTCAAGCTTGTCCTTCAGTATTTCCTTGACTTCATTTACGACTGTCTTGGTCAGATTGGCACCTGTCGAATCAGCGATGATGCAGTGCTCAAATGTCTCTTTCCATAATCGGTTCTTCTCTTCATCGGCCAGATCTGCTTTATTCAGAACGATCAGGACCGGTTTATTGCGTGAAAGTTCCTGAAGCAGCGGATTGGCAGAAGCCTCCGGGATCCTGGCATCACGCAGTTCGATAATGATATCGACCAGTTTAAGCTGTTCTTCCATCTGCCGGCGGGCTTTTGCCATATGCCCGGGATACCAGTTTATCTTGTTCATGTTTTCGGTCATATCATTCGACCTCCAGTCTCATCCCGACGCCAACTTCATGGATAGGCAGCTTTTCAGCTATGGCTATCTTGGCTTCCAGCGAAACACAGTGGCAGGGATACAGTTCACTTATACCGTTATCCCTGAAATACCCGATGGTCCTTTTCAGGCGTTCATCATTTCTGAACAGATGAAAACCGCCGATGACGCCACTGATCCTGTTATCACCACAGACTTTCTTGGCATATTCGATGATGTTGCAGATACCGCTGTGTGAACACCCGCTTATCACAAACAGTCCGTCTTTTCCTTTATAGACCAGTGCTGAATCATCTTCGAGATGATCCGGTCTGATAACATCCTTATAACGGCAGGTGCCGATCGCATAACGCGGTTCAAAATCCTGAGTGACCGGTATCTGTCCGAGGAAAATCAGATCCTCAGTGATCGAAACAGGCTTTTCGCTCAATGTCAGTTTACATCTTTCACTCAGTTCTTCCTGCAGTAAAGGTGAACTTATACACAGTCCGTTTTCATCTTCCTTATACATGAAAGAGAGCGGATGGCTTATGACTTCGATATCATCTCTGTCTTTGAGAAGGTATTCCAGTCCTCCGGTATGATCATTATGGCCGTGTGATATGACTACTTTTTTTACCTTTGAAAGATCGATATCCATTTTTCCGGCATTGGAAATGAAGACATTGGAATATCCAGTATCAAAAAGGATCTTCTCTTCGCCGTCTTCAATATAAAAACTGAGCGCCGGTTCGCCCAGATAGTACATATCGATATAAGTATAATTATCTGCCAGAACTGTCAGTTTCATGGTATCTCTCAGTTAAATGATCATCTGAATCCGATCCGGTTGAACGGATAGATGATGAATAGATGTGAAGAGCGGATCATCTTGCTTTCAAATGGTCCGTAGAAACGGGAATCACGGGATACGGCCCTGTTGTCGCCCATGCAGAAATACTCATCGGAACCGAGCTTTTCAGTAAAGTCGGAAGTATATGCGTCGACCAAAAATGGCTCTTCGATGTATTCTCCGTTTATATACAGACAGTTATCTATGTATTCGACTGTCTCATTGGGCAGCCCGATAACTCTTTTGACGATCAGCTTTGATGAAGAATCTGAAGTCTTGATCACGACGACATCAAAACGTTTAAGACCCAGATTTTTGGTCAGGATAAAAGAATAGCCGAAATCACCTGCCTCAAGATTCGGATACATGCTGCTGCCTTCAACGACACAGGGAATGAGTACGAAATTGATGAGTATCAGTACGATCGCTCCGGCCTGCAACAGCAGGATCAGCAGTTCAACAAGCAGACTCCTTTGTTTCTTTTCCATCCTAAATACTATTATACTCAAAAGAAAAGCCGTTATACTTAACGGCTTCATGAAATTATCTGATCTCTTTGATCTTGGCAGATTTACCGGCACGATCTCTCAGATAGAACAGTTTCGCTCTTCTGACTTTACCGCGTCTGATGACAGTGATCTTGTCGATGACAGGTGAATGAACAGGGAAAGTTCTTTCAACACCGACACCTGAAGACACTTTTCTGACAGTGAATGTCCTGCCGATACCGGAACCCTGTACCTTTACTACAGTACCTTCGTAAGCCTGAATACGGGACTTGTCGCCTTCCTTGATTCTGACGTCTACACGAACAGTCTGTCCAGGTGCGAGTTCAGGAAGATCATTCTTCATCTGGTCTTTAGTAATTTCATTAACTAAACCTAAATTCATCTTTTTTCTCCTTTAACAAATATAGACATCTGTTCATAATCGTAACGAAAAGCGGAACAGCGCTTAATTACTTTATCATAAATAAACTATTAAATCAAACCATTTTTATGCAGAAAATCATAAACACCCAGTTCGTTGACGCTGGAAGTATGAAGTTCAAACTGCGGTTTGAGATAATCCGGTGCATTCTCCATCAGCACGCCGGTCGTCGCTTTCAGCATCTCCACATCATTGCCATTGTCACCAAAGCTCAGGATCTGCGTCATATCGCATCCCAGTATCTCTGATAATACTTCGCATGATTTTGCCTTGCTTATGCCTTTCGGAGCGATCTCAAAACAGTACGGTGATGAGAAATTGCCATTGAAGGCGGAAAGATCGACTGAACTGATGAACTCCTCTTCCCGAGACCGGTCTTTCTTCGTATTCAATACAAGAAGTTTGCTGCGCGGAATATCATTCTTCTGAAAATCGTAAACGGTCGGCTCCAGCCAGCGAGCTGCCAGCCATTGCTTAAGTTCATCAGATTCGATCTTTCTGTTGATCAGAGATTTATCTCCGTCATACATGATCAGATGTAGGTAATCCTTGTCCAATACTCTGGCCAGGTATCTTATCTCTTCAACTTCTAGAGGAAACATGATCTTCGTTTCATCTTTCTTCACATCCATGATCTCTGAACCGTTGCAGCCAAAGACATAATCGAGTTCGATATCGTCAAAGACACTTCTGAAAGCCTTCAGGCCTAGAAAACACGGACGTCCAGAAGCCAGACATATGATGTAGCCGTTTTCCTTCAGTTTTCTCAAAGCTGTTCTTGTATATTCAGTGACTGAATAATCAAAATCGATCAGTGTCCCGTCAAAATCAAATGCGACAGCCTTTATATGATCACGGTAGTTCACTGACTATCTCTCCCAGTAGTTCTCTTTCCTCTTGAGTATACTCATGATTATCCAGCAGATCAGGACGATTAAGCAGCGTCTCCTTCAGAGCCATCTTCAGATTGTATCTTCTGATCTCCTTGTGATTGCCGTTCTGCAAGACGTCAGGGACCCGATCGCCGTTGTATTCGACAGGCCGGGTATATTGCGGATATTCAAGCAGTCCTTCATTGAATGATTCCTCTTTCAGAGAATCGGCAGAAATGCCTTCATCAAGAAGTCTCAGGATCCCGTCGATCAAAACCATTGAGGGAAGTTCTCCTCCGGTCAGTACATAATCACCGATACTGACTTTTTCATCGACATAGCGTTCAAAACGATGATCGATACCTTCATAGTGACCGCAGACGATCACGAGTTCATCCATCTTTGAAAAACGGATGAGATCATCCTGTTTAAGCGGTCTGGCTTTTGGTGAAGTCAGAACCGTATATGTATAGTCATTGCTTATATTGTCCAAAAGTGCTCTGTGCAGTACATCGACCTTCATCAGCATCCCTGCTCCGCCGCCATAAGGCGTGTCATCGACGTGATGATGTTTGTCCAGAGAATAGTCACGGATATTGACGATCTTTATCTGCGCAAGTCCTCTATCGATGATGCGGCTGATGATCGATGTATGCAGAAAACCTTCATACATCTCCGGAAAGATGGTCAGAACGGTTATCTTCATAAAAGACCTTCCATCTTTCTGATATCGATACGTTTCTTTTCAAGATCGACATTCTCGATGAACACTTCAAGAAAAGGAACCAGATATTCTTTCTGATCTTCTTCTTTGCGTATGCGCAGATTATTGTTGCGGATGCCTTCCTCGACTCTCAAGACTTTGCCTACAAGTTCACCTTCGACATAGACATCGAGATCACGCAGATCGGAAAAATAGTATTCGCCCTGCTTCAAAGGAGGGATATCCTTCTTGGCCTTGTAGATAAACATATTCTTGTATTTCTCGACCAGATTGATGTCTTCATGATCCTTGAATGAGACCAGCAGGAATCCTTTATGACTGCGGCAGCTGTTCACGGTAAAAGGAAGATATTCTTCTCCGACATAGACGGTCGAATCTTTCGCAAATCTTTCCTTGACGAAATCCGTACAGGAAGCGATCTTAAGTTCTCCTTTGATCCCGAAAGTGTTGATGATCTTGCCTATAATTACGTAATCCATGAAATTATTATATTAAAAAAGAGATGAATTATCATCTCTTATAGAGCCTCAAATTTGATCGAAATCCTCTTGTTTTCGATTTTCGAAGCAACCTGCAACATTTGACGAATCGAATTGGCCATTGAACCCTTCTTGCCGATAAGTCTCGCGATGTCCTCACTAGGTGCATAGACATACAGCAGAAGCTCATTTTCATTCAGACTTTCCATCTGTTTGACCATGACTGATTCTGTGTCAGAACATAAAGGCTTGACGATGTTCAACAGTACTTTTTCCAGATCGATCATTTACTTGCTTTTCTTTGCGTCGTTGAATTTCTTCATGATGCCGTTCTTAGCCAGAATGCTGCGAACTGTATCAGAAGGAACAGCGCCTTTATTTAACCAGTTTAATGCTTTTTCTTCGTCAACGTTGATGATTGCGGGATTCTTTGTCGGATCATAAGTTCCGATCGTTTCGATATCTCTTCCGTCTCTAGGAGCTCTGGAATCAGCAGCTACGATACGGTAGAAAGGAACTTTTTTGGCACCCATTCTCTTTAATCTTAACTTAACCATAATTTCCTCCTTTTTTACTGCTCTACTATAATTGCATAAAAAAACAATAGAGTCAAGTATTTTTACTTGACTCATTAAAACAGTTTTATCTCATTATCTTCCCTGCGGAAGCTGAGTTTCTTATTGCTGAAGATCATATCTTCGTTATGTACATATTTAAGCATCTCTTCCTGATTCATGATCAACGGCTTGCGGTCATGTACTTTTGCGAACTCTTCATCAGCAGCTTCAGTGATGATCAGCAGTTCATTCTTGTCATTGAAGATACAGGCCAGATAGATGTATTCTTCATCGGTTGAGACATAATACTTGTTTTTGTCTTTATCCCATTCATAGAAACCGTTGCAGATGACGGCACAGCGACGATTGCGCATTTCCCTGTATGAAGGTCTGTCCGCCAGCGATTCGCTTCTGGCATTGATCTGCAGATTTTTGTTTTTTATGCCCCATTTCATGACACTTAGATCGATCTTTGCCTCGACAGGTATGATGCACAGTACTTTGTCATCAGGAAAAATCTCGCCTTCCTTATAGACGAGATTCAGTCTTTCCGCTCTTTCTCTTATCTGCCTCCCCTTTTTACCGGGCAGGATCCCGAAATGATATCTTCCGCACATATCACATTCTGAACAGTGACTTCATCGAAGACATGTTCTTGAACAGTTTCTTCATTTTATCGTATTGATTGCACAGTTTATTGACCTGATCGACAGTCGTACCGGATCCTTTGGCTATCCTTCTTTTATGTGATGAACGCATGATCGAAGGATCGTTACGTTCTTCCGGTGTCATGGACTGGATGATGGCTCTGATCCTTTTCAGTTCGGCATCGGCATCCGCGTCATTTATCGCGTTCGCCATATCGGACATGCCCGGCATCATCTTTATGATCGAAGAAAGAGGACCGATCTTGCGGGACTGTTCGATGGAGTTGAGCAGATCATCCATCGTGAACTTTCCATCCATGAGATGACTGGCAGTCTCTTCGGCCTTTTTCATATCCATCTCTTCCTGAGCTTTCTCGACGAAAGAGACGATATCGCCCATACCCAGGATCCTCTGAGCGAGCCTTTCCGGATGGAAGGTCTCGATATCAGAGATCTTTTCACCGACACCAGTAAACTTGATTGGCACACCGGTCACGGCTTTGACTGACAGAGCTGCACCGCCCTTGGAATCACCGTCGAATTTGGTAAGGATCAGTCCCGTCACCTGCAGCAGTTCATTGAAAGCATTGGCGACATTCACGATATCCTGACCTGTCAGGGCATCGACTGTCAGCAGGATCTCCTGAGGCTCAATCATATCCTTGATATCCTTGAGTTCCTGCATCAGTTCTTCATCTATCTGCAGACGGCCAGCCGTATCGATCAGTGCCGTATCATAGCCGTTCTTTTTGGCGTATTCGATACCGTTACTGATCTGAGTCAGTACCGGAACATCTGTTCCTTCGGAATAGACTTCCGTATCGATCTGTTTTCCAAGCGTCTGTAACTGCTCAATGGCAGCCGGTCTGATGATATCACCGGCAATCATGATCGGTTTGCGTCCCTGTTTCTTCAGCAGATTGGCAAGTTTGGCGACCTGTGTGGTCTTACCTGTACCCTGAAGACCGACGACCATTATCGAAGTCAGACCTTCATCCGCAAAGTTGAGACTGTTGTCTTCATCTCCCAGCAGGTTGATGATCTCATCATGAACGATCTTTACGAGCAGCTGGCCAGGTTCAACGGCGTTCAGAACATCATGACCGATCGATTCCTGACGGATCTTTTCCAGAAAATCTTTGACGACCTTGTAGTTGACATCGGATTCCAGTAAAGCGACTCTTATCTCTTTAAGAGTCTCTTCCATATTACGTTCAGACAGTTTACCCTTGCCCTGAACATTGCGCAGTGTCTTTGTCAGTTTTTCCTGTAATGAATCAAACATGCTTCTATTATATTACAATTGCAGGACTTAAAAAGAGCTTTTCAGCTCTTTCTTCTAGACGAAACTTACAGTGTTGCCCAATAATCTGACATTGCAGTACTGGACACCGTCTTTTTCGTAATTGTTGGCCTGAAGCTTGCCGCAGACGCCGATATTCTGATCGATCTTATACTCGTTTTCAGCAAGATTTCTGAATACGGCGATCTCGTATATCTCAGAAGTTTCTTCCTGATCTCTGGCATTCTTATCGACCGATATCTTCAAACGGCAATATCTGGTCCCGTTGGCTGTTTCGCCTCTTTCCGGTTCGCTGATGATGCGACCCATGAGGTAAAAACCGTTCATATACCTCCTTTCCGTTACTTGCATACTCACTGTAACATCTTTGAAGGCTTATTCATTCTCATAATCCTCTCATTTTCCTATCAAAATACTCTCATTCTTCAGAAAACAAAAGATCGGAATGTTCCGATCTTATTCATCTTCATCTTCTTTAAGATACACTTCCCGCGGTTTTGAACCGTTGGCCGGACCGATGATACCGCGGTCCTCAAGCGTATCGATCAGTCTTGCCGCTCTGTTATAGCCTATTCCAAAGCGGCGCTGCAGCAAAGATGTCGAAGCTTTCTGCTGAGCTCTTACGAACTCTACGACATCATCATACAGCGAATCCTGAGAATCCGCATTGACACTATTGGCTGACATGACGGTCGTTCCGTTCATATTGGTCAGGAATTCAAAATATGAGTCTTCATAATCAGGTTTAGCCTGTGCTTTGATATATTTGGTGATCTTGTTGATCTCTCTGTCAGTCACATAGACGCCCTGCATACGGATCGGCGCTGTCTCTCCCTGCGGATAATACAGCATATCGCCGTTGCCCAGAAGTCTTTCTGCACCGGTCTGATCAAGGATCGTCCTGGAATCGATCGATGAAGCGACAGCGAAAGAGATACGTGAAGGTATATTGGATTTGATCAGTCCGGTGATGACATCTGTAGAAGGACGCTGAGTCGCAACGATCAGATGGATACCGGAAGCACGTGCCAGTTGGGTGATACGCTGGATGGAAAGTTCGACATCCTTGCCGGCAATGGCCATCAGATCAGCCAGCTCATCGATGATGACGACCATGTATGGAAGTCTTTTCATCGGTTCTTCACCTTCTTTGAGGTTCTGATTGTATTCCTCGACAAAACTGTTGAAGCCATCGATATTCCTTACTCCGGCTGTCGCAAAAGCATCATATCTTTCTTCCATCAGCACGACGATCTTCTTGAGCATGTTTGAAGCCATCTGAGCATCGTCGATGATCGGCCACAGAAGATGCGGTATATCCTTGTATGACGTGAATTCGACTTTTTTAGGATCGACCAGTACCAGTTTGACATTATCAGGATTGGTCCTGAGCAGGAATGAGATGATGATACTGTTGATACATACCGATTTACCAGAACCGGTAGCACCAGCGATCAGAAGATGCGGCATCTTAGTCAGATCACAATAGACAGGCTTACCCATAAGATCCTTGCCCAGAGCAAAAAGAAGTTCGATCTTGCGCTTGTCTGCCGGGATCGCTTTCATCAGATCCAGCATCCTTACCGGTATCGGTTCAACGTTTGGTATCTCGATACCGACAGCGCTTCGGCCTGGTATCGGTGCTTCGATTCGAATATCCTTGGCTGCCAGTTCCATCTTGATATTGTCAGAGATATTCATGATCTTGTTTATCTTGACGGAAGAATCCGGTTTGATCTCGAATTTGGTGACGGAAGGACCGATGTATGTATTCAGCAAAGTAGCTTCGATACCGAAGTTGCTCAGGATCTCGATCACTTTTTCACCCTTGACTGCCGCTGAAGTCTTGTTCACAGTGGATGTACTTGATGTAGAAGCATCCAGAAAATCTTCATATGGTTTAGGCAGATGGTAATGCGAATTGCCTTTCTTAGCTCTTAAAGTACGCGGTTTATCTTCGCTTACGATCTCGTCTTTTACCTGTTCCGGCGTCTGTTCGACGCTGTTTTTTTTGACTTTCTTCTTGCGCTTACGTGTCCCGTAGATCTCTTTATCATTAAGATTTATGAAGGTCGGAGATTTCGATAAAACATAGTCATGTTCATGAGGAACGGTGATCGGCTCTTCGACTTCGATCTCGATATATTCTTCTTCCTGCGCTTTCTTCGCTGCTTCAAGCTCTTCCTGTTTCTTGCGCTGAGCCTCTTCCTCTTCAGCTAATCTGGCTATCTCTTCAGCCAGACGGGCTCTTCTTTCTTCCTCGGCTCTGGCGGCAGCTGCCTTTTCTTCAGCCCGGCGTTTCTTAAACTCTTCACGTTTTGAAGAGATGCCGTTTCTGGTATCGTCATAGATGCTCCTGTAAACTCCTCCCGGAATGATGAGGATCGCCGCAATGATCATCGCTACGATGATGATGATCAGTGTGCCCTGTCTAGAAGTCAGCGTTGAAAAGACGACATAGAGGAAATAACCCAATACGCCGCCTGATTTCGGCAGGATCTCTTTAGAGAAAACAGCTTTGAAATTATCACTGATATAGGCTGAGAGTCTGGCAAAATTAACTACATCATTAAGGATATAGGCATAAAGCAGGATCACTGTGATATTCAAAACGACAAGACCGATGACAATCCTGATCGAAGCAGGATAGCGGTCCTTGAAAAACAGTGCATAGATGCCATAGGAAAACAGTGTCAGGATCGGCACTGTATATAATGAACCCAATATATATGTCAGGATATTGCTGGAGATGACTCCAAACAGACCCATCTTTGTGATTGTAAAGAAGATCAGAACAGCCAGCAGAATCGAGGCGATGAGCCACCCCACTCTGCTGGAATCAGAAACTGTTTCTTTTGTTTCCTTCTTAGCTTTCTTTGCCACTTTCCTCTCCCATATCGATTTCTACGATAGCTGGCAGGATCATCGGAGCTTTACCCGTTGATTTCAGTACATAACGGGAGATCAGTTCCCTTGCTTCCATCCTTACCGGCATATTCTCGTAGGTATTCTCTTCGACATTCTTTTCGATCGTTGAGATCAGTATATTGCCGATCTCATTAAGGATATGATCGGCATCTTTCAGGTAGATGACACCCCTTGACTGGATATCCGGTCCGCCGATCACCTTCTTGGTCTTGAAATCAAGGACCACACCACAGATTATAGCACCATCTGTGGATAGTTTCTCCCTGTCTCTGAGAACCATACCGGAAACATTGCGCATATCTGAAGAATCGATGGCTCTGTCTTCCAGTTCGATGAAGTCGCTGGTCGATGCGAGTCGGCCGTTTTCAAACGAAGCAAACTGACCGTTGTCCAGGATGATGATCTTATCAGGAGTATAACCCATTTCAACAGCGATGTCTGCATTATTGATCAGATCAGAGTACTCGCCTTTGATCGGCAGATAATACTTCGGTTTGATCATGTACAGCATCATTTTGAGATCCTCGATCGAAGCATGCATGGAAAGGACTTCCTTGGCATTTAACTTTACGATATCGACACCGGCTTTATAGAGATCGTTCTCCATCGCGGTCGCATCTTTTTCCGTACCCGGAACGACCGGTGAAGCGATGACGGTGATATCGTTCTTCTGCAGTTCGATGATATCATCTTCACCGATGGCGATATTGTTCATCAGTTTAAAGACATCCGTTCCGGAACCGGATACGATACAGACGACATCTTTCATGTCGTTGCGGAATTCTTCCCTGGTGATGATGACATTCTTCGGCAGCTTGTAGTAGTCGAGTTCATCGACAGTCTTGAGCATCCTCACATGTCCTTCATTGTAGAAGAAGACCTTCTTCTTGTATTTGGCAGCCAGTTCCAGGATCTCCATGATCCTGAAAAGATTCTGTCTGTATAAAGTTACGATGATCCTGTTGCCTGTCTCTTCGAACAGATGTTCGATGTGATCGGTGATGCGGTGTTTCGGTGCCGTATAGCCGTCACGGTTGGCTCCGGTCGATTCCGACATCAGCACGAGGACATTGTGCTGTCCGATATTGGAGAGCGTATTCAGATCCATCGAGAAAGCTTTGTTCAGCAGATCATAGTCAAAAACGAATTCTGAAGTATAGACGATCAGGCCGGAATCGGTCTCAAACGCAAATCCGACACCGTCAGCGATCGACTGCATGACCGGGAAAGTCCTGATGGAATGCCCGGCTATCTTCAGTTCTTCCTTTCTTTTTATGATATGGATATGTTTGTTTTTGAGTTTATGGCGCTTGAATTCCTCTTCAAGCAGTCTGGCCGTAAGTGCTGTCGCATAAACATCAGCATCTATCTGCATCAAAAGGTGCGGAAGTGCACTCATGACGTCATCATGGCCATGCGAAATGAAAATGCCTTTGATCCTGTCCTTGTGTTCGATAAGGTAGGTAAAATCCGGAATTATATATTCAATACCCAGCTGTTCACTTTCACTGGGATATTTCAGGCCTGCATCGACCACGAAAATATCGCCATCAATCTCCACCAGGTACATGTTCTTGCCATCTTCGTCAAGACCGCCAAGTGCCATTAAACGTATTTTCTGCACAGATTATATCCTCCAAAACTTTAATGTAATTATATGTTATACAGTATTTATTTTCAATTAGTGAAAGCGTGTTTATACTGCCTGATCTGCTGCTCAAACAATAAATGTAAAATGAATAAAAAGATCAGAAAATATCTGATCTTCAGCGTATGTCAGTCGATCTTCACAAGGCCATCCGTACTGAGACGGTAAAGCGTTTCCGCTACTTCTTCGATGAATTTACGGTCATGGGAAACAGAGATGATACAGCCTTTGAATTCATTCAGTATCTGTCTGACTTTCGGTCCTGATAAAGGTGAAAGATTGCGTGTCGGCTCATCAAGGAGCAGCACATCGCAATGGCCTATGATCAGTTTCATCAGAAGCACCTTGCATTTCTGACCGTCAGAGAGTTCTCTGATAGGATGTTCCATCTCTTCTGTTGTAAAACGAAGAGCACCGAGATAGGAACGGATCATACTCAGATCATCCTTTTTCCGACCATCCCAGAGATAGGCGATCACATCGGAATCATAATCCAGGACTTCATCGTAATTCTGGGGCATATAGCCGAGCTTTATATCATTTCTTTCTTTCAGAAGATCACGGATGATCTTTATCAGGGTCGATTTACCTGTGCCGTTATCGCCAATGATACAGATCTTGTCTTTACCGGAAACATAGAGATCTATATCATGTGAGAGTGTTTTTCCTGAAACACACAGTTCATCAATATGCAGATCAAGGATCACCTTGTTAGGATTGATATCGATCTGGTCAAAGAATATATTGATAGCCTCTTCAGCTTCGTATTTTTCCGTCAGATCCTTTTTCTTTTCTTCAAGCTGTCTTTCCTGAGCCTTGACCGTATTCATCTTCTTTTTCAGCATCTTGCCGCCATGCGGATCCTGCCTGGTTATGGTTCTTTGCTGATGTTCTACTTTCTGATAGATCCTCCGCCATTTTTCCAGCTGTTTCCTGAACTGAGCTTTCTCTTTGGAAGCGATCATGTTGTTTCTGTCGATGAAAGCATTACGGCTTTCGATATATTCACGGTAATTCTGTCCGCTGTAGGTCAGATGTGCCTCGGTCTTGCGTTTCAGCTGCTCGATGTGTAAGATCCCGTTGGCACAGTTTTCCAGCAAGGTCTCATCATGAGAAACGAAGATGAGCGGAAGATCGCAGTTGAGGATGAATTCTTCTAGCCAGATCAGCGTCTTCAGATCGAGATCGTTGGTCGGCTCATCCATCAGGATGATATCCGGATCGTGATATAGGATCCTCAGAAGCGAGATCTTTACTCTTTCTCCTCCTGACAGCGTTGCCATCTTGCGGCCTTCGTAAATCTCATAGCTGATCAGTGCTCTGTTAAAAGCCTGATATAAGAGATTGTAATCGATCTCTGTTGAGATGAAATCTTCAACATTCATCTCCAGCTGTTCATCCGAAAGATGCTGTGGAAGATATCCGACTGTTCCTTTCCGTTCTACTTTTCCCGTATATGATGCATAGGAACTGACATCGATACCGGCCATGATCTTCAGCAGTGTCGATTTGCCGTTGCCCTCTTCACCGATCAGGGCGATCTTGTCACCTTTGTTCAAGACAAAAGAAAAATCCCGGACGAGGATCCTTCCTTTATTGTCAGTAACAGTCAGATTTTTTATTTTCAGCATTATTTATCTTTAATGATCCTTGTCGATCATAACACCGTTTAGTGAGAAAGACATGACTTCCGTGATCTTCACCTTTACGAGATCTCCGGTCTTCACATCTGATGCGCTGAAATTCACGAGCTTGTTTTCCGGTGTGTATCCGGAATAGATATTTGAATTGCGCTTGCTTATGCCGTCGACCAGGACTTCGACGATCTGATCCTTGAAGCGCTGATTATTCTTGTTGGCATAGTAAGCGACCTTTTCATTTAGTCTTTGGAGTCTTTCTTCCTTTACGGATCTTTCGATGTAATCTTCCATCATGGCAGCCGGTGTACCTTCTCTTTTTGAATAGATGAAAGTGAAGGCGTTGTCATACTGGCAGTGATCGACAGCGCTAAGAGTATCCTCAAAGGCTTCATCGGATTCATTCGGGAATCCGACGATGATATCAGTCGTGAACGCAAAACCGGGCAGCTGCTGTTTCAGCTTGTCGAAAAGAGCCAGATACTCTTCTCTTGTATAACGCCGATTCATTTTTCTAAGGATCTCACTGTTTCCGGACTGCAGCGGCAGATGGATATACGGCATGATGTTGGCGTTGTTTCTAATGGCCTCGATCATCGTATCATCAAAATCCCAGGGGTGAGAGGTCATGAATCTGATCCTCGCTATTCCGGTCTTAGCTACATCATTTAAAAGATCACCGAAAGTATAATCGATACCAAGATCCTTGCCATAGGCATTGACGTTCTGGCCAAGAAGACAGATCTCTTTATATCCCTGTAACTTCAGCTGCTCTACTTCCGCTATGATATCGTTTTTGTCTCTTGATCTTTCCTTGCCTCTGGTATAAGGAACGATGCAGTAGGTGCAGAATTTATCACAGCCGTACATGATGTTCACCCAGGCTTTATGGCTCATGAAACGTGTGACCGGGACATTCTCGATGATCTCACCCATCTTGGAAAAGACTTCCACTTTACGTTTCCTTGAAGTATAGACATCATAAAGCAGTTTCGGCAAGGAAGTGATATTGTGCGTACCGAAGATGATGTCGACCTGACGGTATTTTTCCATGATCGTCTCAACAGTCTTTTCTTCCTGAGCCATGCAGCCGCCTAAAGCGATCACGAGTTCAGGATTTTTCATCTTGAGCCGCTTCAGAGCTCCGATCTCACCCAGGACCTTCTCTTCAGCGCCCTGTCTGACGGCACAGGTATTGATGATGATCACATCAGCGTCTTTTTCATCATTACATGAAGTATACCCCAATGAATCAAGGATGCCGGCCATCGTTTCCGAATCACGCTGATTGGCCTGACAGCCGTGAGTGATGATGAAGTATCTCTTTCCTTCTCCAAGCTGCTTATATTTTTCGTCAAGTGAAAAAAGCAGTTTCTGAGAAACTTCTTTATTTCTTTTGCGGGCATCATTCAAAGACGGCATGATGTAGTCTTTTTTCATACCCTATTATTATGACATAAAAAAACCAAGTATTAATACTTGGTTTATTGAGATAATGCTGATACCGGGCATGTTGCAACGCAAGCACCGCAATCAATGCAGGTCTCTTCGTTACAAGTTGTCTTACCTTCTTCATCCAGTTCAAGGGATGTAGTCGGGCATACACCTGTACATGCGCCACAGCCGATACATAAATCGCGATCAACTTTTACTGGCATTTACAACAACCTCCTACATAAAAATTATAAATTAAACTGCCGTTACAAGTAAATACTAGTCCTTTTTTATCTCGAGTGACAGGAAATCAAGCTGATCCTGATCGACGGTGTTAGGTGCATCTGACATCAGGCAGTACGCACTGGCCGTCTTCGGGAAAGCTACGACATCCTTGATGTTGTCAGTCCCTGACAGGATCATGGTCAGTCTCTCCAGACCGATACCGACACCACAATGTGGTGGAGCACCGTAATCGAAAGCTTCAATGAAGAAACCGAACTTGTTTCTGATCTGTTCTTCAGTCAGACCTAATGCATCAAAGACTTTTTTCTGCATCATAGAGTCATGGATCCTGACTGATCCGGAAAGCAGTTCATATCCGTTGATTACGAGGTCATATGCTCTGGAATAACAGTTGGCCTGATCATTGCTAAGTTTATCGACATCCTCATCTCTTGGAGCCGTGAACGGATGATGAGCACTTACCCAGCGGTTCTCTTCTTCCGAGAATTCATACATCGGGAATTCCGTGATCCAGGCAAAACGGTAAGCGTTTTTGTCGATCAGTTCCAGTTCTTCACCAAGTTTCTTTCTGAGCGCACCCAGAGCCGTCTCAGCGATGTTTTTCCTGTCGGCGACCAGGAATACCACGTCACCGTTTTTCAGGCTGAGGAACTGTTTTAAAGCCTCTTTCTCTTCAGCCGGTAATGCATTGTTGAGCGATCCGGTGAATTCATCGTTATCGTATTTCAGATAAGCCAGACCTTTGGCTTTATAGATCTTGACGAATTCATTCAGTTCATCGAATTTCTTTCTCGAGATCTTTTCAGCAGCGTTATGGAAAACGACAGCCTTGATGATCCCGCCCTCTTTGACACAGTTACTGAAAACAGCGAAAGCCGATCCTTTGAACAAATCGCTCACTGTCACCATCTCATTGCCGAAACGCAGATCCGGTTTGTCCGAACCATAGCGATCCATCGCATCGACATACCTGATCCGCGGGAACTCCAGATCATTGATACCTTTTACTTCCTTGAAGATCGCCTTCATGACCTTTTCAACTTCTGTGAAGATGTCTTCCTCATCCGCAAAAGACATCTCGATATCGATCTGTGTGAATTCCGGCTGACGGTCAGCTCTGAGATCTTCATCACGGAAACATCTGGCGATCTGGAAATAACGGTCCATTCCACCGATCATCAGCAGCTGTTTGTACTGCTGAGGTGATTGCGGCAAAGCATAGAACTTGCCCTTA
This sequence comes from Erysipelotrichaceae bacterium, assembly GCA_017432005.1. GTDB lineage: Bacteria > Bacillota_I > Bacilli_A > Erysipelotrichales > Erysipelotrichaceae > Colivicinus. The sequence goes on from JAFRKA010000021.1 coordinate 175,880, forward strand.
TAAAGACGTGAAGGGACCAGATAGTCTCTGGCACCTTCCGGTGTCGACTTGGAAAGGATCGGCGTCTCGACTTCCACAAAATCATCATCGTGAAGCACTTTTCTGACGATGGTCGCGATCTTGTCCCTGAGGATCAGTTTATCCTTGATCGGATTCCTTCTGATATCCAGATAACGGTATTTGAGTCTGAGCTCTTCCAGAGCATCAGTCTCATCCGCAATGATCATCGGTGTCGTCTTGGCACTGGAAAGGATCTTGCAGGAATCGCACAATACTTCGATCTCTCCGGTCTCCAGTTTCGGATTGGCTGTCTGCTTGACAGCTACTGTTCCTTCAACTTCGATAACATATTCGTTACGGACATCCTTGACCAGTTCCGAATGATTCTCATCGAAAGTTATCTGCGTTATTCCATAGCGGTCACGCAGGTCGATGAAAACGATGGAACCGAGATTACGTCTCTTGGCCACCCATCCGCAGAGCCGTACATGTTTTCCCTCATCGGTTTTTCTTAATTCACCACAGGTATGATCTCTATTCATAATAATCCTCCATCAGCTGATCCAATCTATCAGCCAGTTCTTCTTTTTTGACTGTTTCCTGAGCTTTGGTCAGGGTATCTTTCAGGGTCACGGTATTATCTTTTACTTCATCTTCACCGATGATGATCACGAAACGGGCTTTCTTACGGTCACTTGACTTAAATTGTGCCTTTAGCGAACGGCCGTAGTAATCCATCTCCGTCATGAAAGAATTGCTGCGCAGCTGTTCGGCGACATTCAAGGCATAATCCGGATCCTTGTTCAGATTGATCACATAACAGTCGATGCCTTTTTCATAATCAAAGATATCTTCAGCTTCCGCCAGGATCAAAAGTCTTTCCACACCGATCGCAAAACCGATACCGCTGATATCCGGTCCGCCCATCTCTTTGACGAGATTATCATAGCGTCCGCCGCCGAAGATCGTCGCCTGCGAACCTGAAGCTTCATTGGTGCTGACGACTTCAAAGACCGTATCCGTATAATAATCAAGCCCTCTGACGAGTCTGTCATCGACCTCATAAGGTATCTCCATGAGATCGAGATAATGTCTTACTTTGGCGAAATATTCCGCACTTTCATCCGTGAGCTTCATCTTTGGAGCGTTTCTCACAAAATCTTTATCGCGGTCGATCTTACAGTCAAGGATCCTCAACGGATTCTTGTCCAGACGGTTCTGACAGTCAGTACACAGTTCATCTTTATATTCAGCGAAATACTGTTTAAGTTCTTCTTTGTATCTTAACCTTGACTCATTGTCACCGAGTGAGTTCAGCAATACTTTTATGGAAGTCAGACCGAGTATACGGATATAAAAATAACCGAAAGCGATGACTTCCGCATCGATGAGCGGATCCTTGTCGCCGATACATTCAATGCCCATCTGGGTAAACTGACGCTGACGGCCCTTCTGCGGTCTTTCATGACGGAACATCTCTTCGATATATCCCAGCTTGACCGGCATATCTTCACTGCCGTACATCTTGTTTTCCACGAAGGATCTGATCACGCCGGCCGTACCTTCCGGTCTCAGGGTCAGTGAATCTTTGCCGTTAGGCGAGAATGTGTACATCTCTTTGGTGACCATGTCCGATGTATCGTTCTCCTTCTGGAAGACACCCGTATATTCAAAGACCGGCGTCCTGATCTCACTGTAACCGTAGAGATCGAGATAATGCCTGAACAGCTGTGCCACCATATTGAATCTGATCATCTGATCCGGAAGCAGATCATATGTTCCCTTTACTGTCTGATATGGCATATTTACCTCCTTTTCAATAAAATAAAACGTCCTTGTCTAAGGACGTTATTAACGCGGTACCACCTTAGTTCATATCAATGATATGCCCTTTAAGACTTTAACGCAGTCCTGCGACCTGCTTTCACAGGTATCAAGGAAGTGTCCCTCGCATCTCCTCATGAAGTCTTTCACCGTACACTTCTCGCTGGGAATCGTCAATACGATTGGTTTCCTTATCGATATCTGAATTCTATCATTATTTGATAGCTCTTTCAACCGAGATCACGCTCTCTACTTTGCGCAGATTGGTCATGATCATTTCGAGATGTTCGAGATCACTGACCATGAAAGACATGGAAGTCGTAGCCGTGAGATCTTCACTGTTGGCTTGCGAATTTACAGCCGTCAGATTGGCCTTGTACTGAGCTACGACCGTTACCAGATCGGTAAGCAGATATGAGCGGTCCTTCGAGTAGATCTTTATCGATGCTTCGTAGCGGATATCCGGTTTGTTCGGATCCCATTCGACATCGATGACCCTGCGCTCCTTGACGATATTCGGACAGTCGGCCCTGTGGACCTTGATGCCCTGGCCTTTGGATACGAAGCCTTTGATCTCATCGCCGTACACCGGTGAACAGCACGGTGATAGTGCGATCTTCATGGAAGAGACGCCTCTGACCATGATGCCGGTCTTGGAGATGATGTGATTCCTCTCCGAATTCTTCCTGGCGATCTTTTCGATATAGGACATATCGACTTCTTTTTTGCCGAGCTTGGTCAGTTTTTCAATGACAGCCATCGGCGTCATCGACTTGCAGCCCATCGCATAAAGCAGATCGTTGCCGTTATTGAACTGGAAGGCACTTGCGACTTTATCCAGCTTCTTCGCATCAAAGAATTCGTTCACATCAAGATCGTGTTTCCTGAGCTCTTCCTTGAGCATCTGTTCGCCCTGTTTGATGGCCTCAGCTTTATCTTCCATCTCCTTCTTCTGGAAATAAGCCTTGATCTTGTTGCGGGCATGGGCGGTCTTGACGATCTTCAGCCAGTCTTCAGACGGCGTAGAGTTCTTGTTGGTCCTGAGTTCGACGACATCGCCGGTCTTTAAAGGCGTGTTCAAAGGAACCAGAACACCGTTGACCAGAGCACCGACGGTCTGATTGCCTACTTCCGTATGGATGCGGTAGGCAAAATCGATCGGTGTCGCACCGGCTGCCAGGTCGATGATCCTGCCACGCGGAGTCATACAGTAGATATTCGCATTGAAGATATCGTGAGTGATATCGTTCATGTATTCTTTCGCATCGACTTCGGAGTTGTCTTCAAAAGCCTTGAGCCAGTTCAGTTCTTCGACCAGTTTCTTCTGGGAGTATGACTTGCCTTCCTTGTATGACCAGTGAGCGGCAATACCTCTTTCAGCGATCTCATCCATCTCCTCAGTACGGATCTGGACCTCATATATCCTGCCGTCCGGTCCGACGATCGTGGTATGCAAAGACTGATACATGTTCATCTTCGGCATGGCGATGTAGTCCTTGAGACGTCCCGGGATCGGACGATAGACCGCATGGATATAGCCGAGTATCTCATAACAGTTGGTCTCGGTCTTGGTGACGATCCTGATCGCCAGAAGATCCAGGATCTCATCAAAACGCTTGTTTTTGGTGACCATCTTCTTGTTGATGGAATAAAGATGCTTTGAACGTCCGAAGATCCTGAACGGAATATTGTGCATCTCCAGTACGATGGAGATATCCTTCATCATCAGTTCGATCTGATTGTCACGCTCGGATTTCTTTGATTCGACAAGTCTGGCGATCTCGCGGTATTTCTCATTATCGAGATAGTAAAAAGAAAGATCTTCCAGTTCGTTCTTGATCTCGGCGATACCGAGACGGTGTGCGATCGGTGCATAGACGTCGAGCGTCTCTCTGGCGATCCGTTTCTGTTTTTCCTCAGGCAGATATTCCAGCGTCCGCATGTTGTGAAGACGGTCCACGAGCTTGACCAGGATGACACGTACGTCCTTGGCCATCGCGATCAGGATCTTGCGGTGATTGGTCGCCTGATATTCCTTCTCATCCGTGAATTTCAGATTGGAGATCTTGGTTACTGCTTCAACGATCTGATAGATCTCTTCACCGAAAAGTTCGATGAATTCTTCTTTTGTGACATCGCAGTCTTCCAGGACATCATGAAGAAGACCGGCACAGAGCGTCGACGGATCGACTTTCAGTTTCGCCAGTTCATAAGCCACATTCAAAACATGCACAAAGTAAGGTTCACCTGATCGGCGTTTCTGATCCTTGTGCTTTTCATAGGCATAATCATAGACCTTGTCGATGAGCTCTAACGATTCAGGATTCTTGATATACGAATTGATCTGATCGTAAAGCTCTTCACGTGTATTTATAAGTTTGACCATGGCTCAATTAATTAGAAAACCGAAGCCAGGCTTCGATTTTAATATTTCATTAGAGTGAATACATCATAACCTTTAAGAGCTTCTCTGCCCTTGAGGTCTTCCAGTTCGATAAGGAAGGCACAGCCGATAACTATACCGCCGAGCTGCTCTACCAGTTTGATGGATGCGTTGGTCGTACCGCCTGTTGCCAACAGGTCATCGACGATCAGAACTTTCTGTCCCGGTTTGATCGCATCTTCATGGACATGAAGTTCATTTGTACCGTACTCGAGGTCGTACTTGTAAGAGATCGTCTTGCGCGGCAGTTTATCCGGTTTTCTGATCGGTACGAAACCGATATTGAGATTATAAGCTATCGGACATCCGAAAATGAATCCGCGTGCTTCCGGTCCGGCAACGAGTTCAGCACCGATCTCACGCGCATGTTCAGTCAGCAGATCACAGGCATAATGATAAGCCTCACCGTCTGACCACAGCGGAGTGATATCTCTGTACAGGATACCCTTCTGCGGGAAATCAGGAATGGTAGCTATATAATCATAAAGGTTCATAGTGGTTCTCCTTTACATACCTATTAATTATAGTAAAACTACAGTAAATCTTCAATTACGAAAGACAGCTTCCCCCGATGATAATCGTCCTTTTTAAGATGCCCGATCATCGTTGAAAAATCTTTATCCGCAAAGCCAGGATTGAAACTGATCGCTTCCGTATTCTCATTGAGGACGAACTTCGGATAAGACTTCGAAATCAGATACTTCCGGCTGTATTCGACGTTCTCAAGACAAAGAAGCGGTTCAGCGAAACCACTGCCGAAAGGCTTGAGTTCATCAAGCTCCTTAAGCAATTCCACATCCAGATCATCCTTGGTGATACACAATACCTCACAGTACTGTTCCTCGAACTTCAGATCATTGTTTATGATGTATTCTTTCAGCTTTTCATAATCATCGCCCTTCATCGATAATCCGACAGCCTGCTGATGACCGCCATAAGCTGTAAAGATCTTAGAGATTCCTTTAAGATAAGCGTAAAGATCGCAACCCTGCGGAGCTCTTCCTGAGCCCTTGAGCTCACCGTCATTTTCCGCAAAGACCAGGATTGGTCTGCCGCATTCATTCATCAGCCGGTTGGCGATCAGACCGCATAATCCTTCTTTGAAAGCCTGTGATCTGACGATGAACACTCCGTTGACATCTTCTCTGATCCTTGAAGCCAGTGCTGCCATCTGTTTTGACAGGTCTTTTCTTTCTGTATTGATCATTTCGATCTTGTTGAGATAAGCCATGCAGCCGCTGCTGTTATCCAGGAGATAACGGACGACATAGTTGACATTCAGCTGTTCATCCAGCCTTGAGACTGCATTGATCTTGGGAATGACATTAAAAGCCAGCGAATCATATGTGACATCCGATCTGGACAGCAGATAATGGATCGGATAGATCTTCTCCCGGTTAAGTATCTCCAGCATCTTTCCCAGCATATAGCGGTTGTATCCAAAGACTGAGACCATATCGGCCAGAGTCGCCAGACCGCCGTAGACTTCAGTGAGTTCATCTTCCCTGATCGAATTCGACAATAGAGCACACAGACCTCCGGCACACATATCCGCATAGTCTTCTTCAAAAAGATCCGGATGCAGGAAAGCATCAACCTCCGGTTTCCTTGAATATTCATGATGATCGATGACGAAAGTCTTCAATCCCAGCTCAGCTGCATATTCCAGCTGCTCAGTTGCAGCCACACCATTATCGACACACAGCAGACAGTCGAAATCGTTCTCGGCTGCGGTATCGACGATCCTTGAATTGAGGCCATATCCGTCCTTGCTGCGGGACGGGATATAGTAATTGGCTCTGATCTTCAGATCAGCGAAAAGACGCATCATGATCGTGGTCGCACAGATTCCGTCACAATCATAGTCCCCGACAATAAAAAAACGCTTATCCTTTTCAGCTAAGAGTTTTTCTTTGAATTCCTTCAGTATCTCATTATCATAATCAGGCCTGAATCCTGATACATCAAGTTGTTCAGGTCTCACACCGTTGATCCGGCAGACTCTTTCTTTGATCGTACCCGGATCTTTATTGAACAGATATTTCATCAGGTGTTCAGTCCTATGAACAGACCGATAAGTGCCAGTATCGCTTCAACCATGTAGAAAGCGAAGACGATCTTTGTCTCACTGTGACCCTTGATCACAAAAGCATAGTGGATCGGAGTATAGGAGAAGATGCGCCGGTGGATGGTCCTTACCGCGATCTGCTGGACACAGACACAGAACATTTCAGCCACGAACACTCCGCCGATCACAAACAGTGCAACCGTGAGATCGAGGATTATGCCTAAAGAGGCAAAAAGAGCACCCAGAGCCAGCGAACCGCTGTCACCCATAAAGATCTTTGCCGGGTGAAAATTGAACTTCAGATAGCCTAAAAGGCCTGCCAGGATGCAGATGAGGAAAAAGACGATATTGTATTCATTTTTGACATACGCCAGAACGACAAAAGGCAGTAAGGCGATGAACGATACACCGGCACACAGACCGTCCATACCGTCAGTGAAATTGACCGCATTGGCTTCAGCCATGTAAAGCAGGATCATGAACGGAATGAAGATGATCCAGCTCAGTCTGACCGTAACACCTGTAAACGGAATACTTACCTGGATCGGAATGACTCTGTTGAACAGGATGAACAGTGCCAGTGAATATACAAATTCCATGATCAGTCTGGTCTTCGGAGACAGACCGTCATTCTTGTGCGAGATTATGATGAGATAATCATCTATGAAACCTACAGAACAGAGAAGCAGATAAGACAGCAGGACAAAAAGCAGTCTGGGGTCAGAAATCCCCTTGAAATTAAGAATTATATAAACCAGGATCGGGATGACCACAAAAAGCAGTCCGCCCATGATCGGAGTCTTTTCTTTCTTCTTGAATTCTTCCAGTGCATATTCTGAAGTGACCTGACTGATGTTCCTTTTTTTCAGATAGGAAATGAAATGCGGCATGATGATTATCATCAGGGCCAGCGTCAGAATAAACGCGATCACACACATGGTCAGATTCATACCCGAATATTATACACCATTATCCTTCTTCTTCGGAAGCAGTGACATCATCCGTTATCTCTTCAATCTTTTCCGGTTCCGTGTAATTGATGTTGCGGAATCTGATCGTAATCTGCTCAGAACTGTCGACGGTCGTACCTGGTGAGACTGACTGTTCATAGGCGACACCATATCCATCCAGGGCAAACGACAGTTTCGACATGTTCCAGTAACCGATGACTTCCTTTCTGGTCCAGCCGTTAAAATCAGGCAGGACGATCGTGTTGCCGTCAGTAAGCAGGAAGATCTTCTGGAACGTATAGATGTTTTCACCTGCTTCAGGATATTGTCCTATGACATTATCCCCTTCACCGATATTGAATACTTCCATATCTATAGCTTCCAGTTTCTCTTTGCATTCATCAAAGTCAGCTGAAAGCAAATCAGGCATCTCATAGCGCTGCGTATACTTCTCAGCTTTTTCGATATCATCGGCTATCGTCACACTTTCAAGTAATGCGATCCGATCGACCAGATCAGGGATCGGCTTCTTGTCATAGTTGTAATAGACCGTTTCCGGCGATACATAGGCAAAATACAGTTCATACTGCGGATCACCGTACGGGAATCCCAGCATGCAGGAGATGATATTATCGTTTTCATCGTATGTACCGTCGATCGGTATCTCAGATGTTCCGGTCTTGCCCATGACCTCAACGCTCTGAGCCGCATAGTGTCTGCAGGTCCCTTCAGGATCAGAGACGACTCTTCTGAGCAGATCCTGCATCTGTTTCGCAGTATCTTCACTGATCGGTCTGGATACGACGTTTCTTCTGCCCTTATAGACAGTCGTATTCGTATTGGGATCGACGATCTTGTCGATGAAATAAGGCTTGATCATCTCGCCGTTGCCAAACATGGCTGTATAGGCCTGTAAAAGCTGCAGCATCGTCGTCGAAGAACCCTGACCATAGGTAGCGGTTATATCGTCGACCGGAGAAAGACCGTAGTTTGTATAACCTGAGATCTCACTGATACCGTCAGAATTGACCGTCTGATACAGATGATAACGGTTCAGGTATTCTTCATAATTGCTTTTTCCGACATATTGTGAAAGCAAGGTCGCAGTAGCGACGTTACTCGAGTAGATCAGACCGTAGTCCAGAGGGATATAGCCCCATTCACGGCGGGAGACATTGTAGATACAGCCCAGCTGATTGCCGCTGTAGGTCCTGCCGCTGGTCTCCGTATAACAGTAAGGAGATGAATCGAATGAAGCGTCACCGTCATAGACACCGAGGTCCATCGCCGCCGAGTAGATGACGGCTTTCATGACGGAACCAGGTTCATATGCCAGCTGGGAGCCATAGTTGACCTGAACATCATCAGATTGGGGTCGGTTTGGGTTGAAGGAAGGAGTCTGTCCCCAGGCCAGGATCTTGCCGGTCTTAACTTCAACTACAGCTCCCCATGCACGGCTGGCATTCTTATATTCCATCGTTTCCTGCAAAGCGGTATTAAGTGCTTCCTGAATGGAAACATCAAGTGTTAAATAAACATCATATCCGTTTACAGCTTCGACTGTCTGATCGTACATTCCCGGCAGGATATATCCGTATTTATCGCGCTGATAGGAATGATATCCGTCAGTGCCTGACAGTTCATCGTCGAGATAGGCTTCTATGCCCAGTTTACCGACCAGTTTTCCCGTATTATCGGACTGGGCAAAACCGACCAACTGCGGACAGAAGTCTTCACCGTAGGGATAGAAGCGCTTATACGAATTACGGAATTCGATACCGTGCAGGCCTTCGATCGCCTCTATAGCTTCTTTCTGTTCCTTCGACAGATTGCGGCCACTTGATCCAAGTTCGATCTGATACAGACCCTGATTGGAGATGAGGATATCATAGATATCCGCTGCTTCCATCTCCAGGATCGGCGCAAGCGCTTCAGCCGTAAAACGCGGATTGTCGACATAGGCGATCTGATCGGAACTGGAAAGACGTTCCGGATCAAGGAAACAGATGATGTCATAAGTCTGAACATCCTGAGCTACGATCTCTCCTGCTGAATCATAGATGTTTCCTCTTGAGGCAAAGATCTTCTCATCGACATTGGATACTGAACTGACATAGTTCACCAAGGATGTCCTGGAACGGATATGCAGCTTGCCGATCGTAACGACAAAAACGTTGACTATCACGATAAACGCTGCAGTCAACATCAAAATATAGAGAAAACGAAGTCTTGCATTACTTCGTTTCATTATTATTCACCTGCGACAGAGATTATATTGTCAGATACCTGATCAAGATTGGCAGCTGCAGCAGCTGCATAGATCCTGTCTTTGTTTTCCAGATTATTGATCTCGTAACTTAAAGTTTGATTCTCAGCCTTAAGCAGAGCCAGTTCCTCATTCATGGACTGGATCCTCATCGCCAGCGAAGCATTGACCGTATTGACCAGCAGGCTGGTCGCAAGCCATGATATCAGGGCAAAAGTAAAGATGATGATCGCAAAACCATTCATGCTCAATCTTCTTCTTTTCTTTTTAACTATCTTAGCCATTTCTCTTCTTTATTCCCCTGATAATCGCGCTCTTGGCACGTCGGTTGTTTTCGATCTCCTCATCATCGGCCTTGTCACCGTGATTGAGGAGTATATAATCGGCCTGTTTCACCTCTTCAGGCCTTAAAGCGATCCGCTTGTCATCTTCCACAGTGGAAAGCCTTTTGAAATAGTACTTCACGAGTTTGTCTTCCAGTGAATGGAAAGTGATGATCACCACTCTGCCATCCGGTTTCAGGATAGGATCGAAACTGTTCAGGAAGCTCTTCAGTGATTCAAGTTCATGGTTCACTTCGATCCTGATCGCCTGGAAAGTCTGTTTGGCAGGATGCCCTTTTTTGGAAAGAACCTTTGCCGGCAAAGCTGATCTGATCACCTCTACCAGTTCCAATGTTGTAGTAATCGGACGGCTTTCAACTATCCTGGCAGCGATCTTTCGCGCATACCTTTCTTCGCCATATTCCCACAGAACTTCAGCCAGCCTCTCTTCACTGTATCCGTTCACGACATCATAGGCACTGAGTTCATCTTTCCTGTTCATCCGCATATCCAGCGGACCGTCATAGCGGTAGGAAAAGCCTCTCTTCGCTTCATCGAACTGCGGAGAAGAAACACCCAGATCGAGCAGTATACCATCGACCTGATCGACATATCTGTTCATATTCATGTAATTGTCATGGATATAAACGACGTTGTCATGATCCTTCAGCACCTTACTGGATTCTTCTATCGCCTCTTCATCCAGATCGAAGCAGTACAGTTTCCCCTTATTCAGTTTTTCTAAGATCAGTTTTGAATGACCCCCTCTTCCCAGAGTTCCATCCACATATATGCCGTCCTCTTTGACATCGAGCAGTTCAATGGCTCTTTCAGGCATTACCGAGATATGTTCAGCCATTGTTCAGCAGCTCACTCAGATTTTCGGCAACTTCCTCAAAGTTATTGGAAGCATCGACATAGTAGTTCTCCCAGGTAGCCTTATCCCAGATCTCGATATGATCGTTGGCACCGATGACTACACATTCCTTGGTGATGTTCACCGGCTTGGACAGAAATGACGGGATCTGGATCCTGCCCTGGTTGTCCAGCGTACACTCGGTAGCCGTACTCGTCAGCATCCTGATGTACTGTCTGGCAGCTTTCTTGGTGGTCGGCAGCTTATTGACTTCCTCAAACAGTTTTTCCCACTGTTTCAGCGAATAGATCGTCAGACAGCCGTCCAATCCTCTGGTCAGTATAAAGGTGGTATGAAGTTCTTCACGAAATTTACTGGGGACAATAATCCTCCCCTTGGCATCAAGATTATGCTGATACTCGCCAATGAACATTTCCCACTTTTACCCACTATATACCACTTTCTACCACTATTATTCCATTTAAAACCACTTTTGTAAATAAAAAAGTGCAATTTTTTTGCACTTTTTATGCATTTTTTGTTCATATAGGATATCCGGATCACTGACGATATGCTGTTTTTATACAAATAAGGATTTCCGTCGCTTTATCAGAAATGCTGTTTCAGGCACAAAAAAATCCGGTCAATACCGGACATCGTATGTTCTGGATGGTATTAAAAAAGAAGAATTGCTTCTTCCGTTTTAATGAAACTTATTTTGCACCGCAGTTAGGGCAAGCGCGATGAGCCAGTTTGTATTCACCGCAAGAAGGGCATTTAACCATAGCAGGTGCCATTAATTTATAATGAGTTCTTCTTTTTGCCTTACGTGTTTTAGAGTTTCTTCTCTGCTGAACAGCCATTGCTAATCATCCTCCTCAAACTTCCAGTCTTTAAGCTTCTGTAAACGCGGATCTATTTCATCTTTTGAAGATGAATTGAAGTCTTCCTCAGATACAAAAGTCCAACCATCCCTTCTAGAATACTCTATTTTTTCCTTTTTTACAACTTTTATCGGAACTTCCGGAAGTACTATATATAATACCATATTTTCGATATCTTTGTTTTCATTCAGATAAAATCCCTCTTCATCTTCTTTGGCTACCACTTTTTCATCTTCGCTCAGGTCAAACGGTACATAGACATCTTCCAGTGATATGGCACACGGACAGACCATGTTTCCCGTGATGTGATAGTTGATCCGCAGTTCATCGGAAGCATCATAATAGAACGAGATATCGCCCTTCACATCTTCCAGTCTCCTCAGAAAAACATTATCCTCAACAGGATAGTTTTCAATCTCGACCGGATAGACTTTCTCATCGGCGATATTGGCCAGATCTTTAAGAAATATTTTCACAGCCTCATTATATAATAGTCTTATGAAAACTGCAGGAATCATCGTCGAGTATAATCCGTTCCACAACGGTCATGATCATCACATCCGGCAGACCAGAGCGATCTGTGAACCGGACGTCCTGATCGCCTGCATGAGCGGCAATTATAATCAGCGCGGAGATATCTCGATCATCAATAAATTTGCAAAGACTGAAGCAGCCCTTTCTCACGGTGTCGATCTGGTCGTGGAACTGCCCTACATCTTTACCGTGCAGAACGCCTATGTCTTCGGATCAAAAGCCGTCGAGATCCTCAACAGACTGAAAGTGGATGATCTGGTCTTTGGTTCTGAGTCCAACAACCTCGAGGAACTTAAGAAATACGCAGAACTGGAAGTAGATGTCACCAGGCTGAAACAGCTCATGCATGACGGCAATTCCTATCCGAAATCATATGGACTTCTCAGTGGATCATTGTATCCCAACGACATGCTGGCAGTGACATATCTGAAAGCCCTGAAACAGACCGATATCAGACCCGTCAGTATTCAGCGGACGAATGACTACCTTTCTGAAGAGATGGATGTGATCGCTTCAGCTACAGCCATCAGAAAAGCCCTGAAAGAAGGAAAAGACATCTCCAAAGCTACCGACCTGCAGATTGATGAACCGCTGTTCAACGAGGATCTTTATCCCTATATCCGCCGTCTGCTGTTCACGACCGACAGGAAAGACCTTGAAGAGATTTTCATGGTCACGGAAGGTATCGAGAACCTGCTGAAAGAAAACGCAATCCGCTGTGACAGCTATGAGGATTTCATCAATAATTCCATCTCCAGACGCTATACGAGATCGCGGATCCAGAGGATCCTGTTACATATGGCCAACAGGATAAAAAAGGAAGATGTCAACGATCTTCCTGATAATGACTATATCAGAGTGCTCGGTTTCAATGAAACCGGACGCCGTTATCTTAAACAGATCAAAGACGAAATAAATATCGTAACGCTCTTCAAAAACATCCCTGAGCCTTATAAAGATATTGAATGGAAGACTTCCCTGCTCTATGCGAGCTTGTATAAAGACCCTTCCGCATATATCAGAAGAGAACTGCAGGGTCCTGTCATAAAATGATCCGGTTCATTGAACCGGATCTTTATTACATAAGTACGTTGTGATAGACTTCCTGGACATCGTCTACTTCATCCAGGTTATCCAATAATCTCTGCCACATCTCCTTGTCATGATCATCTGTCAGTGTGACATATTCCTGAGGCAGCATCTTGATCGCACATACTGCATACTCACAGTCAGGGATCAGGGCATCGATGGCTTCCTGAGCCTTGTGCAGGTCAGCCGGTGCGACATAGACAGTCATTTCACCGTCTTCAACTTCCAGATCACTGACATCGACATCGGCATTGATCAGCGTATCCAGCATCGTATCCTCATCCTCATATTTGAAGGACAAAACGCCCAGATTGTCATAGTTGAATGATACAGAACCTTTGACGCCCATCTTGCAGTGAGACTTGTTGAAGCAGGAGTTCATCGCTGCGACCGTTCTGTTGGAATTATCCGTCAGACAGTCGATGATGATCGTAGCACTGCCCGGTCCAAAGCCTTCGTATCTGAGTGAATCATATGATTCGCTCGATCCGCCTTTGGCTTTCTCGATGGCTCTCTTGATGACGTCAGCAGGGACCTGATTGGCCTTGGCTTCCTTGATCTTGGATCTTAATGCGAGGTTCATTTCGGGATCAGGCACGCCAGACTTGGCAGCGATATAGATCTCTTTGCCGTATCTTGAATAAACCTTTGATTTCATTGCAGCAGTTTTAGCCATTGCTGCAGCTCTAACTTCATGCGCTCTTCCCATAAATTGCACCTCTTTTTTTACTCTATTATTTTAATACTAATTCCTCAATTTTTGTCAAAAAAAGTCCGAATTATTTTCGGACTTTTACTCTATATCTTTAACTTCTTTTTATGCTTTCAGAACTTCTTTGACCAGAGCCGTTACCTCTGATTCGGTATGGCATTTGAGAGCCTTGCTGGCCAGATCTTCCATTTCCTTCTTGTTGAGTGAAGTAATGATCTTTCTGGTAGGCAGGATCTTGGTCGCAGACATGGAGAATTCATCCAGTCCGAGTCCGAGAAGCACCGGTGCAGCCATCGGGTCACCACCCATCTCACCGCACATTCCGCACCATCTGCCCTGAGAATGAGCACCGTCGATTGTCATCTTGATGAGTCTCAGGATGGAAGGATTGAGCGGCTGATACAGATAAGCGACCTTCTCTGACATTCTGTCAGCGGCCATCGAATACTGGATCAGGTCATTGGTACCGATCGAGAAGAAGTCAGCGTATTTGGCGAATTCATCAGCCAGTACAGCGGAAGCCGGGATCTCGACCATCATGCCGATCTCGATATTGTCAGATACTTCAACGCCTTCACCTTTAAGTTCTTCCTTGGTCTCAAGAACGAAATCCTTGGCTGCTTTGAACTCGTCGATCGTAGCGATCATCGGGAACATGATAGCCAGCTTTCCGTAGACTGAAGCCCTGAGCAAAGCTCTTACCTGAGTCTTGAAGATATCCTTGCGGTCCAGACACAGTCTGATAGCACGGTAACCCAGGAATGGGTTCATTTCAGGATCGAATTCAAAGTAAGGCAGTTTCTTGTCACCGCCGATATCCAGAGTTCTGACGACGACTCTCTTGCCTTCCGCTCTTTCCAGAACGACTTTATAGGCTTCAAACTGTGCGTCTTCACTCGGAAAGTCCTCGGTAGATTCCATGTAGAGGAATTCTGTACGGTACAGGCCTACGCCTTCAGCACCATTGGCGACGACATTATCCATATCTTTCGGTGAACCGATGTTGGCTACCAGTTCGACCTGGTGACCATCGGTCGTGATGGACGGTTTATCCAGCAGCACCTGTAAAGCGGCTTTCTCTTCCAGGAATCTGGCACGTTTTTCTTCATACTCTCTGAGTTGTTCCTCAGTCGGATTGATGATGACGTCACCTTCCTTGGCATCGAGAATGATCGTATCGCCGTGTTTGCAGGAAGACATGATGCCTGTGCAGCCGACAACAGCCGGTAAGCCCAGAGCAACAGCCATGATCGCTGCATGTGAAGTTTTGCCACCGATCTCCGTTACGAAGCCCAGCGCATATTTTTTGTTCAGCTGAGCGGTATCGGACGGTGTCATTTCTTCAGCTACGATAACTACTTCTTCATCAATGGAAGTAAGATCAGGAATAGTCAAGCCCAAAATATTACATAAGAGTCTGAATGAAACGTCTTTGATGTCAGCTGCTCTCTCTTTGAAATATGTATCTTCCATCGATTCGAACATGCCTATCATCGTATCCGAAACGATCTTGGCCGCCTCATCAGCACCCTTTCCTTCCTTGATCATGCCTTCGATCTGATCGCCGAATTCCGGATCCTGTGCCATCATCAGATGGGCATCAAAGATAGCCAGCTCTTCCGGAGCCAATGTTGCACTGGCTCTTTCCTTGATCTGTTCAATATCCTTGATCGTCTTGGCCATAGCGTTCTTGAAACGAGATAATTCGCTCTCAAGATCAGCTTTCTTTTCGTCAAGGTGCTCTTTAATAACAATTTTCGGCTGTTCAAGCTTGTATACTTTTCCGATAGCAATTCCGCTTGAAGTCGCTATTCCTTTTAACATAGATAGTTAATACCCCCAATTCGATTTAATTATACCAATAAAACGCTTACAAACAATTCAGAAAATTCTTATATGCTCTTATTCTGTTCCGATAGTAGGAAGGCTCTGTGAAGTAATCAAGATACCATTTACCTCTGCGGCCTTCCATCACCTCCTTTTCTATGATGAACCGGTCCCTTTCGTCCAGAGACCGTACGACATATTCAATATGATAGACGATGCGTCTATGTGGTTCGAGCTGTCTCGAACTCATATGAAGTATGTTTTCTTCATTTTCAAGTATTACTCTCTTTGACTGCATGTAGTTTTTAGATATTAATTCGATTTCAAATCTTTCTACTGATTTGCTCATATTCTCCTCGACAATATCTTTTTAAGGATTGATTTATTATTTTTTTTCGTGAAAGTCTATTCGTTTATCTCGATAAGTCCGTAACCTCCGTCATTTCTCTTGTATACCACTGCCGTTTTATCGGAATCGAGATCTTTGTAGATGAAGAATGAATGAGAAAGCATCTCCATCCTCATGATAGCCTCATCAAGGATCATTTCTTCCGCAAATATCGTTTTGGTTCTTACAGGTGTATCATCCGTTTCACCGCTCTCTTCATAGAAGTTTTCAGCCAGGGAATCCTTATGCCTGCGCGAAAGTCTGCCCTTCTGTCTTCTGATCTGATCTTCCAGCTTGTCGATAGCCAGATCGACTGCTGTCGAGAAGTCTTCGTGAACGACTTCTGATCTCATCAATCCTACTTTCGTAGGAACATTCACTTCTACTTTCAGTGCACTTCCATAGATCTTTACCGTAACTTTGGCACTCTGTTCCTCATCGATGACGACATACTTGTTGAGTTCCGAAAGACGGTTTTCGATCTTCTCCCTCATCTTGTCATTGACAGTAACATTTTCTCCATAAATCGCGAATTTCATAAGTCTACCTCCTGTTTTTTATTTTGACTCAACTGTGAGTTCAATCAGCCATCTGTATACCAGGAACAGTCCGTACGCATCCAGAGAACAGTATTCTTTGAGATTCTCTACGATTTCATTGCCCTGTTCCTCGTCTGTCTTATCGATGTTGCGCCAGCTGAAGACCGCCTCCATTCCATCATCGATATCCAGATCCTTGTATGAATAATCTGAACAGATATCGACGAGTCTTTTCAGCGTGAAGTTGCCTTGCATCCTGATATCATATACGAGCCCGTCCGTAAACGGGATAGCCAGATCGGTAAAACGTTCAATTATTCCATCAAGTTTATTCTTATACTCCGGGAACACTTCACCCAATTCCTTTAAGCGCAGGCATTCCGCCCCTTCCGCATTGTACGCCAGGATCGGACCGTTCTTAGGCAGATAATCGATCAGAGCTTCGACGAATTCTCTGCGGCAGTCACCTGTTCCTACAAATGTGCGGTGTTCCATCCTGCCCTGTTCATCGATATAATACAGTGCAAATTCGAAGCAGACGACATCCATAGGTCTCATCTTCGGATAAGCCGGGATAAGATAACGGTCCCACTCAAAGTCGATAAACGAGATCGGTCTGGCGCTGAGCTTTTTCAGCCACTCTGCCAGGACCATCTTTTCAACATACAGACCATTGTTCCTGGAAGCCATGACCTGCGCATACTGGACCCTGTTTCCTTCTAGTTGTTCGAGATCGGCATCTTTGAGAAACCTGATCCCGTCAGCGTACATCTTGTTTTTGTTCTGAGAAGTTACAAGCGTCAGGATGGAATCATCCGGTTCGTCTTTTTCTTCAGGAAAACACTCAAAATAATATCCGCAAAGTCCGTTCAGCCTGCAGCTGCGGTTCTTTTTCGGCTTTGTCTGATCGATATTATAATTTTTTATTCTTTCGATAACTTCATCATAATCAAAGTCTTTTTCCCTTACCAGGTCGATCAGTCTTTTTCCTTTATAGCTGTTGATACAGACAAACAGTTTTTCCAGATCCAGCTGACCTTCGTTTTCATAATCTTCATTGAAATATACGAGATAGATATCTCTGACACAGATCCCCAGTCTTTCAAGGACCTTAAGCGTGATCCTGTATGAGAGCAGATCGAGTTCTTTTATCTGTACGCCGTAGTAAACGAAACAGATGTCGAACTGGTCATCGATCCTGTGCATGAAAGGAACATTCACGCGCATCTCGCCATCCATGAAACGCGGGTGAACATACCATTCATAATTATCTATCTCATTGAAGAATCTTTCATTGGGATCGTTCCTCACACCTTCAAAACAATCACTGATTCCAAAATAGTTCTTTAATAATTCTGCAATATTCTCATCAGATCTAAGATAAGGCTTGAATACGCCGCTCTCATCCTTACTGTACCAGTAAAGTCTGTCACAGCGCAGAAACTTTTTTATATCACTGATATGATACATTCTTACCTCTGATTTAATTATAACTTATTTTCGGTATCTGAACATTCATTATTTACTGATATGTGGACATTCATTATTTACTGATAAGATACAAGAATCTATAATTAGACATATGAAAATATACTGTGAAAAATGTCATGAAGACATCAGCAGCGAATGCAATCGAAACATTGAAAACTATACGGTCGGCAGAGTCGTCTGTCCCAAATGCCATTATGAACAGAAAAGATACATCTCTGAAGCCGATATCCTGCTGTTTTTTGCCGTAAGCGAGACGATCTACATAATAATGAGTCTGATCACGATGTTCCTGTTTGACAAGCTGGGCATAAGCGTCGCTTCGATCGGCATCATCCTGGCAATGGTCGTTGCATCATACTTCGCTTCAAAAGCCCTTTCTTCAGCTATCTATGAAAAGGCCTATTTCAAAGAAAGAGTAAAATACAAGGAGTTTGAAGAAGACAAGAAAGCCATTCAGCGCAATATCAGTTGGCAGTTCCTGCTGTTCTTCGCCGTAACGATAAGCTTCCTGACGCTCGATGAAGGAAAAGTCTTCTTCGCGATCGCCATGCCGGTCGCAGCCATCCTGTCATTCATCAAATTCTACTTCCAGGTAAGATACGAGAACAATTCCAAATAAGCACAACAAAAGCTTCCGAACGGAAGCTTTTGAATTGTGTGTTTTTTTATTATTTCTTGGCGATATATTTTCTGATATCCAGCGCGATCGCAACGACGATAACGATACCCTGTACGATGTAAGTCCAGGCAGTATCGATTCCTAAGAAGGTCATCTCGATCTTCAGGATCTCGAAGACCAGAACACCCATGAGGATGCCGAATACTGTACCGGTACCACCATTGACTGATACACCACCAATGGTACATCCGGCGATAGCGAATAGT
This sequence comes from Erysipelotrichaceae bacterium, assembly GCA_017432005.1. Lineage (GTDB taxonomy): Bacteria > Bacillota_I > Bacilli_A > Erysipelotrichales > Erysipelotrichaceae > Colivicinus. The sequence continues at coordinate 194,959 of JAFRKA010000021.1, forward strand.
TCATAGCCATTTGCCAGGTTGGATGAAGTACCGCCGGCCTTGGCAGCAAGCATGAATCCGGCTAAAGCAAACATTGAAGCGGCGATCATATAGGAGATGATGGTCATCTTGGTGATATTGATACCGGAAACTTCAGCAGCATCAGGGTTACCGCCGATGGCATACATCTTCTTGCCGTATGGAGTGTGGTTGTAAAGGAACCACATTACGAACATGACGATAGCCGTGACAATAGCAAGGTTCGGGATAAGCTGAATATTCATGAATGAACCAGAAGCCCATTCTGTGTATTCGTTGATGAGACCGCCGATAGGCTGTGCACCCGTGAAGATCAGGGCTATACCGTAGACGATGGTCTGCATACCGTATGATCCGATGAAGGCCGGAACATGCAGTTTGGAAACGACCAGTCCGTTGATGACACCGAATGTCAGAGCAAATCCGATCATGACAAGGATACAGACGAGCCACATATTCATCGGTTCCATATTCGGATAGACCTTGCTGGCGTAGTCAGCTCTCTGCAGTAATGTAGCACAGATACAGCCGGCCAGACCTACCTGACGTCCGGCAGACAGGTCGTTGTTCCTCATGATCAGAACACCGGAGATACCCAGAGCGATGACCATACGTACTGAAGTATTGGCCAGCAGGTTCTTGATGTTTGCCATGGAGAAGAAACGCGGATTCTGAATACCGACAAACAGGGCTGATGCAACGATCAGGATGATAAGAGCGTTGTTCAGCATGAACTGAACAACATTGAAATTCTTCTTAATTTCTTTTTTTACTTCTTTCTCAGACATATTTATTCTCCCTTAATTTCTAAATGCGGTAGAAAGTTCCATGATCTTTTCCTGATTCATGTCTTCACCTTCGACTACACCGGTAATTCTTCCTTCACACATAACCATGATCCTGTCACAGATACCGATCAGTTCAGGCATTTCTGAAGAAACAACGATTATCGTCTTTCCCTCAGATGCCAGACGTCCGATGATCGAATAGATCTCGTATTTTGCACCGACATCGATACCTCTGGTCGGTTCGTCCATGATCAGCACTTCAGGTTCTTTTGCCAGCCACCTTGAAATGATGACCTTCTGCTGGTTACCACCGGACAGGTTCTTGATCTGAGCTTTTGGACTAGGTGTCTTGATCGACAGCTCACTGATCGATTTATCAACGACTTCCTTGATCTTCTTGTGATCAAGAATAGTTTTGAAGATAAGATAATCGTTAAGTGTTGCTACAGCAACGTTATCACTTACAGAAAGGACACCGAATATTCCTCTAGCTCTTCTGTCTTCTGTAATAAGCGCGATACCGTTATTGATGGCATCCTCAGGTTTTTTGATCTTCAGCTGCTGACCGTCATAGAAGACGGCTCCTGAAGTGATGCCGCGCAATCCGTAGATCGCTTCCATCAGCTCAGTTCTCTGTGCACCGACCAGACCGGCAACACCGTAGATCTCGCCTTTTCTGACTGAGAATGAGCAATCCTTGAAGGAATTATCCAGGACTGAATCAAAATCTTTGACTTCAAAAATCACTTCTCCAGGAGTATTGATCTTTGGCGGATAGAGGTCTTTAAGTTCACGACCTACTTCCTTTGCAATGATGAAATCAGTTGTGAGTTCACTGGCAGACCATGTGCCGATGTACTGACCGTCTCTCATGATAGTAACTTCATCAGAGATCTGCAGGATCTCATCCATCTTATGTGAAATATAAATAACACCACAACCTTTGGCAGTAAGTCTCTTGATGATCTCAAAAAGCTTATCTACTTCCTTCAGGGTCAGTGATGATGTAGGCTCATCCAAAATAATTATCTTTGCATTCGCACTTACAGCTTTGGCGATTTCGACCAGCTGCATCTGCGAAGCAGTAAGTGTGCCGAGTTTTACTGTAGCTTTGAAGTCCAGTCCAAGATCATCAAGAAGTGCCTGAGCATCATCGTTCATCTTTTTATGATCGATAACCTCAATAGGTCCGAATTTCTTGACCGGATATCTTCCACAGTAGATATTCTCAGCAATAGATCTGTCACGTATCGGCATGAGTTCCTGATGAACCATGGCGATACCTTTCTGCAATGCATCGAACGGGTCAGTGATAGTTACTTCCTCACCGTCATAGATTACAGTGCCTTCGTCCTTTTTGTAGATACCGAAAAGGCATTTCATCAGTGTTGATTTGCCGGCACCGTTCTCACCCATCAGTGAATGAACGTGGCCCGGTTTCAACTGTAAAGAAACATGGTCTAAAGCTTTTACACCAGGGAAGGATTTACAGATATCTTTCATTTCCAGAATGTATTCTGACATATATTTCTCTCCTTCAAATAATAAAGAAGAGTTACATGCAGACACATGTAACTCTTCTAAGGTCAATCAATAAAGATTATTTAATGTACTGATCAACGTTTGCAGCAGTTACCATTACGTAAGGAACGTAATTAACTTTGTTTGTGATTTCCTTACCATCAAGCATAGTAAGTAATGATTCACAAGCTGCAGTTGCCTGACCTAAGTCATCGTTTAATACTGTACCAGTCATTTCGCCGTTCTTGACTGCTTCACAAGCTTCAGGAATAGCATCAACACCAACCAGGTAAATATCAGTACCAACAGTTCTGCCAGCGCCCTTGATAGCTTCGAGAGCACCCATAGCCATACCATCGTTATTGCAGAATACAACTTCGATGTCATCGCCTTCTTTTGATAATTCAGAAGCGACTAATTCCTGGCCCTGAGCCTGTGCCCAGTTACCAGTCTGTTCGAACAGTTTGTTAACTTCAACGCCGTTGTCAGTTAAATACTTGATTGAGTATTCAGTTCTGAACTGAGCATCTGAGTTCTCTGGGTCACCCATGATCATGATATAGCTAACTTTTCCATCACCGTTCAGGTCGCCATGAGCTTCCTGATCGAAAATGATCTGGCCCTGATAAGTACCAGAGTCTCTAGCATCAGCACCAACATAGCAAGTCTTTGCGCCATAGTTGTAGTCAGCGATCTCACGGTTGATGAAGACAGTAGGAATACCTGAATCTTCAACAGCCTTTGCAAGAGCATCAGAAGAAGTCTGGACCAGGTTAACGATCATGCCATCAACACCCTGAGAAATGAAAGTGTTTACCTGTTCAGTCTGAGTAGCAGCATCGTTAGCGCCATCGACGATTGTCAGTTCATACTGAGTTCCGCCTTTTGCGTTAAGAGCATCGAAATAAGCCTGAATGTCGTTGCGGTAAAGAGTCATGAAGTTATCATCGAACTGATAAATCGCAACACCGATTTTGACTGTATCAGCAGCGCCGCCGTCAGTTGGAGTTTCTTCTTTCTTAGAGCATCCAACAAGAGCGAAAACCATTAATACAGCCAGTAAGATACTTAAAAGCTTTTTCATTTTTTCCTCCTTGGGCTTTAGCCCATACTCTAATTATACGCTAAATGTAAACGATTACAATAGATAATATTTCACATAATTTTCACAGAAAAACACCTTATAAAAAATCTCATCATTTCTGATGAGATCCTTATATGACTTTTATCGTGCCAAACGGCCTTACCCGCACTTCCAGCAAAGAGTCATCACCGAAGACGCTGTTCATAAGCTCACGGAAGCCGTTCATCAGATGCATCGGTACGACCACCTGGATCGTTCCTTCAAAACCGCCGCCGTGCACTCTGTAGGCACCCTTATCGCCCAGATACATATCCGCCAGAGCCAATCCGATCGCCAGAGACTGTGAATTGACTCGCGAAGCCGGATAGACGTTCTGCAGGTATTCGAATGAAGACCGGCCTGATTCCTTCATAAGTCCCAGCAGTTCCTCGATATCTTTGTCTCTGATCGCTTCTTTTTCTTTTACTGCCCTTTCATCTTCGTTGAAGAAATGGATCGCTCTGAGCACAGCGCGGTCATTTTTCACTTCTTCTCTGATCTTCTTCAGGTTTTTAAGCAGTTCTTCCCTTGAAGAATCAGCCAGATATTTTACTCCCAGCTGTTCAGCCACTTCTCTTATTTCGTTAGGTACGGCTGCATATTCATGAGACAGATCGGAATGATCGCCCTTGGTATTGACCAAGACCAGTTCATAACCGTAATCCGCAAACGAGAAATCATAGTTTTCGATCACCGGTTTATCCGGATCCTTGAAATCGATCGTCACGAAACCGCCTACCGAGATAGCCATCTGGTCAAGAAGGCCGCTCGGTTTTCCGAAATAGAAGTTCTCGGCATACTGGCCAATCTTGGCTCTTTCGACCGGCGTGACCACATCATCGTTATACAGTGCATTGAAGATCTCTGCCAGCATCACCTCAAAACATGCTGAAGATGAGATGCCGGAGCCGACCAGGACTCTTGATTCGCATAACGCATCGAAACCGCCTGTCTTATAACCCAGCTGATCCAGTCTGGCCGCGATGCCCCTTATCAGAGCTTCAGAGGTATTCAGCTCATTTTCATGGACGCTCAGATCGCTCAGATCGACCGGACTGATCGTAAAATCACGATCCCGGTAATTCGCTATCTTGTCATCATTGGCTTTTACAACAGCCAGATTGTCGATATTAAGTCCTGCCGCAACGACATGGCCGTGCTGATGATCGGTGTGATTGCCGCCGATCTCCGAACGTCCCGGAGATGAAATGAAATGATAATCACCGTCTCCGTAAAGTTCATAGGCGTCATCCAGCAGTTTAAGATATCTTTCTTTTTCAGCAGTCAGATCTTCGCAACAGATGATCTTTTTCAAAAGATCATCGATCTGTTCTGAACGGATATATTCTTTCAGTTCCTGATATTTCATATCGTTATTCCAGATGTGATCTGCCGATCATAGCAGCTCCCAGGACGCCCGGTTCTTCAAGAGCAGCCTTGAGGATCGGTACATCGCGCATATTTTCATGAGCCATGGATTTGAAATATTCACGGACACGGTCAAAATACATTTCCGAAGAATGTGAACAGCCGCCGCCGATAACGAAGCAGTCCGGTGCACATATCGCGGAAATGGCAGCCAGACAGGTCGCCAGATCCTTGGACATCTTATCTATGATCGCCTCAGCCTGTTTGTTGCCCTCTTTCATCAGTGTGAACAGTTTTCTAGAAGAATCACCTTCCGGACCGATCAGATCCTTGCCGATCAGACCGATAGCCGTTCCGGATGCGACTGTTTCCACACCGCCTCTGTTGAGATGAGCGTATATAGGATACTGTTTGGCATTTGGATCGACGATGACGTTGGCCACTTCTCCTGCATAACCTTTATGACCGGAGATGACCTTGCCATTGATGACCAGTGCTCCGCCGATACCAGTCGAATGAGTCAGGAAATAGATCTCATTATAACCCTTCCCTGCTCCGAGGACCGCTTCAGCCAGACCGGCTGCATTCGCATCATTATCGAGGAAAACCGGGATCCCGGTCACTTTTTCCATGTTGTCCGCAAACGGATAACCTTCACAGCCCGGAATATTCGTAGCCATCGTGATGATGTTCTTTTCACCGTCGACCGGACCCGGAATAGCCAGACCGATCGATCTTACACCGGTCAGGTCGAACTGTGAGAGCAGTTCAAGGATGTTGGCTTCAATTGTTTCAGGCCCTTCTTTGCCATGTGAAGGCGCGATGACGTCCTGAATGATCCTGCCGTCATCATCCACTTTGGCAATTCTGACGTTCGTGCCGCCTAAATCGATTCCAATATAGTAATTCATGATATATTTACCTCTCGTTATTTTTATTATAGCAGTTATAGTTTTCTTTGAATCAAAATATCCCGCTGCTGCGGGATATCAGATAATTAATCATTTAACGGGTAAGCGATCAGATCGTAGTCTTTGAAGGAACTTATCTTCACCTCATAGAAATCACCGATCTTCAGCTCCTTCTCGCTTTTGATGTAGATGACTCCGTCGATACCGTCAGGTGCAGACATGTATGAGCGCCCGATATAGCGGTCAAACAGGGTCTCATATCTTTCGATCAGCACCTCAAAAGTCTTTCCGACACGGCTCTCATTCTTTTTCAAGACGATCTGCTGCTGCAGCTTCATCAGCTGCTCATAACGCTCCTGCTTGGTCTCCTCATCGACCTGTTCATCCATATCTATAGCTGGAGTATCATCTTCCGGTGAGAACGTGAAAGCACCCAGTGAATCGAAACCGATCTCTTTTACCAGTTCAAGCGTTTCCCGGAAGCTTTCATCTGTCTCGTGCGGGAAACCGACGATCATCGTCGTCCTGATGATCGCATCAGGGAAATACTTCCTGATCAGAGCGATCTTATCCCTGATCAGCTGCACGGTCCCTCTGCGGTTCATGAGTTTCAGGATCTTGTCGCTTCCATACTGGATCGGGATATCAAAATATGGCAGGACTTTTTGACAACGGCTCATTTCCGCAAGCAGATCTTCCTCTATCTCATCAGGATACATATACAGGATCCTGATCCAGTGAAGATCAAGTTTATCAAGTTCACGGATCAGATCCTTTAAGGCAAAGCGCCCGTAAAGATCGTGACCGTAGTATGTAGTGTCCTGGGCGACGACATTGAGCTCTTTGACACCGGCCTCTACCAGTCTTCTGGCTTCAGCGACGTTGTCTTCGATACTGTAGGAACGGCAATTGCCCCTGATCAGCGGTATCGCACAATAGGCACAGCGGTTGTCACAGCCATCGGAGATCTTCAGATAGGCTGTGTAGGAATTATTGACGAGCTTACGGTTCTTGCCGTAACTGTGAATGAAGCGGTGACCGAAGAGTTCTGATAGAAGCTCTGGCAGTTTCGGATAGTCTTCGATCTTCACAAAAAGATCGACTTCCGGGAATTCTTCCAGACATTCCTCGTAATAACGTTGAACGAAACATCCCGTTACGATCAGTTTCTTCAGTCTGTCTTGCTTATATTCGGCTATCTCCAGGATCGTATCGATCGCTTCGCTTTTGGCAGACAGGATGAAACCGCAGGTATTGATCAGGATCGCATCACATTTCTTCAGATCATACTCGTATTCAAAAAACGGATCATCAAAAAGCCCGATGATGTGTTCGGAATCGACCAGATTTTTGGCACAGCCCAGTGAGATAAAACCTATTTTCATATCAGTTTACCAGCTCCGTCAGATTGTTAGCCCATTTATAACTGTTGTAACGTTTTAAAGTCAGGAAGAAACGCACGACCTGCTCGATCTGGCACAGCAGTACCAGCAAGACGACATCTTTCATGCCCAGCCAGACTCCGGCAAAGGCGATCGGGATGCCGACCGTATACATGATGCCCGAATCCAGAATGTTGTAGATCTTCGAATCTCCTCCGGCTTTCAGCGTACAGAACATGACATATGTAAAGACTCTCAGAAAAGCCTTGAAACCGTAGACTGCCAGCAGTTTGACGCATAGATCATACTCTACGGGATCAGTGATATTATACAGTTTCAGAAAGACCGGTGAAAGGACCACCATGAATGCCCACAGGACAAGACCGACGACAAAAGACAGTCCGAGATGATACTTTGATTCTTCCTTGGCCTGTTCGATCCTGCCGTTTCCCAGAAGTGTTCCCGCCAGGATGGATACGGCTTCGCCATATCCCCATACCACAAACAGCGCCATGCCTAAGATCTCTGAACCGATATAGATGACATCCATGGAACTGCTTCCCAGCATTCCGTATGCCTTATTGAAAAGCGACTGTCCGAAACCGAAAAGGATCTCGTTGAAAGTTATAGGCAGGACTTTACTGATAAAAGGTTTCATGAAATCAAGATCAAAATCGAACATCTGCCTAAAACCGAGGTAAAAAGCCGGTCTGCTCCATATTGAATAGATCACGGTACCAAGACAGCAGACGATCTCGGTCACAAGCGCGGCTATGCCGGCTCCGACGACGCCTTTTTTGAAAACATAGATGAATAGATAATTATTCAGGATATTCAGAAATACATAGATAGCTGATTCGATGAAAGTGATCTTTGTTTTGTGCATCGCCTGAAACATGCATTTGAAAGAAAGCGTGATGCACAGAAAGATCATGGAGATCATGATGTACTTAAGATAGACATATGAGTATTGAAGTACTTCCTGGTCGTTCAGATAGAAAAGCAGCAGCCTGTCTCCCCGGAGATAGACGACACCTATCCAGAACAGCGTAAACAGCAGAGAAAGGATCAGAAAGACGCCCTGGGTCCTGGCCATATTGCGGTATTGCCTGGCCCCGAAGAACTGAGCACCGAAAAGTGCGGCACCGGCTTCGATACCCCAGAGCACATAATTATGCAGATTCACGACGTTTGAAGCGTTGCCTACAGCCGTGACCATACCGATGGAAGACACCATGATCGAAGCGATGATCGAACGGCAGCTTAAGAGCAGCTGTGACAATGCAATAGGCAAAGCCACCCTCAGTACCCTTCTGTAAAACACTTCATCTCCGATGTAATCTCTGATGCGCATGTAAATATTATAGTACAAAACAAAGCGAGACTAATTGTTCTCGCTTCGCTTGTTTTTCTTGTATCTTTCGATCCTTTCTTCCTTGATCTTGGCCTGGATGAATTCCCTTCTTTTCTTCCGTTTGATCTTCTCGACTTCACGGTTCTTTTTCTTCTTGTAGTTGGGTTTGACCTTCTCTTTCTTGCGGTAAAGAGTCTTTACGATCTCTTTTTCCTCGATATTGACCTTGATCTGTTTTTTGGCTGTCGGATTGTTTGCTTCCTTCCAGGTCCCGTTGCGGTATGATCTGGCAATGAAGTTGATGCCCTTCTTGTTGAGATCCTTCAAAGCCGGTATGTCATTCTCATTGTACAGGAGGTAACATGTTCCGTCTTTTTCGTTCCTGCCCGTCCGTCCGGCTCTGTGCATATAGAACTGCAGCTGTTTCGGAACGCCCATCGAGATGACATGAGAGATGCCGTCGATATCGATGCCTCTTGAAGCGACATCAGATGCGATGACGTAGGTATATTTCTTGGCCTGCAGATCCTTGATGGCCTTCTGACGGCTGCGTGAATCAAGACCGCCGTGCAGCAACAGGGCTTTGATCCCCTTTTCGGTAAGATACTCATAAGTCCCGTCAGCTTCATCCTTGCTGTTGGCGAAGATCAGGCAGACATAAGGTTTGAATCCCGGCAGGATATCATATACCACCTCGCGGTATTCCTTGTGCCGGCAGTTGACCAGTACATGAGTGATGCGCGGATCTCGCTTGCTGTCCTGAACTCTGATGATCTTCGGATTGTTCAGATATTTCTTGACGAAGGCATTGAGCTCCTCCGGGAAAGTTGCCGAAAAACAAAGGACTTCCGGATCTTTGACCATATGGGAAAAGACGATATCGATATCTTCCAGGAAGCCGTATTCCAGCGTCATATCCGCTTCGTCGATCACGAACATCTGCACGAAATCTACACGCAGCGCATTGGACACGAAAAGATCTTTGATCCTGCCCGGCGTACCGATGACGATATGCGGGGTCTTATCAAGTTTGGAGATGGATTTCTGCTTGTCCGTACCACCAGCCAGCAGCTGGATCCTGAGATCCGGATAGATCTGCTTCATCAGCTGACAGTTCTGGTTCACCTGATAGGCCAGCTCTCTGGTCGGTAAGGAGATGAGGACCTGCGTCTTTTCCGAGAGCGGATTGATCATCTCCATGATCGGGATCAGATACGCGTGTGTCTTGCCTGTACCGGTCTTGGACAGAGCTATCACATCCTTATGTGCAGAAGTATACTTCAATACCTCATTCTGTACTTCCGTGAGCTCTTCAAATCCGTTAAGTTTTATGAATTCTTCGGTCTCCGGTTTAAGTTTTTTCGTCATATGTATATATATTATAATGAACTTATGGAAATTAAGAAAGTTATACCGAGCGGTTATTGCAAGGGCGTGGTCAATGCGATCAGGCTTGCCAAGGATACCCGTAAAAACAACCCCGATGACCGGATCTATGTCCTGGGCATGCTGGTACACAATTCGTATGTATCAAAGGAACTGGCCGATATGGGCATCATCACGCTTGATGACTCCGTAAAGTCCAAAAGCGAACTGCTCGATGAGATAGATGAAGGTATAATCATCTTCACGGCTCACGGCATCTCTGATCAGATAAAACAGAAAGTCATCGACAAAGGTCTGCGTTATGTAGATGCCAGCTGTGTCGATGTGCTCAAGACTCAGGCGGTCATACGTCAGCACCTCGATCAGGGCTATGATGTCATCTATTTCGGCAAAAAGAATCATCCGGAAGCAGAAGCCGTCATTTCCATCTCCGATAAGATCCATCTGATCACTGATGAAAAAGACCTGTATGAGCTGAATCTTGATAATGACAGGATCTTTCTGACCAATCAGACGACCATGTCATATCTGGAACTTAATGATCTGATGAAACTGGCCAGAGAGAAGTTTCCAAAGATTGTCATTCAGGAAGAGATCTGCAATGCGACCTCTTCCAGACAGGAAGCCATCACGAAGCTGGAAGACTGTGATCTGCTCTACGTCGTCGGCGATGTCAGATCGAACAATACGAACAAGCTCGTAGATATCGGAAAGAAACACGGCATAAAAAAAGTCCTGCTTCTGCAGAACAGTCAGGATATCAGGGATGAGGATCTCGTTGGTGCAAAGACCGTATATGTCACAGCCGGTGCTTCCACTCCTCCGAACCTCATTAATGAAGTCATGGATCTGTTAAGATCTAAAGCGTGACAGCAGTTTCTTCGGTGAGATATCATCGATCGCAAAGATCTTCTGCGGCAGACCGATATAGGCACTGACAAAATAATATATCACCAGCATCAGTATCCCGAGAAGTCCCATAATGAGCATATCGACCAGTCGGCTGTCATAGCCAAACGGTATGAAACTGCGGATCAACCAGGCCGGCAATACCATAATCAGTGAGGCGATACTGATCATCACAAAACGGCGCGATGCGCCTTTTATATTGATACCGAAATTCTTTCTCAGGCAGAAGAAATACATGATGATCTGGCTGAGATAATACAGACCGGAAGAATAGATCATGCCATAGGCTCCGAAGCGTGAGACCAGCGGGAAGAATGAAACGAATTTGATCACAAAACTGACGATCAGGGTGATGATCGCATCCTTACGCAGCTTGAGTGACATCATGATCGAAGAGAAGATCGGAGCGATCGTTCCCAAGAAGATCTGGATATTGCTTACAGCGAACAGCCTGGTACCGAGATCGAGATTGCTGTTGCCGTACATGATGTAATAGATATCCCGCGCAAAAAAGATGAAGATGAATGTCATCGGAACAAGGATATATGTAACAGTATCCAGTATCTGATTGATCTGTCTCGTGATCTGACGGTTATCTCTTTTCTCCAGCGATTCACTGAGATAAGGTACCATCCCTGATCCGAATCCGATAGCCAGGACTGACGGTATATTGGAGATCTTGGCGATATTGGCCTGCAGGATGCCGGCTGAAAGCTTGGCTTCCTCATAGATACCGGCTCCGAAAGACTTCGTCATCGTATCCATGAAGAACGTCGTATTGATCAAAGGACCGGCTGTCCCCAGAAAAGAAATGATCAGATAAGGAATGCCCAGCGTGATGATCTCTTTGATGATCTCTTTCTCGCTGACCTTATGTCTGACTTCCTGGTTCTTTGAAAGCTCCTCGACCCTGTTCATATCGTCTTTGGCCATGATACCGGTAAAGATATAGGCCACAAGGGCTCCTATCGAAGCTGCCGCGATGGCGACAAAGATCGCCCAGATGCTCTTGAAATTCAGGATCCTCACAAACAGAAAGGCAAAGAAGATGATCGAGAAGACTCTGACGAACTGTTCCAGCACCTGCGATGAGGCATAAAGATCAAGTCTTTTAAGACCCTGGACATAGCCTCTTACGGAACTAAGCAGCGGTACGATGAGCACCGCAACGATCAGGATATCGAACATGATCTTCAGATTCTGCACATCCTCGGCAGGAGCCGTGAGGCCCAGAGACTGTCTGGCCAATGGTTCAGCAGCCACCAGGAAGACAAGACCTGTCACGAATGAAAGAGCCATGACGATCGATGTTCCCAATTTTCTGACAAGGAGCACACTGCGGTAATCCTGTTTGGCGTAGTACTTGGCGACCAGCGCAGCGATCGCAAAAGGTATACCTGCCTGCGAAATCTGTAAAAGCAGATCGTAATATGTGTAAACGATCGAATAAAAAGCCATATTGGCTTCGCCGGCTATGGCTGATAACGGAGAATAATAAAGCAGTCCCAGCAGCTTGGAGACAAAAATACCAAAGGAGCTCGTCAGAGCTCCGATCAGCAGCGACTGTTTCATCTTCTCTTTATTGCTCATCACTGTTCCTCATAACGGGCATCAAGCTTGAAATATTCGGAATGAGAAAGAGAATAGTCAGAATTCTTGAACTGAACAAAGATATAGAGCGTCGTCTCCGGTTCGCTTGAAACACCTGAAGCAACGATACCCTTTACATATCCCTGTTCGATATTGGCCTGGTTAGGGACCATATTGTAACTGGTCTCTTCAAAGATACCGACATTGGCAGCCATCCTGCTGCGGTAATCGACACCTTTTTCGATCGCGATCAGTTCGATATCGTACATGGCGATCCGCGGATTATCGATCGTAATGTAATAACGGTAACCGTCAGAGATCTTGGCCATCTCGACGGCAATATCAAAATAGTTTGAAGAATCAGTGAAATTCTCGTGTTCTTCAATCATTTCGATCAGATAAGTATATCTATCATCCGGGTTGGCGACTTCTTTTCCGTCAGAAACACAGCCGCTCATGACCAGGAGCAGAAACAGAACAGTCAGGAATCTTTTCATTTCAGAACTCTACAGCGAAATAGAATTTCTTCCCTTTCTTGATGATCGTCAGTTCATTGTTGAACGCATCAGCTTTGTTCAAAGTGGAATTGAGATCCGTTACTTTTTCTCCGTTCACCGAGATCGACGATCCGCTGATCAGATCTCTGGCTTCACGGTTGGACTTGCAGGCACCGATGGCTACAAGCGTATTGATCAAAGGAGCACCATCTTCGATCTTCACTCTTTCCAGATCGCTCGTGCCCTGCTTGAGTTCCTCATAAGTCAGATCCATCAGATTGCCTTTAAAGAAGGTCTCGGCGATCCTGACGGCTGATTCATAGGCTTTTTCACCATGCAAGAAAGTGATGACTTCCCTGGCCAGGGCTTTATGCGCTTCACGCAGTTCAGGATGTTCATTATTGGATACTTCAAGTCTTTCGATCTCCTCTTTCGGTAAGAAAGTCAGGAATTTCAGGTAATCGATGACTTTATTGTCTTCGGAATTGATGAAGAACTGATACATCTCATAGGCCGAAGTCTTGTTGATATCGAGCCAGATGGCCTTGCCGTTGGTCTTGCCAAATTTCTGGCCATCAGCCTTGGTAAGCAAAGGCATCGTGAAACCGTAGACTTCCTTGCCCAGTTTCTTTCTGATGAGTTCGATACCGGCTGTGATATTGCCCCACTGATCCTGCCCTGCTACCTGCAGAGTGACATTGCGGGTCTCGTATAGATGCATGAAATCATAGGCCTGCATCGTCATATAAGAAAACTCGGTATAGGTGATACCTTCATCCAGTCTTCTTCTGACGATGTCCTTGTTCAGCATGTAACCGACATTGAAATATTTGCCGACATCTCTGAGCCATTCGATATAGGAAAAATCCTTCAGCCAGTCATAGTTGTTAACTACTTCAAAACCGAAGATATCTTCAGCCTGTTTTTTCAGACATTCAAAATTGTGGTTTACTTCTTCGACCGTGATCATCGGTCTTTCAGCGTCCGGTTTCGGGTCACCGATCAGTCCCGTTCCTCCGCCGACAAGCAGGATCGGATTGTGTCCGGCATCCTTAAGTCTCTTGGAGATCAGGAATGACGAAAAATGACCTATATGCATGGAATCTCCGGTCGGGTCAGTTCCGATATAGAATGTCATCCCGCCCTTGTTGAGCAGATCTTTTATTTCCGGTGAAGACTCATCCTTGATGAGTCCGCGCCATACCAGTTCATCATAAATATTCATAAAATCAGTCCTTCGTCGTACTCTTTGGAGAGTAAAGTGCGTTGAGACACTTCTCTTTCTCTTCTACAACTTCATCTTTGAGCATCTTGGTCATCAGACGCATCGAGATCGCACCCAGATCATATGACGGAACGACGAACGATGAGATCTCAGGACGGACAGATGAAGTATACTTGCTTTCGTTCATGCAGATGAGTTCCATATCATCAGGTATCGCGATATTCTGTCCGCTGGCCGCATTGAGGACTGCCAGAGCCTGGGAATCACGGTTGGCCACGAACACCTTATGCCTGTGTGTCTTGAAATAAGACTTCAGGAATTTGTATGTAGAACGGTTATCCTTGGATACGTTGATGTAGCCCTTGTATTCTTTCTTGTGCTTGCGGAAAGCTTCCTCCGCACCGGTCTTCATGAGATTGGAAACGACATCATTGCGGTGATCCTGCAGGATAGCGATATCTTCGATGCCCTTGTTCAGATACGAATCACACAGCTCAAATACAGCCTTGCGGTAATCGACATAGACCGAACAGATATTTTCGGATGAAATGTGATTACACATGACGACCATCGGGATATTATATTCCTCAAGCAGTTTGACCGAATCATCGAGATCCTTGTCAGCGTAAATGATGACGCCGTCGACTCTGGCCTTGATGACCTCGTCGATTATTTCCTTTATATCGGTAACGCCTTCCGTGATCGTGTGCAGATAGACTGAATAGTCATAGATCTTCGCCACGTCACAAAGACCGTTGATCACTCTTCCGGAAAAAGAGATCGATGTTGAAGGAATGATCAGGCCTACGGTCGTCGTCCTGGACAGTGCCAGTCCCTGGGCTATCGCGTTGGGTCTGTAGCCAAGCTTGTTGATGGCTTCCTCAACTCTTCTTTTTGTATCTTCCTTTACTACGGTCGAACCATTGATGACCCGCGAGACCGTCGCAAGTGAAACGTTCGATTCTTTCGCTACTTCATAAATTGTTACTTTCTTCATTTGTCGTCACTCTCTGGCGATAGCCAGCCTTTCAGGGTATCCAGAGCCATTTCTGTGACATGGTCTGCCGTTTTACCGGCTCCTTTTTTCCCTTCATCGGCATGATCGCAGCTTCCGGGAGTGTCATTCTTTTTCTCCTGATCGCAACTGATTTCATTTTTGCCGATATCTTCTTCGATATTCCTATCTTTGCTGACAGAATCCTTCAGTTCACTGATCCGTACCAGTGCCTCATTGTACAGCCTGTCGGATTTGCTGATGATCATCTCTTTCAGTTCACTGATCTGATCATCATCGAGACCTGAATCTTTCAGATCCATGATCTTCGAAGCTGCATCGTTCAGGGCAGCTGAGGCCTTGACTCTGATGTAGTCAGCTTTTTCTTTTATTTCAGCAGGCACATCTTCGGCCGCTTTATTTATTCTGTCTGCTTTATCATCAAGATCTTCTATAAGCTCTTTGATGGAACTGCCAATATACTCGTTTTCCATCCTATCCTCCTATAATATCCTCCGGGCTCGGTTCTTTGAGCTCATCTGTTGTTTCGCTCTTTTCATTGACAAAAGCGATCACTTTGTCCTTGATATCGCCTGCATTGCGCACGACGAAGTCTTTGACAGCTCCAACAGTCTCGACCGTCGCATCATGAGCCTTGTCGACAGTCACTGATAATTTGGCGGCAGTGTCGAGCGGGGCCTGGACCTTTTCGATCGATCTGTCGACCAGGTCGATCGTTCCATGCGTCTTCAGCAGGGTCGAATCCACACTTGACATCACCTTGATCAGTTTGATCAGCAGAATGATCACACAGACCAGGCATATTGCCCCCAGTATAGGCATAAATTCGTTACATAAATCTCTGAAAGCCACGATAAAAGTGTCCATAAATTCACCTTCCTCATATGTATTCTAATAAATAATGAAAATTTTTTCAATATTCTGTATGCCTTTTCATAAAAAAGGAACTCAGATGAGTTCCTTTACTCTTTCAGCGATGTTATAGATATCCTTGCTTGACATGAAGACCAGGCATTCGCCCTTATGTGCAGCCAGGATCCTGGCACCCTCCTCGTTCTCCGGAAGGATGTGACTTCCCGGGATCATATCGGCCAGATAAGTGATATCGATATCCGTACCGTCCTGCTTGTCATCGATGGAAGTGAAATCGAGCAGATAGATCTCATCGGCCTTTTCCAAAGCCTCCTTGAACTGTTCAGCGAAATACAGGACTCTGGAAGCACGGTGCGGTTTGAAGATCGCAACGATCTTTTTATCCGGGAAACGCTTGCGTGAGGCTTCGATCGTGACCTTGACTTCGGTCGGATGATGCGCATAATCATCTACGAAGACCGTATCTTTATATTCCTCCACGACATAGCGGCGTTTCGGACCGACGTATTCATGTAATGCCGCTTCGACCTCTTCAGGCGCGAATTTCAGATAATGAGCCAGCGAAAGTACACCCAGGATGTCGATCATCAGGTGATCGCCGACAAAAGGTACATCGTAGCGGAAGATCTTTTCGCCTCTGAACATGAAGTCAAAGCTCGAAGAGACGGTATCGCTGACGATATTGCTCAGATAATAGTCATTATTCTCGTTCAATCCGAAAGAATAAGCTTCGAGATCGCCGAATTCAAGTTTCCGGCACCATTCATCATCACCGTAATAGAAGATGGCTTTAGATACATTACGTACAAATTCCTGATACGCATTGAAATAATCCGTCTCATCCTTGAAATAATCGACATGGTCGATCTCGATATTCGTGATGATCGCATACTCAGGATGATATGCCAGAAAATGACGGCGGAACTCACATGATTCGACTGCCAGATAGCGGCTGTCCTTCTCTAAAAAACCTTCGCCGTCACCGATCAGATAACCGGTCTTGGCAAAACGGGAAAAGACCGTCTTGGTCAGCGTCGTTGTAGTGGTCTTTCCATGAGAGCCACAAATGCTGATCGTCTCATAATCCTTCATCAGTTCGCCGAGAAATTCATGGTAACGATAGCAGGTGCACTGTTTCCGTGCGGCGATGACTTCCGGGAAATCCTCCAGGAACGCATTGCCGATGATAACGGTATACTCTGGCTTGATATTATCCGGATCGAAAGGATAGATCCTGATCCCTCTTTTCACCAGTTCATCTTCAGTAAAAAAATGCTTCTCCTGATCGGAACCGCAGACCTCATAGCCGAGGTCGTACAGCATCGTTGCCAAAGAAGCCATGCCTGTACCCTTAATGCCGATAAAGTAATACATCATTCCTCGTCTCCGATCGAATTAAACAGATTGATCTCTTCATAATTATCTGCCGATCCAAGATCATCGTATGTATGGTCATCATATTCCCTGATCGCATCTTCCTTATCCAGAAGGCGATGCAGTTCTTCTTCATCGTATTCGCTGACTGATTCAGATTCAGCGATCCTCTCGATGCTTCCCGCCTCTTCCCTGCTGCTGTAGCCGTAGATCGGAGAAGTTATGATATCGAGATGAACATTGTCAGGCTTGTTGATCTGCTTCTCATCGGTCTGAGAGATCCTGGCTTCACTCTTTCTGTTCTCCTTGAGGACACCGAAGATCGGTGAGATCTGCGTAGAGAATTCATAGATGTTCGGTTTATTCTCGGCTGTACCGGTACTCTTCGGGTTCTTGCCTTCATCGAGGTTGATAAAAGTCGTCTTCTCAGACTTGCGGTACAGAATGTCCTTGGCTTTTATGGTATTATCGTTCTTCTTTGAAGGTTTTTCTGTCTTGCTGCTTAATTCGACATAGCTTTCTTCTTCAGTTTCTTCCGGTTCAAAGAGAATATCGATAAATTTCTTTTTTATACTGTTCTTCATATCTTCCTCTTTTTATATTCTACATCATTTTCCGGTTCTTCAACATCATTCAGAATCACCGGAATCGTTTTTATTCAGCAGGAATTCATTGATGTTTCCGTTCACCGGCATTACCGTCTCAAACATATTCACCTGTTTCTTTTCGTAATCGATGACGTCCTTTGAAGAATACGCAGCGATCACCGCATCTTCTTTCACTCTGGCACTCTTTGCCATGATCAGGATCCTTGAACTGAGTGGTACGATATCTTCCGCTGAAGCATAACCGTAGAAAAGCAGATCACGGCTGTAGAAGCAGCTCAGATAACGGTCGTCATAGGAATAGACCCGGTACTGATATGTCTTGTCGTTTCCATCGATGTCCCGGTAGATACCGTTGCGATCATAAAGCAGTCTGGCCGGATCAAAGAAACCTTCATCGGCAAAAAGCGCTTCCGGATAATAACGGGCATTGACGATCCCGGCGATGTTGACGTCCATGATGAAAGATGACGAACCATATGCGACTTTCAATGCCAATGCATCGGCTGCCAGTTCAAAAGCATCACTGGGCAGATAATAATCGACGTAATCAGTGTAGTTATTGATCCTGATCATCTTTTCGCTCTGGTCATCCGCAAAAACTTTGTCGAGATCGGCACTCATACTGTTCAGATCAGCGCATCCTGCAAGGATGAGACACAACAAAAAGATACATATCTTTCGCATATTTTTATTCTATCATACCGGATGATATCATTCACCCGTCCATCACTTATCAAGCAGACCGTGATTCTTGAAACTGAAGTAGGAACTTTTGCCGATGATGATATGATCGAAGAGCGCGATACCCATCAGGGCCGAGGCACTGGCAAGCTTCTTCGTCAGTTCGATATCAGCAGCCGACGGTTCGACATTATCACTGGGGTGATTGTGAGCTACCAGCAGTGCCGAAGCCTTGAGCAGGATGGCTTTACGTAAGATACCGTCCACGCCGACACTTGAAGTACGCGAATTGCCTTTGTACAGGACTTCGGATTTGATCACTGCGCCTCTGGCATTGAGATAGACCGCAAAGAATTCTTCCTGCAGCGAATAGCCTAAAGAAAAACGCAGCCATTCGACAACTCTCGAAGGAGAGTTCAGCTGAGGTTCGCAGATCCGATCGACCTTACTTAGACGCTTGGATATTTCCAAGATCGCCAGGATCTCCATCGCCTTGGCCTTTTTGATGCCTTTGATCGAAGTCAGTTCCTCATAAGTCAGCGAAAGCAGATTCTGAAAACCGTTGGCCATGGAGATTATCTCGTCTGCCAGCTCAAAGACATTTCTGTCTCTGCAGGCCGACTTGATGATCAGAGCCAGCAGTTCATTGTTGTTGAGTGAAGAGATACCGTATTCCAGCGCCTTTTCTCTCGGCATCATGTCATTCACAGAAGTATTTCTCCTTTCGCAGCTGGTCCAGCGTGCGGTCAAGAGAATAAGTGCCGTTGACACACAAGGCATATCTTCTGATCAGATGATTGTCTTCCAGATGACAGCTAGAATCGAACTGCCTCTCAAGTTCTTTCAGTCTTTCTTCTGAAGCCATGATCTCGCCAGGCACCGTAAAGATCTCACTGACTTCAACAGTGCTGATATCATCATTGATTGCTTCAATATTTATTTCGATCCTATCATCATTGATATAACGGCTGCAGGCAACAGTCCTTTGTCTGCATCCGCATAATAAGATCAATAATGTAACGATCAGTCTTTTTTCCATTTTGTCATGATCAGATGACAAAGAAGAATGCCGCATAAAGCGCCGAAAGAATCGATCAGTACATCGTTCAGGGAACAGTAACGGTTTTCCACGAAGAGCTGATGAAATTCATCGCTCATTGCATATAAAACAGCGGCGCTCAGAGCATAAATGAAATTCCTTTTGTCCGTATACTCTCTGATATTGATGTAAAGCAGGATCCCAAGGATGGCAAATTCCGTGAAATGAGCCAGTTTGCGGATCGGCTGCAGATACATTTCGATAAAATCCGTCCTTGAAAGATGCACAGTACCGGATAGAAACAGATCATAAAGCACATAGACGATCTCGGCTACATAGCTTGATGTTTCTTCCGACTCCACTGACGGCTGGGCAGACATGAAGAAGATCACGCCCATCCAGAACACCAGCAATATAAGATATACGGTCTTTTTCTTCATGGCACTATCATATCATCATTGCAGATACTCGAGCACGGCCGATTCCTCATTGAGTGAACAGTCCAGATCCGTATCATAGGTATCGCTTCCGCTGATGATACTGAGACTTCCGACTACCAGCGCTTTGTTCAGGATATTGACATATTCTTTTCTGATCGCCAGCGAGACGATCTGGACTCTCGTATCACTGTCATAAGGTGCTATCCTTCTACCCTGCGAATCATAGAGCCCGGTGATGCGGCAGTTGTTCATCAGCAGATCGGCGATCGGCTTATCATTCGTTGTGATCGTCAGATAGATGCCGACATTCATCCCCACGCCCAGTGATCCGGAATTTATCTTTGCTTCCCCGGTATAGATATCGAAATTGACTTCTCCCGGTTTCAGATAAGTTCCTGCCAGATCTCTGATATCATCTTCCAGCGAACCCTTGTATATCAGCGATCCCTTAGGCAGTGTACAGGATAACTTAACATACTTGCCGATGATATCTTCTTTATCTGTATATACATCATTGCCCAGATACTCTCTGGGAGCTTCGATCAGCTCCAGATCTTCTTCTTCCAGCTGTTTGCGCTGATAAAGCTGATGAGAAGCGACATAAACTTTTACATAGTGCTCCGAATACCTGATGTATGCACTGATGGAGAAATACAGACAGCTAATAGAAACCAGTGCTGCTGCTGCGATCAATATGATTTTCTTTGTCATCATTAACCTCCTAATCATTATTCGCCAGAAAGAGGTCCGATTCCTTAAAAAATCGTCAAAAAAGCAGAAAAAAAGGTCTTTCCAGTGAAAGACCTTTACGATCAGATTATCTCAATGTCAAGATCTGCAGCACATTTTCGCCCCAGCTCAAGGACTTCATCATCCAGCACGGCAAAGATGATCTGCAGCTCATAATCATCGTTATTCTTGCGCCACTCATCGCAAGCCTTCAAAGCACACTGCCAGGCTTCCTTCTTCGGATAGCCATATATACCTGAAGAGATCAGCGGAAAACTGCAGCTTCTGCAGTTTCTGCTTCTGATCAGATCCAGCGAACTGCGATAGGCACTTTTCAGCAGTTCTTCCTCGTTGTGAGTCCCACCCTCATAGATCGGCCCTACCGCATGAACGATATGATCACAGAGTTCATATCCTGAGGTGATGACGGCCTTACCAGTCTCACAATAACCGATCAGATCACATTCTTTCTGTAACTGAGAGGCTCCGGCAGCGGCAAAGATCGCTCCGCAGACTCCTCCACCCCGCTGCAGACCGCTGTTAGCTGCGTTGACCACAGCTTCAGCGCCGGTATCGCATATACCGGTCTTTCTTATTTCGATTGTACAATTCATGTTTCCGTTCCTTTATTTCATTCTATCATCAGATCGCTTGGCATGTGCTTTCCTGTATTGTTATGATGTTAATATGAACGAGATTTCGATCATCCCTGTCGGTTCGGGATCGACAGGAAATTCCATCTATATCGAGATCGGAAAATATCACCTGCTCATTGATATGGGCATCGGTTTTCGCAAGCTCAGGGATGCTTTAAGCATACATGACAGAAATCTGAACGACATCGATGCGATCTTTCTTACGCATTCCCATCACGATCACATCAAAGCCGCGGAAGCCATCAGCAATCATACCTGCTGTAAAGTCTTTGCCCATGCAAGTTCCATGTTCAATATCCGTAACATCCGCTCTGAACGCGTCATCATCGATACCGGAATCATCCTCGAGATCCTTCCCGGTCTGCTGGTGAAGATGTTTCCTGTTTCCCATGATTTCGCGCAGACCTGCGGATTCACTTTCAGCTGTGAAGGAAGAAAGATCGGCTATGTCACTGACTGTGGAAAAATGAATGAAAACATCATCGAGGAACTGTCCGGTTCCGATCTGATCATAATCGAAGCCAATCATGATCTGGAGATGCTCAAGAACGGTCCATACCCCTTGCAGCTGCAGAAAAGGATCAGATCGAAATATGGTCATCTGTCAAATGACGAATGTGCCGATACGATCGCCATATTATGCGACAGATGCACGAAAAATTTTCTGCTTGCCCATATCTCCCTCAACAACAACACCCCGGAGAGAGCCTTAAATACTGTCAGAAACAGGCTGGGCAGAGATGATGTCTTCCTCTATGCCTGCCCTGCCGAAGGAAACGATCTGCTTACTTTTTAAATAAAAGAATACCGTCACACTGAGGTGACCCCTCAAAGTTGGACCTAATTATTCAATTGTAACTTAGACAAGGATTGCTGCCTGTATGCCAAAGGCGACAGTCCTTTTCTTTTTGCGTTTATTCTTTCCGCATTGTAGTAGAGAATGTACTCCTCCATGGC
>JAFRKA010000022.1 GCA_017432005.1 Erysipelotrichaceae bacterium
ATATATCTGTTATTACAACAACGAAAGGATACAGAGCAAAACAAAATGGATGCCTCCTGCAAGATACAGGGAAGCATCCATCTCAAATCGTGTTATAACTTAGTTAATCAATATGTCCAGAATTCTGGGTACATATCAATCATGTCTGTGCCCTCTTATTTTTTGTTTAAGATCTTCAGCGGAACAGTCCCTTCTTCTCATATGTTTCGACCCGGATATCTTCAGCTTCATATCCCGTCTGTTTAATAGCCTGTTTCAGTCCGTTCAGATCAGGTATCTCATCACAGAGAAAAGAACTTTCTTTCTTTGTATGAGAAGAAACTACTTTCTTTGCATCTTTGACGTTCTTTCTTATGACGTCATTGATGTGAGCTTCACACATACCGCACATCATGCCGTCGATCTTCATCACGATCCTATACATTTTTCTCTCCTATCCTAAAGCCACATCCAGGACCATCATCAGTGTAAAACCCAGTGAAAACATGAATACACCGGCGTGAGAATGTTCGCCTTCTGACATCTCGGGTATCAGTTCTTCCACTACTACATACATCATCGCACCTGCTGCAAAGCTGAGCAGATATGGCATGACCGGTACGATCAGTCCTGATGCAGCAACAGTCAGAAAAGCGCCGATCGGTTCAACGATACCGGAAAGTGCTCCCAGCACGAAAGAGTTCCATCTGTCTTTGCTCTGAGCATGTAAAGGCATGGAAATGATCGCTCCCTCCGGAAAGTTCTGGATGGCGATACCTAAGGCAAGAGCCATGGCAGCTGAAGCGCTGATCCCGGCAGAAGAAGACAGGAAGGCGGCAAACACCGTTCCGACAGCCATGCCTTCCGGAATATTATGAAGTGTTACAGCCAGGACCATCATCGTCGTAGCCGACAGTCTGCTTTCAGGACCTTCCGCTTTCTGAGCATTCATGTGCAGGTGCGGAATGATGTGATCGAGAAAAGCCAGGAACAAGATACCGATCCAGAAACCAACAAAAGCCGGCAGAAAGGATAATGTTCCCATTGCTTCTGACTGCTCGATCGCCGGAATGATCAGACTCCATACTGAAGCAGCCGTCATGACGCCTGAAGCAAAACCGACCAGTACTCTCTCCATGAAACGGCTCAGTTTCTTCTTCATGAAGAAGACACAGGCTGAACCTAACACTGTTCCAAGAAACGGGATCAGGATCCCGATTACTGTTGTTCTGATCATATTGCTACCTCCCTGATTTTCTTATTAACATTTCAAATCGATTCTGATGTTTCATCTTGATCAGAACTCTACTTTAACGATCCTCATCCTGACCATCAGATCACAGAAGATGATCATCAGTTTATGCATAAAACCGACCTGATCGAAGATATCGCGATAACCGCGCATATAACTTCGCGAGCTGACGTTTCTGATGCCACTGTTCCATTCTTTGATGATCAGTGGATCTTCCAGACTGAAGAAGGCATCGACATCGCTGATCCCGGCTTCTTTCAGCCAGGTCCCGCGCATCATTTTCGCTCCAAGTCTGTTACAGCTGTCAAAGACCAGGACCGATCCCGGAAAGTTTTGAGACAGCCTGTCTATGATCTGTCTGACCTCTTCTGTTTTCAGATAATAGAAGACTCCTGAAGCAAAGAAGATGACTCCGTTGTCCTTTTCGATCTTATCCATCCAGCTTTCATCTCTCAGATCACAGGCGATATTCTCTTCTCTTTCTTTTTGACCAAGTATTTCATTTCTGATCCTTATGACATCTTCCAGATCGATATTGTAGCCTCGACATTCACCGTTATCCACTTTACTGAACGTATCATCCAGTCCGCAGCCCAGATCGACGATCGAAGCTTTGGGATGACCTACAAGATAATCCTTTATCTCAAAGATCAGATCATTCTGACGCTGAGCGACTTCCAGAGCACCGAATCTTCCGGCGACTGATTCCATCGCTTTTCCTTTGATGGAAAAATCATAATCCAGACTGTTACAGATCTTTTCCGCTTCCGGATTATTAAACAGATCAGGATAATATCTGGAACAGACTGCTCTGGCATATAAAGGAATGACCAGCGTCTCCTGTACAGTATTGTTTTCAATGTGATATTTCTTCATCTTCATCCTTCCCTGCTGATCAGCTCAGTTCTCATGATCTACCAGTTAGCCTTAACTAACCATACTACATTATATCACCATTTGTTTTTATGAACAGTGTTCATATACCTCCTGATGAACATAAAAAAGATGCTCTTTAGGAGCATCCTTTGGTCTACTTCAGATAAGGAGCGATAAGCTCAGCGATATGACGGTTACCCTCTGCATTCGGATGAACGCCGTCGACATACCATTCTTCATGATCGGCAGTTGGCGTCAGCAGATCGATCAGTTCAATGCCGAGATCTTCAGCCGTCTTCCTTATTATCTGCGGAATGACATTATCGATGATATCCTTATCGATGCTGTATCCTACCACACCGGTCGTTTTATCCGGGAAACACTCAGGCGGGATCATGATGATGACCCGCGGTCTGTTTTCCAGCAGCATGTATCCTTCAGTGAAGGCCTTCAGTTCTGCTGTGTATTTCTCTTCATTCCAGTTCTGAGGTTTTGTGTCATTTGATCCCAACATGATCAGAAAGACATCTGCCTTCATGTCTCTGGTGTGAGGATAAAGTGAACTGCTGACATAGGGACAGTCACCGTCTTTGAGCAGTGTACAGCCACTGATACCGCAGTTTAAGATCCGGTAATCATCACCGAGCAGTTCATTGAGATAGTATTCCCATGTCAGTTCTCTTTTCCCCCTGACACCGGCTCCTCTGGTGATACTGTCACCGATGCATGCAACATTGATCTTTCCATTTACAATCTTTGGACTGCGCGGAAGTTTCAGATAAATATTTATGAATTTCTCATTGATATTCATATATTCACTTTCTCCTGGTCTTCCAGAATAAATTCGATATCCAGGGATTTAAGCCATTTGTCCGCAAGAAGTCTTAATATCCTGACCGTTGGATTCTCTTCAAGCCAGATCAGTGCTGATTCAGAGATAGCCAGGGAACCGATCGTAGATAAGATCGTAAACATGAGATTGTCGATGTAAGAATCCAGCACAAGGCTCAAGGCGACAAAAAACAGTCCTACGAGAAAATAGATGAGCAGTTTATTACGGTCACTTTTAGATTCTTCCTTGTACTGCTGTTCAGCATTGCGGATCCATTCACCGATCGATCTTCTGACTCTTTCCTGATCAAGAGGTTCCTTGGAGAAGATCCTTATCATGATCTCTTCCCTGATATTATTGCCTCTGACCTTGGAAAGCAGATATTCCGCAACTTCACTGTTCAGCTCATGGTCGTCATTATAAGGACAATAGAGGTCTGATTCTTTTTCGATCTTCAGGTTTACGATATGTTTTTCCATTTTAACTTTGCTCCAGTATTATTTATAATTACCGATCATTTCTGGCGGATAGCGATCCCGACCGGTTCATAAGACAATTGTTCGGCGATGATCTCTTCAGGTGTATCAAATACTTCGATCTCATCCTGATACTCATATACACAATACAGACGTCCATCTTCACCGACATAGACCACCGCAGGATAGTAGAAACCGATATTTCCGACAGGACAGACTTCCTGTCCGGCAAACTCTTTGACCTGGTCGATATCATCCATGACATCCTCAAGTCTTGTTGCTGCCTCATTCGGCCAGCGGTCAGATACGATGTCGGCATAGAAACACAGCCAAAGATCGCTGTTGTAACGCGGATCATCCAGTATCACATAATGATCCCTGAAGACACCGCCGTACCTCCTGTAAAACTCTTCTGCTGTCGGAAGCAGGATTATGTCGTTTTCTCTGTACACTGTACGGAAATGTTCAAGTTCTTCTTCACTCACATCCGTATAGGCCAGACGCATCGCCTGCCGCAGTTTTTCGATCTTTGTTCCGCTCAGCTGACTGTATCCTTCCGGTGTTCTGTCAGTAGCATTTTCCCTGTCCTGGTATTTTTTCAGACGTTCCCGTCCGATCTCGATCGCCCTTTCACGACTTTCGACAATATGTCCATTGTCGAAATCATCGACATAACACGCGCTTTTACCATCAGTCAACTTTTTCTGCAGTCGGGTCTTATAACAGTTCTCTTCCCTGTATATTACAAATCTGTACTCTCTGTCATGTGTGTACTCGATATATACACATTCTCTTTCCATGGTGATCAAGATCCTTTGGTCTGTTCAATCTCAGTCTTTATGTTTATATTTTAAATGAAAAGACTTCGATTTTGTTATCGAAGTCTGTATCCATCAGATGTTTAAAACAAATTCTTACAGTAACTGAATATGACTATTCATCACCTCCAAAAGAGAATGATGATGAACTTTCATTTTCTCTTCTGGCTTGCAGCATCTTTTCAAGCTGAATAACGATAGCCACAACTTCTTTTTCAAATTCTGGTTTGTAGATATCGATGCTGTATTTATCATGAATAGAAATGGCTTTCTTTACGACTCTGGCGATCGGTTCACCGTTTTCATCTAAAAGGTTGAAATGTAAACCGATGATGTTGCCCTGCATCTGCCAGCCCAGTCCTTCAATATTGGTGATATCTTCTACGATATGGAACAGTTCATTGGATAATGTAAAACTTGTACCATCAGCCATCGTTACATAGTGTTTCTCATGAAGACTTATCGGTTTCTTTTCCAGATGCGCGACCAGTTCATCAGAAGCATCAAAGATATCTGTCTTTCCCGTTAAAGTGAAAACACTGGATTTGGTGTAGTACTTCACATTCTCTTCTTCATCAGTAATGTCAATTCTTTGGTGAAGATCGCCGAATTTCAGGGCCGTATATAACGAATATTCCGGATCACCATAATCCTCAATAGAAGCTTTGCTGATGTCTTCAGCAGCATCATTAATGCTTTCACCTAATTCCTGTAATTTTGAAAATAATCCCATTTTTTCTCCTTTTCTAATTTATTACTAAATTTTTTATTGTCTGTTCAGATATTCTTCCAGAGTGATACCTTTTTCCATGATCTCCTTAGCTATATCGACATCATCGATATAACGGAAATGCCACGGTTCAAAACCATAACCTGTGATATCTTCTTTGCCCTCCGGATAACGCAGGATGAAACCGTAGTCAGCCAGATGAGCCCAGATCTTTTCGAATATTTCTTTTTTGGCGATCATTTCATCATTGTCATCGACACGCCTGCCATCGATATCAAGGCAGACATCGATCGCCAGCCCTGTGTGATGTTCAGAACAGCCGGGAACCGCCACATAGGTTTTAACATAGTCTTCCCCATATTCGATTGTCCATTCATCCCAGAGCTCCTGCTGTTCCTGAACACTGCGGTAGGTACTGTCCAGCTGCATATCGATGCCTTCTTCAGCTACCTTTTCCTGCAGTTTAAGGAACTGTTCCAGAGCTTTCTCTTCAACGAGCTTGGTCTCTCCGTATTTGTTTACAGCTTCCTTCAGAACGACTTTTTCCTCCCAGTCATCAGGAAGCTTGTTCTGTTTGTTGACAAAGACCATGTAGTCATATGCGTTCTGTGTCTCTGTTTCACTCTGAGCATCAGTCTCAACGCTCTGCTGTGTTTCAACCGTATCCGGGCTGTTTAAAGTCCCGAATCTCCCTGTCCCAAAAAGCAGGGCTACCAGGATCAGCACCGGGATAATTAAATACAGTATCTTCTTATTCATATTCCATATTCCTTTCATATCATTTGCAGACTTATGCAATATATCTGCCATTCACCCATCCGTAAAATCCATTCCTGTAGCACCAGCGCCAGACAGCATCTTTTCCGTTCATCGTATAGTAAGGATGTACATAGATCATTTCACCGTTTCCCCAGCCGCCTACATTGTGATTGACTGGTCCATCCGGTGCATATCTTATTGTCAGATAACTGTCAGGACCGGTCGTTACACCGTGAGTTACAGCAATTGAAAATTTCGTATAATCGTGCAGCGGAACACCATTAAATGAATCCAGAGCACCGCCAACTGCCTTTGCAAGTTCTTCTTCATTCAGCATTTTTTCAATTATTTTTCTGTCGTTTTTCATAGCTTTGTTCCTTTTTATATGTTTTTATATGATAAACGATATCCTTACGGGTGAGATTTCTGATAAGTCAATTATCTCACATAAGTTTATACGATGATCATTAAAGCACGGCAGCAGCAGTTGATCATTTCAGTTTCAGGACTGCAGGGATCTCATCCCATCCTTCAGGCATCTGCGGTTCCTCTACGAAACCGAAGGAACGATAAAGCTCCTTTGCTCTGGTGTTGTGCGGTTCATAGGACAGCCAGCAATATTCAGCCGGACCACAGGGGAAAGTACGGATATAATCCAGAGCAAGTTTCATTGCCGCTTTGCCATATCCCTTGTGCATGAATTTTCTATCTATCATGAAGCGCCAGATCAGATAGCTTTTTTCAATATAGTACTGTTCTTTCGGATCATCTTCTTCCTCCACGATATCATAACCGATCATCAGAAAACCGACAGGAGTATCGCCGTCATAGATCCCGAAAGGCTGTGCATATCTTCCCTCCGAAAGATTGGCATAGGCTTCCGCCAGACTGTAGATATTCGATGCCACATATTCCTTTCCCTCTTCGTCCGGAGAAAGATCGATCAGATCATCAAAATTCTTTGTATTCACTTTTTCAAGTCTTATGTTTCTGCTGTCGCTATCCATCCTTTATTCTCCTTTTGTTTAAGAATCGGTTCATTCCATATACAGTTCAGGCACATCTATCTGTGAATATACATCCGCGTCATATCCTGTTCACCTTCGCCCTGAACCATACAGAGGAATTCCCAGCCGTACCGTTCATAAAAACCGACATGATCCGTGACGAGATAGACAGGTGTGATACCTTTGGATCGCAAGTCCTCCACGGCCAGGTTCAGCAATCGTCTGGCTATTCCCTGACCCCGGTGATCTTCCTCTGTATAGACTGCACAGATATTAGGTTTAAGATCCTTTCTGTCATGAAAGTCATTTTCAATAACACCGGCTCCAGCTGCGATCCGATCATCATCCAGGCAAAGATACCAGCCATACTCGGTCTGTTCATCAAGATATTCATTCATACATTTAAGATAGGCTTCTTTCGGCACACCCCATTTACTGTGGAACCACTCAGCTGCAGGTCCTGCCAGTTCCGGTATCTCTCGCAGTTTTATGAATCTAAGCATTTTCTTTCCTTCAACTTTATCTGTTCTTTCACTTTTCATTATACAAAAACAGGGCTGTATAACCCTGTTATGTATATTCTGAATTATCTTGTAACCTTCTGTCCTCTTGTGACAGGCTGAGGATCGATGAAGTCCAGTTCCTTATCATCGGCATTGGTGATGATCAGCATCGTGGACATATCGTAGGTCTTGGACAGCTTGGCGACATCCACTTCGACGATCGGATCACCGGCCTTGACATCATCGCCCTGTTTCTTTCCCAATAATCTGAAGCCGTCACCCTTGGCATTGACCGTATCGACACCGCAGTGCACCAATAGTTCAACACCATTACTCATTATGAGACCAAAGGCATGACCGGTCGGAAATAATACCGCCAGATTGCCGTTGGCAGGAGCACATAAGACGATCTTGTTTTGTACGACTCAAAAAGAAGAATCGCTTATTCAACCTCATAATATCTGTATTTGCAATATCTCAGCAATACTCTTTTTGTGCCTTGTAAAGCGTTCGTAAATGTCACTACAAAATTATTTTGTAAGCCCCTTAAGGGTCATTACAGAGACAACGAAAATATGTCACGATTTGTCAAGTAAACTGTGTAAGTAATTAACTTTGTGTAGTAATATTTACACAATTCACATGAAATAAGTAACATAGACAATCAAGACATTTTTCCTTTTCCTCCTTTAGAATATCATTAAGCATAAATAAAAATCTGCATAAGCAGCTAATATGATCACTCTTAACTAACTTACACAGATTAATTTACACTACCCAATAATCAATAGAGTTTGTTCCTTATTAATCAACTATCTACTATATTATAAAACAAAAGAACAACTCCGATAAGTATTTATCAAACGCTTTTGAATAACTAATGAAGTGTTCTTTATTTGTTTATTTCCATCTATCCTGAATCCAGCAGACATTGCCACATTTGCACATCAGCGCATTATTCATATAGCAATCATATGCTAGATCTTTATCATATGTAATAATGGCATTTACCATTGGCATATGACACTTTGGGCAAATAATATCCCCATAGTATTTAATCCACCAATCTTTCCAAGCCTTGGTCCATTCAGCCCATTGCTGTTCGTTATAACCAGCACCACCAGATATATTGTCAAGCTCATCTATAGCCAATGGTATTCTTTTATATTCTTTATCTTTTGACATAAATCGTTGCTCCTTTTCATATGAAGTATTGGTCTTCATATTCATTAATTTATACGAATAATATATAAATTAAGACAAATTTCATTTGAATTATTACACACTATAACTCTTTTATTCTGGAACTGGATAATATTCTACAATCTCTTCTTTGCTACATTTTAAATAATCACATAGTGTATTAATTGTTGAAGGTAAATCAAAACCACTATTCATTCTAGTGATTACCGTTTCGGTTATTATGTCATGAGCAATTAAATCAGACATTGATATATTCTTTTTCTTTAAAGTTTCGTGTAAAGGTTTGTAAGAAGCATATACCTTTTTATTTCTAGCCATAATATCTCCTTTGTTTTTAATAGATTATTGTTTTTCAGATACGGTTTCCATTGCGCAGAATTCTGCAGTCTTTTTCTTAAGTCTGAAAATCATCATATAAATAAATACTGCAAAACCAACAAAAGTTATAGCCATCAGTGCAGAGCCAATCCAGAATCCTGCTCCTACCTGTTCATTACCAATAGAATTCAATATAAGTCTGTTATTTGAAGCAAATGCATCAAATGTTGTGTGTAGTAATGCTGGGGAAAGGAAAGCAAGAATATATTTTGAAACCTGTGATCCTTTGCCATTTAATCTGTTATATTTTGCTCTACCAAAAAATTCTCCCATCAACATATTCAACGTCATATGCGCAGGAAGATGTAATGCTCTCATCGCTACTGTAGTTAATGAAGGAGTGTTCATATATGCGAATTCTTCCATGATTGTAAAACCAAAACCAACAGCTGCACCCATCAGACAGTACTCATATACTTTCTTA
>JAFRKA010000023.1 GCA_017432005.1 Erysipelotrichaceae bacterium
CGTAATCCTGTCGATCAGAGTCGAACGGTGAATGAACAGTTTTTGTGCCGTCGAGGTATAAGACATCCCTTCTTCAAGGAATGTTTTCAGTGTCTCAAGATATGAGATCCCGGATTCTTTATCGTGTTGAAGAATGTTATCAAATCCAGCCGGATAATAGGTTTCCACAGGCAAGCCACCCAGAGAGTTTATGATCATTTCTGTCAGTGCATAGCTTGCGTAATAAAACAGTTTGCCCTGTGTATCAAGCAGAAGGCCATTGTCGACAGCAGACTGAGCCTGCAGATACTGGATCTTGACATTCAATAAATCGGAAAACTCATTTGATATCCCAGCACAGAGGCTCATCTGATCGATGAATTCGGATAGTTTGCGATTTAGCGTGATTTTGTAATCTGCTGCTTTGCTTGAACGAAGTTCGCTGATGTTTACGAACGAAATGATCGAATCATCATAGACAAAAGCATACGATTTTGAGAATGCATCCTCAAAAATATCACATATGTATGACAACGGCAGCTGATTCCGTTTTCCGCGATAGCGCATATATATGCATCGATATGCCGTCTGCGCATTAGAACTTGTCAATAAAATGCGCTGCGAATAGGACAAGGGCAGTTCCTCGATGAGATTCTGAAATGCTTTTTTGATCGACACATCGATATCGTTGGTGATGATTGGATTCTTATCGATCGCCATCTGAAGGTACTCCGCCAGCACCTCAATCAGTTTCTCTTCCCCTTCAAAAACATCAGAACCATCCAGGGAGATAACTACACACCCGTCATACTGATCATTCTTATTGAACAGATTGACGCACAGGACCTTCTTACCCAGCAGGTCAATGATCAGCGCGTTTCTCTTCTCAGTCATCAGATCAGAAACAGACAGATATTTTGCGATCGAGTCCGAATTAAGCGAACCGTTTTCCGTCAGATCCCATCCCTTGTCGGCATACTCGCTCTTGCTGGCAATCATTCTGAATGATGAATCCAGGACATAGATCGGTTTGTTGAAAATGGGATAGGAATCTTCGAGCAAAGAAGTCAGATCGTGATTCGAAAGCAGATCGTGACACAGCTGCTTTTCCCATGAGTTATACTTCTCAAAAACGGATTGCATTTTCATGAAGACTTTAAAAAAATCTGTACGTTCTTTGATGATGATCAGACAGATCCTGTCACGGTAATAGTTCAGATTCAGGTTTTCTCCGACGCATACAAGTACGCTGTTTTTCTGAATGTGCGGTCTTTTCGGCAGATGTTCTACCGTAGCGAGATAAAGACGGTCGGAAAGAAAGCTGTCATTCTCTTCCATGTAGAACTCA
Source organism: Erysipelotrichaceae bacterium (assembly GCA_017432005.1). GTDB lineage: Bacteria > Bacillota_I > Bacilli_A > Erysipelotrichales > Erysipelotrichaceae > Colivicinus. Next base: position 1,328 of record JAFRKA010000023.1, read on the forward strand.
GGCCGCGTTAATAAAAGTTCGTCGCTTCTGGGCCCGAAGATCTCTGTTTTATACTCTTTCTTCAATTCGTTAAAGATTATCGCTGCGTTCAGGTTCATGGTTTATTTCGCCATTATTATAGCATTATATAAAAAAAGTAACCATCATTTTGTAGGGTTTGACAGGTTAAAAACACAAATAAAACAGGTGCTATGAACGAAAAAAAAGTCGATAATAACTGCTTGCAAAAGGGTTTTTTGCTGTTTTGATTCTTTAACCGACAATAAGTTTAGTAAACGTTTTCAAAAAACCTAAAATATGAGCATTATCCAAAAAAACAGATTTCTATAAGATGAAAATGTGTTCAATTCCCGAGAATACGATTTTTGTCAAGAGGAAAAAGGAGAACAATAATCTATGGCTTTTACAGAAAATGACAAATCAATGCTGGAAGGGTATATTGATGCAGCCAGACCTTTTGCGGATATGTATTCCGTGAAAGGAAAAACAGCCTTGGTGACAGGCGGTTCGTCAGGACTGGGTTTCGATATCACTCTCAGACTTCTGCAGGGTGGAGCGAAGGTCATGATGGCATCCAATTCCAGAATAGAAGAGGAAGCGGCAATGTCTCTGCTTGAAAAAGAGGGCTACAAGGACAGCGTAAGCTTCTGCTTTACCGATGTCAGAAACGAAGAGGAAGTCAAGCAGCTGGTAGATCATACCGTTGAAACATATGGCAGTCTGGATATCTTCGTCAACAGTGCGGCGATCTGGAATTATGCGAAAGTATATGATCTTCCAAAAGAGGATCTGCAGCTGGTTTTCGAGACCAACGTATATGGCGCATTCTATGGCGTCAAGCACGTCAGCAAATATATGATCGATCATGAGATCAAAGGAAAGATCGTCCTGATCTCTTCCAATAGTCCGATCATGCCTTATCCGGTATTTGGCGGATATCCTCACTATGCTTCCAGCAAGGCGGCCGTCATGGGTCTTACCACAGAAGCTGCGAAAGAATTGAAACGTTACGGAATCATGATCAATTCCATTGCACCTGGCGGAATGGTCACTCCTGGAGCAGCAGGCAATCTTGCCAGTGAGCTGATTACAGAGGAACAGCAGGATGAATTCTATGATGAACTGATGGTCTGGCAGGTCGATGGCCAGCTGCCGGTCGATCAGGTCGGCATGATGGCGTATACATTCTGTACTGATATTGCAGATGGCATTACGGGTGAGACGGTCGTAGTCGATGGCGGAGCAACACATAATATCGTGAAGTATCAGGTTGCGATCGATGCATATCCTGAACAGGATTAGAGAGGTCGATATGAACAAGAAAATAGATGGAAGAATCCCTCAGAATTCCGGTGACGGCGCAGGATTCAAGACATTCAATGCCGTACAGTCACCTTGGAACAAACTGATGTCATACAAGGATGCTCTGCATTATGCTTCCCGATTTGAGGCTGTCTTAAGCGCAGCGGTCGCTCAAGCATACAGGATCATCATTCCTGACTATGCGACCAGGGCTTCCGAAATGTGCAAGGAAGCGTATGCAAGACTCTATCAGACCGGTATCAATTATCCCAATGATGACGGCTTCGGTATTCATCCATTCATGTGCGGTTCCTATCCCGGAGCCCTGATCGGCGATAAGGGCGATGATGCTCTGCTGATGTGCGGAAGATGTCAGGATTTCGGAACGTACCGCTGTGAAAAAGAGCTGGATGTCTGCGACTGGGATATCTGCTGTTCGGAGCTTTGCCGTGCTACAACAATGTCTCTGCAGGGACAGGCTGATGCAACGGAAAGCAGACACCGCAAAGGACATAAACTGGATTATCTGATGGTCGAAGCCAAAGGTTGCGGCGACAGACATTGCCGTATCATTGCGGAGTCAAGAGAAAAATATCCTGCTCCGGAACATGAACTGTGGCAGTCTTTTGGTCCGGCAGTATCCGATGAATACAAGAAGTATTCTGAAGAAGAGGATTGTGTAGATGAATCGATGATGTTCAGAGAGGAATGCGATTATCATTTCGTCAACGGAACCAACAACGAGACCGACTCTTCAAATCAGATGGTCAATCTTTCAACTGCGGCCTCTTTATATCTACTTCCGGCAATCGACAATGCCGTAAAACTGGGATATACGACAGCGGAAAACGCAGAATGGATCAAAAAATGCGTATTGGAAGCTGCCGGCAAGGCTTTATTTGGTGAACGCTACGCAATCAAAGCGTGCCGCGACTGGCTGGGTGTTCCAAATGAGATCAAGGAAGATGGAAGACTTTTAGGCGGAGTCATCGAAATGCTGCTGCAGTCTCTGGTCTGCGGATATGAAACGGAAGCCTTCAATGAAAACGAAGTCATCTATGTGATTAACAGAGGCGATCTGGCGATTACAGGCACTCAGTCGTTATGCGAAGCACATCTGTATATGTGGCAGGGCATGGTAAAGACCCTGGTCAATGCCCAGTGGTCTGTCTGGGAAGAAGATTCGCCGAAAGGCAAGATGCGTATCAAGATCGCGAAGAAGATCGACAAGTTTATGTAGGAGAGAGCAACATGAATAAGAACATTTTTGCACATGACGAATGGAAGCGTCGTGAACATATGGCTGTCAGAGAGTGCGTAGGATATTATCTTTTCACGCATCAGCTGATGGAAGTAACGGGAGAGGATGTCGGCAGGTTTCTTGATTATGTTTATCCTAACAACATTGCAACTTTGGCGGTTGGAAGAGACAGGTATACAACGATGCTGAATGAAGCCGGTGAGATCATCGATGATGTCGTTGTCATGCGTCTGGAGGAAGACAGGTACTGGGTATCGACGCTGTATGGCACGAAGGCGGACGACTGGTTCTACTATCATTCCGAAAACTTTGATGTTGACACAAGCGAGATCACGGAAGACTGGCACATGTTTGCTGTTCAGGGACCGAAGTCAAAAGAAGTATTGAATTCAATCCTCAGTAATGGCGTTGAAGATCTGAAATTCTTCCAGAACAGAAAAGATGAGATCGATGGCATGGAAGTCATCGTGAACAGAGGAGGATTTACCGGAGAGAAATTCGGTTACGAGATCTACTGTTCGGCTGACGATACTGATGCGGTTCAGGAGATCATCGACAAGGCCGTAAAGGACGCAGGCGGAAGAGAAGTCACTGAATTCCAGGTATTTGCATGGACGCTTCCTACCGAAGCAGGCTTCTATTATATGAGAGATCTTAATCATACGAATCCGTTTGAGGTCGGACTAGATAAGAACATCAACTGGGATAAGGAATTTATCGGAAAGGAAGCTCTTTTGAAGGTAAAGGAAAACGGTCCTGAAAGAGAGATGGTCGGTTTTGAAGTGACTGACGAAAATGAGGATTTTTATATCCGCTCCAAACAGTACGGAGGCCCAGGAGAGCCCGTATATTTGGATGGCGAAGAGATCGGCAGAGTATCCAAACTTGTTTATTCGTATGTAAAAAACGTCAATAACGGATACATCCTGGCCAAGAAGGGCAGTCTGCATATCGGAGATAAAATCAAGATCCACGGTTATGACTGTGTAATCACAGAAAAGAATTGGCTATAAGGGCTCGAAAGAGCCCTTCTTTAAGGAGAGTATGATGAAAAACATAAGTGTCATTACCGGCGGGTGTGGCGGCATGGGGAAAGCAATCGCCATCGAACTTGGAAAAAGCACGTCCGTTTTACTTGCGGATATCGATAAAGAAAAACTGTGCGAAGTTAAAAATCAGCTGGAAACACTTGGCATAGAAGCAGACATTTTCCAATGCGATGTAACGGATAAAAACCAGGTGAAGTCTTTGTCGGAGTTTGCGGTATCTTTAGGCAGTGTAAAGAACGTGATTCATACATCCGGTGTTTCGCCGACTTTATGCAAGGCAAAGGAAGTGATCATGACTAATGCCATCGGAACAGTAAATGTAACTGATGCATTTGCAGAAGTAATCGCTGAAGGCGGCACCATGATCAACTTCTCTTCCGTGGCAGCATACCAGTTGGAAACACAGGATGAATGGATCGATATTTTTGAACAGTATTACGGATCTCAAGAGCTTTTTGATAAACTCTATGAACTGGTAGAGCCTTTTGCGGATAATGACTTTAACTGTTCAGGAATGGCCTATTGCATTGCAAAGAGATTTGTCATTTACTATTCACAAATGAATGTGAACCGATTCGCTAAAAGAAAAGCAAGAATTCTCAGCGTATCCCCAGGTTCTCATCTGACACCGATGCATCAGGCTCTGATCGACCTGCAGCCCGAGATTGCACAAAATCAGCTTGCAGATATCCCGGCAGGAAGATGGGGACATCCTTACGAGATATCGAGTCTGATTGGGTACCTGGTTTCTGAACAGGCTTTTTTCCTGAATGGTATCGATATTCTGCAGGATGGCGGACAGACGGCCAGGACATTTGTCACACAGATAGGGTGCTGATATGGAAATGAAAGAATTATTCGGTTATAAAAACAAAAACGTTCTTGTAACAGGCGCCTTTTCAGGCATGGGAAAAGCAGCTGCCAGGCTGTTGAGTGAACTTGGTGCCAATGTATATGCAGTATGCCGCAGAAATGGCAGACATAGCGAACTGGATTTTCCGGTAAAGAAGATCCTTTATGCTGATCTGGGAATAAAGGATGATCTGGATCAGCTGGCAGAAGAAGTTCCAGATAACCTGTTTGCAGTATTTTTCTGTCACGGAATCGCGTTAAACTCACAGGGTACTTCCTATTTTGAAGGATCAAATGCCATGGAAGTCATGAGGGTCAATCTTCTGTCAACGGTTTATCTGATTGAAAAGATCGTAAATAAGATCAAAGATTCAGGTTCCATCAGCATGATCGCTTCTTCAGGAGGATATAACTGGAGAGAGAACGCCGGGAACTGTCAGGCATTGCTGGATGAGAAGACATACGAAGATAAGGTCAGATGGTGCGATGAACATCACGACATCATCGCATCTGCTTATGTTTTCTCAAAAGAGTGTCTGAATTTCTATGTTACGGCAAACGCCTTCAGCCCTTTATTCATAGAAAGAAAGATCAGGATCAACTGTCTGAATCCGGGCAACACCGACACCGGTCTGAAAGCGGATTTCGGAAAGTATACGTCGATCACAGGGAACGAAGAAGAAGGGCTGGACATGATCGAAGAGATCTTTCTTCGTCCTTGGAACGGCTATTGGGCAAGCCCGGAACAGATGGGCTATCCGCTCGTGTGCCTTGGATCGAATATATTTTCTTATGTATCAGGCCAGACCATCTTTGCGGATTACGGCATCAGCAATACCTGGCTGTTTAATCCGTACTGGTACTGATCGATGATAGAAGAGAATTGAAAAAAGAATGGAGAATTGAAATGGGAAATAAAACAGATATCGAGATCGCTCAGGAATGTGAAAAACTCAAGATCACCGAAATTGCCAAAAAGGCAGGCATTGAAGAAAAGTATCTGGAACTTTATGGCAACTACAAGGCCAAGGTCGATTACAAGCTGCTGAATGATCTCAAGGATAAGAAGGACGGGAAACTGATTTTAGTGACGGCGATCACTCCGACTCCGGCAGGAGAAGGAAAGACGACCACTTCCGTGGGTCTGACCGACGGACTAAGAAAGATCGGAAAGAATTCGATCGTTGCATTAAGAGAGCCTTCTTTAGGTCCTGTTTTCGGCATCAAGGGCGGGGCAGCCGGCGGCGGCTATGCGCAAGTCGTTCCGATGGAAGACATCAACCTGCATTTTACAGGAGACTTCCATGCGATCGGCGCTGCCAACAATCTTCTGGCTGCGATGCTGGACAATCACATCCAGCAGGGGAATGACCTCAATATCGATCCAAGAAGGATCACCTGGAAACGTGCTGTCGACATGAACGACAGACAGTTAAGGAATATCGTAGACGGATTAGGTGCCAGAACGGATGGTACTCCGCGGCAGGATGGCTTTGAGATCACGGTTGCCAGTGAAGTCATGGCAGTTTTGTGCCTGTCATCTTCGATCACCGATCTCAAACAGAGACTCGGGAAGATCATCGTAGGGTACAGTTATGAAGGCGATCCTATCACAGCTCACGATCTGAAGGCGGAAGGAGCCATGGCGGCTTTGCTGAAAGATGCCATCAAACCTAATCTGGTCCAGACACTGGAAGGAACACCTGCTTTCATCCATGGCGGACCGTTCGCCAATATCGCTCATGGATGCAACTCGGTCATGGCGACCCGTCTGGCCTTGAAGCTTGGCGATTATGTCGTCACGGAAGCCGGATTCGCTGCAGATCTGGGAGCGGAAAAATTCGTGGATATCAAATGCCGTATGGCCGGTCTGAAACCTTCAGCAGTTGTCATCGTAGCGACGGTCCGTGCATTGAAATACCACGGCGGTGTTCCGAAAACAGAACTGAACAGTGAAAACCTGGAAGCTTTAAAGAAAGGCCTTCCGAATCTTCTGCAGCATGTTTCCAATGTTAAGAATGTTTATGGTCTTCCTTGCGTGGTAGCGATCAATGCGTTCCCAAGCGATACAAAAGCGGAATTAGACATGGTGGAAGAAAAATGCAGGGAACTGGGTGTAAATGTTGCATTAAGCGAAGTCTGGGCTAAAGGAGGCGAAGGCGGAAAAGCCCTGGCGGAAGAAGTTGTCAGACTCTGTGATCAGCCGAATGATTTCACCTTCGCCTACGATCTTGATCTACCGATCAAAGAAAAACTGCTGACGATCGCCAGAAAGATCTATCACGCTGACGGCATCCATCTGCCGGGCAATGTGCCAAAGCAGATCAAACAACTGGAAGATCTCGGATTTGGCAATCTGCCGATCTGTATGGCCAAGACCCAGTACTCATTTTCGGACGATCCGGCTAAACTCGGGGCACCGGAAGGATTCAATGTGACTGTCCGTAATTTGAAAGTCTGTTCCGGAGCAGGATTCATCGTTGCATTGACCGGTGATATCATGACCATGCCCGGCTTGCCGAAGGTCCCGGCTGCTGAAAAGATCGATGTCGACGAAAACGGAGTCATCACAGGTTTGTTCTGATACGCAAAAGGACAAAACATTTTCAAGCGAATCGCTCAAATAAACGGAGATGAAGAATGGATCATTTATATGAGGAAACATGCGAGAGGTTCACTGAACTTTTAGCTTCTTCTTTACCTGTTCCCGGAGGCGGCGGAGCAAGTGCTTTAGTCGCTTCGATCGGAATCGCGTTGGGAGATATGGTCGGTGAACTTACCGCTGGGAAAAAGAAGTATGCAGATATTGAGGGAGAGATCCGTATCCTGATGGAAAAAGCTCAGGATCTGAGAAAAAAACTCTTGCAATGCATTGATGAAGATGCACAGGCTTTTGACCCGCTGTCAAAGGCATATGGCATAGCGAAAGACGATCCGGAAAGAGATTCCATACTGGAAAAATGTCTGCATGATGCCGCTGAAGCTCCGCTCAAGATTTTTGATCTGAGTTGTCAGTCAATAGAGATATTGAAACAGTTTGCGGAAAAAGGAAGCAGAATGGTGCTTTCTGATGCCGCGACAGGGATCGCCTTTGCCAAGGCGGCAATGCTTGGAGCTGCGGTCAATGTCAGAGTCAACACAAAGCTGATGAAAGACCGTGATCATGCAGACGCCTTGGATAAGCAGATCGAAGAGGGTCTTTCCCGATATTCGAAGGAGGCTGATGAGGTATACGAAAGCGTTTTTGTTCAGCTGGTTTATCAGAAAAACAAATAACAGATACAGAAAGGAAAAATGATGGCTGAATTATTGAAAGGTTCTCCTGCAGCAGCGGCGATCAGCGAGGATCTGCTGCTCCGCTGCGAAAACCTGAAAAACAAAGGAATCAAACCATGCCTGTCAATTTTGAGAGTGGGTGAAAAAGCGGATGATATAGCTTATGAAAACGGAGCAGTAAAACGCTGCGAAAAAATCGGAATCAAAGTCGTAAAGAAAGTTCTCCCTGCTGATTCGTCAAAAGAAGCACTTCTGAAACAGATCAGGGAGATCAACGAAGATGATTCGATCCACGGCTGTCTCATGTTCCGTCCTCTGGCAGACAGACAAGCCGAAACGGAGGCATGTGCATTGCTTGATCCAAACAAGGATGTTGATTCCATGACGATGACATCCATGGCAGGAGTATTTGCCTGCAGTGATCATGGATATCCACCATGTACGGCTGAAGCTGTGATCGAACTGCTCGACTATTATCAGATCCCGTTAGAAGGAAAAAGAGTTACGGTCATCGGCAGAAGTATGGTCATCGGCAAACCGGTTTCCATGCTTCTGCAGAAAAGAAACGCTACTGTGACTATGTGCCATACCAGGACAGTGGATATGCCTGCGATATGTCGAAATGCGGAAATCATCGTTTCAGCTGCCGGACACGCAGGAATCGTCGATGAGACATTTGTTTCACCGGGACAGATCATCGTTGATGTCGGGATCAATGTCGATCCTGATGGAAATCTTTGCGGAGATGTGAGATTTGATGAAGTAAGCAAAATCGTTGGGGCCATCACTCCCGTTCCGGGAGGGGTGGGATCGGTTACGACAGCCGTTTTATGCAAGCATGTTATCATGTCGGCTGAAAAGAAACTGTGACGGTGTTTATTCAGGAGACAAGAGAGTGAAAAAAATAACAACAGCACAGATCGCGATCAATGCCATGCTGACGGCTCTTTGCGCCTTGCTTGGCTATTTTTCCATGGACTTCATCAATCTGAAGATCACTTTTGAAAGTTTTCCTGTACTGCTGGCGGGAATGATGTACGGCCCGCTCAACGGAGCTCTGGTCGGACTATGCGGAACATTCGTCTATCAGATTCTGCTCTATGGCATCGAATTGAGCACGCCTTTGTGGATATTACCTTATGTCGTTGCTGGTTTTCTGATAGGCATGTTTGCAAAAAATGCTTCTTTTGACAACAGCAGAAAAGAAATCAGAATCGCCATGCTGATATCGGAACTGGGTGTTTTCGTGATGAATACGATTTCGCTGTTTTTATACAGCAGACTGCTTTACGGAGCTTTTTCATGGCCGTTCGTTGCCCGGACACTGATTCCTCGTTTCATGATCGCTTTGCTGAAGGGAATCGTATTCGGAATCGTTTCTCCGAAGATTCTGATGAAACTGTCGGTCGTCACACACAACGGGAGAAGATAGATGATCAGAACATATGAAGAAGCACTTGCTTATATCAACGATTTCACCTGGAGTACTTCCCGTTTAGGTCTTGACAGGACCAGAGAACTGCTGAAACGTCTTGGCGA
>JAFRKA010000033.1 GCA_017432005.1 Erysipelotrichaceae bacterium
ACGTGGGTTGCCGCTGAGATCGACTGTTTCAGTCTGCACTTCTTCGATACCTTTGATTGAATCGATATCCATGTCCTTGAAATTGATCTCATCGATCTTCTTTCCTTTGAGATAGACAAGATCATCCTGACTGAAAGAAGTAAAATCGAGATATTCCACATCATCTATCTTTCCCAGCTGATATTCAGCTGAATTGAAATATCTTATCCTTTCGGAAATAAACATGATGCTTCCAAGCAACAGTAAGCCGGCCAGAGCGATCAGGGCAACAGCCAATACTTTTTTCTGTTTATCATCAGATGAGAGTATCTGCCCTTCACCGATACATGACTCATATTTCTTCTGAATATACTCAACAAGTTCATCACTGTTTCTGAAGAAGGTGATATTGCTGAGCTGCATATCCAATCCGTGTGAGAGCTCACCTTCATCTTTTCTTATGCATACGACATCTTTCTTTAAAGACAGGGCATAGTTGATGGAGTTTCTCAGATCCAGTGAATCAGCGGCTTTCTTCGACAGAACAAAGATGCACAGACTGCTGTTAAGGATCGCTGAAGCGATATCTTCCTGGCTGTGAGATCTCTTGGTGGAAGAAAGATCATAAAAGACTCTGATCTTTCTGTCGATCAGCTTCTGCGTTATTTCGTTCAGAAGTCTTTCATCTTCCTTACAGCCTCTGATGAAGACGAAATCTTTCGGTCCCTGATATGCCTGATATTTGATGCTCATTGTAATATTTCGATCTCGATTCCTTTTTGTGCAAACTCATCAGTGATCAGATAGGCATTGAAGTCTGATATCGTAAGCTTGGTGATATTGCTTTCAAGTAGCGGTGAAAGGTCTGTGATGTACGGACAGTAGAACAGATCAAGATATGTAACATTAGGGAATATCTCAGCAAAACCATCCAGTGAATACAGATTGTAACATCCTAAAAGATGAAGTTCCCCTGACAGATCAAGACTCTTCAGTTCATCGATCCTGCTCAGATCGCCCAGGCGGTCACCTCTGTTATCCCCAGTGTAATAAAACATGCCATTGACCTTCATCTTATCAAGATGCGGCTTCAGATCATTGATGCTTGTGTGTAAATAAATATTGCTGTAGTTTATTGGATCTTCCAGGAATGAATAATCAGGAAGCCTGCCCAGAGCTAACATAGAGAGATGGAAATTTTCGGTCTGAGGCAGATGAGCGATCTCGCTGATACCGGAATCGGTCAGATTCAGATAATTGATGTTGGAGTTTTCGATACCGGAAATATCACTCAGATATTTGCACTTGTATAATTCAACATGCTTAAGCGAATCGATCTCATAAAGAGGACTGATATCAGAGACCAGCGTCTCGATAAGCAGGATGCTTTCCAAACTTGTACAGCCTTCGATACCTTCGATCGATTCAATAGGGTTGTTGCATAAACTCAATTCCTTAAGATTCTTCAATTCAAATATCGGTGAGATGTCACTGATGTTTTCGCCGGCGATCGTCAGCCGGGAAAGATTCGGCATCTTCTTCAGAATTGAAATGTCATCGATCGTACCAAGCTCGGTTTCTCCGGTCTCACCCGCTATCAGATCTTCGTCACCAACCAATTGGACGTGGTAATTCAGCAATCTGGAATTAAGATCATCAGTACTGCAATATACCATTTCTATTTCTTCAGTATTTGTGAATACTTTGTTTCCTACGATATGTAAAGAAGTAATCTTCTTGAGATCTTCATCGCTCAGACCCGCCAGACCGAACTGCTCCAGAACTGAATCGTCTTGCTTGACCGGTGCGATCAGTAAAGGATAGATGACTGTCGTATAAAGGATCAGAGCTGCAACGATCGGTACGATGACCATCGTCAGAGAACGGTTACGCTGGAATCTTTTCTGTTCCGGAGTGATCTTCATGTCGTGGAAGATCACAGCCTTCAGGATCCGGTCATGAAGTTCTTCTTTGTTTTCATACTGATACGCAAAGATCGCCTGCTGAGGATCCAGCTGCATGGATAAGACTGCATCCAGTTTCACTTCTTCCTTATATACGCAGAGGATGTTTTTGTTGTTGTATACAGCCGTATCGATGATCTTTCTGAAATCACTGTCGGACTGCAGCTTATTGTCGATGAAAAGAAGGACGCCATAGGCAGCTTCGATATATTTCTTTTCTTTGTTGTTGAAACCTTTGCTTAAGCAGACAGCGATATTGTTGCTTTCGAGAACAGATAAAATGTCGTCTGACATTTTATCTTCGTTGCAGACGACATAGATGTATGGTTTATTGTTGCCGTGATAGCTGTTCATCTAACAGTATTTTATAACATATTTCCGAACAATTGTTCCTTAAATGAAGCCTAACGGAATAAAGACGATGAGCGATAACGCCACTAACGACCATACCGTGATCAGGAACGTTTTCTGTTTCTTCGGTTCCAGATCTGGAACGAAATTGCTGGCAAGGAAGAATGGGATATAAGTAGTAACAAACACCGGCAAGACACCCCACCACTTATAGACCCAGATGAAAGAATGGTTGGATGTGCCGGCCAAAAACGATTCGACCAAGGCAAACAGCAGGGCCATGCTTAAAGCTCCCAGCATCTTGTTCTTGAAAGTCCTTTGCTCCGGAAGCATCTTGAAAGAGATCATGCCGGCCAGCGAGAACATCATCGACAGTTCCCAGCACACGCCTATCAACAATATAAACGTTGTCGATGCATTGCTGACAGTCCATAACGGATATCCGAAGAAATGAGCGATGAGCGCATTACCTATTTCATAGAGCCAATGTACACCATATAAAGCCAGAGCAGCGATTATGACCTTATAGTTCTTTTTGTTGATCTCGCTCCAGTATACATAGAAAACGACGCAGAGAATAAAGATGAATGTCCAATTGAAATTATCTGTGCTTCTGACGATCACCGCATCCACCAGATCTTTGGCAGTCTGTGATCCGTCACCCCAAAATACAAACATTATTGCCTCCTGATGATATGTATCTTTATCTTTAAACTGATTTTAACATGTGCTCGGTTTTCTGAAAATGATTATTATATGTAATCGAGACTCTTTAGAAAACCAGAAAACAAATCTTCATTTATTAGAGAACAGGATCCTTTTATCATAATTGATTTCTTGTATCGTAAACCTTATCGTAAACTAAAAAGATGCCTGTTTTTATCAAACAGACATCATTTAAACTATTAATTATCGCTAAATAGCCAATTTCCTACATTACTGAGGATTGATCTGCATGATGCTATTTAGTTGTTCCTGTGTTAGCGGTGGATCGCATTCGATTTTTAACCTTGGGTGCCCTCCGTTGGAATTAAACTCAAAAGTATTAGTATCGTTTGCTGCTGAAAGCGTGAAAGTGGTATTGCCAAGCTGGCTGCCGTTTCCATGACCGTTGCCTTGTGTAGCTTCTGCTGTGAATGTAATTGTCAAATCGGACATACCTTCAGGAAGAGTGAATACGATTTTATTCCCTCCTTTCTTAAGTCCATTACCAGTAATACTGAAGCTGCCTGAGGTTCCAGTATTGCCACCTGGTTCATCTCCACCTGTTCCACCGCCTGAACCTCCTCCAGAAGGAGAAATTCCACCCCAGATGACAGTAGTTCCATCGTCAGGATCATATGTAATAGTACAGCTGCCTCCTGCTTTTGGTTCACCTACCCATTCACTGGATGGAACGTTACCTATACTTATATTGGTTACGTCTGTTGTCCAGCCGTCGATCTTCTGGGCAATTGGAGAAATTGTCGCCGAAAAAGAACCGTCAGCCTGTTTTATTGATTCTCCATTATATTTCATATCGCCATCATCAGAGATCGCAGCGATCATGACTTCCGCATACATCGATCTGACATTCGCAAAATCTGTTGCTTCCCGGCTCTTCTCCAGCTGGCTGGAAAAGATCGGTATCGATATTGCTACAAGTACGGCTATTATTGCTACGACGATAAGCAGTTCTGCCAGTGTGAATCCGTTCTGGTTTTCTTCATCTTATTCTCCTCCTTCTGTTGCCAGAGGAAATAAATGAATATGCTGCATTTATTTGATGTATCAACTATAACAGATTCAGTGATTTTTATACATTGTTTTGCTCTGTCTTCCTTGTATGTGATTTCAGTTTTTTCTACAATTAATTTAGGCATATTAATAGACAATATATAAACTGGGAGGATTTTTGTGATGGAAACAAGACCTTATGTTCCCTGGGAGCTGATGGGCAATTTTATGATCGATGTCTTCAAAGCGTACGGTGTACCAGAAGAAGACGCCAAGATCTGTGCTGATGTACTTCTGGAATCTGACAGAAGAGGAATCGAATCACACGGATGCAACAGATTCAAACCGATCTATATCGACAGGATCGTCAAAGGTACGCTGTTACCGAAGACCGATCTGGAGATCGTCAAAGAGACACCGACAACGGTAGTCATGGACGCTCATGACGGTATGGGCATGGTCGCAGCTCATGCGATGATGAAGAAACTGATCGAAAAGGCCAAGGCCAACGGTATGGCTGGTGGAGCCATCAGGAACTCTACCCACTATGGTATCGCCGGTTACTGGAGCGATATGGCTGCCAAAGAAGGATTGATCGGTGTGACCGGAACAAACGCCAGACCTTCGATCGCTCCGACTTTCGGTGTGGAAAACATGCTGGGAACCAACCCTCTGACTTTCTCTTTACCGACTGATGAGGAATTCCCGTTCACGCTGGACTGTGCCACTTCGATTGTTCAAAGAGGCAAGATCGAATTCTATGCCCGTTCCGGCAAGGATACACCTGCCGGCATGGTCGTCACACATGACGGAAAGACAATCAGCGATTCCAACGCGATCTTAAAGATGCTTAATGAAGGAACAGCTGCTTTAGCTCCGTTAGGCGGAGGACCGGGCGATGAGATGTGCGGCTATAAGGGCTACGGTTATGCGACCGTCGTTGAGATCCTGTCTTCTGCTTTAGCCGGCGGTGAATTCATGAAATCGCTCAGCGGCATCTCTCCTGAAGGAAAACCGCAGATGTATCATCTTGGCCATTTCTTCTTCGTCGTCGATCCGGAAGCATTCATGGGTCTTGAAACATTCAGAAAGACAGCCGGTGAGATCTGCAGACAATTAAGGAATTCCGCCAAAGCTCCGGGCTATGAGAGGATCTATACAGCCGGTGAAAAGGAATATCTGGTCTGGCAGGAAAGAAAAGATAAAGGCGTTCCGGTAAATGAAGCAGTCCAGAAGGAACTGATCACGATGCGTGATTCACTGAATCTGCCTTATAAATTCCCGTTTGAGGAGGCTTAAATATGGATGTAATGAAAGAATCGCTGGCTCTTCATGAACAGTGGAAGGGCAAGATCGAAGTCGTCTCCAGAGTTCCCGTAAATTCCAAGGAAGATCTGACGATGGCTTATACACCGGGCGTAGCTCAGCCGTGTCTGGAGATCCAGAAGGATATCGACAAGAGCTATGAACTCACCCGCAGACATAATCTCTGTGCTGTCATCACTGACGGTACGGCTGTACTGGGACTGGGCGATATCGGTCCGGAAGCAGGCATGCCGGTAATGGAAGGAAAATGTGTCCTGTTCAAATCATTCGGTGATGTGGATGCTTTCCCGATCTGCATAAAATCAAAAGACGTCGATGAGATCGTTAATACGGTCTATATGATCTCCGGATCCTTCGGCGGTATCAATCTTGAAGATATCTCTTCACCGAGATGTTTCGAGATCGAAAGAAAACTGAAAGAAAAATGTGATATCCCTATCTTCCATGATGACCAGCACGGTACGGCCATCATCACGCTGGCCGGACTGACCAATGCGCTGAAGGTCGTAGGCAAGAAGAAGGAAGATGTGAAGATCGTCACTTCGGGAGCCGGTGCTGCTGCTATTTCGATCGTCAAGCTCTTATTGTCAGCCGGATTTAAAAATATCATCATGACTGACCGCAAGGGTGCGATCTATGAAGGTCGAGAAGGACTCAACTGGATCAAGGAAGAGATGGCAAAAGTCACCAATCTGGAAAAGAAAGCCGGATCACTTAAAGATGTGATCGTCGGTGCAGATATCTTCATCGGTGTCTCCGCACCTAATACCTTGAACGGTGAGATGGTCAAGACAATGAACGGCGACCCGATCGTCTTTGCCTGTGCCAATCCGATGCCGGAGATCTCTCCTGAAGAAGCCAAGGCCGCCGGTGCCAGAGTCGTCGCAACAGGACGCAGTGATTATCCTAACCAGGTAAACAATGTCCTGGCCTTCCCGGGCGTCTTCCGCGGAACCTTCGACTGCAGGGCCAGTGACATCAATGAAGAGATGAAGATGGCTGCCGCTGCGGCTCTGTCCTCACTGGTAAGTGATGAGGAACTGAATGAGGAATATATCCTGCCTAGGGCTTTCGATCCAAGAGTCGGAAAGACCGTAGCCAAGGCTGTCGCTGAGGCAGCCCGCAAGAGCGGTGTAGCCAGGATCTGAAGATAAGACCGGACTTACAGACTGATACAATCCCACTAAAGTAGACACGTGAAATACTTAAATCTCACCAATACCTATGAAAGGTGGGATTTTTTATGGGAAGAAAAGCGAAGTATTCCTCTGAACAGAAAGTTAAAGCCTGTGAGGATTATCTTTCAGGAAGAAGATCGGCCATTTTGTTGGAAGGGCCAGGACCGGAGCTGCCTTCGTGACCATTGCCGGTGTCGAAGATACCTATGATTCACCACCGCTGCCGGACTTCCTGGACATCTCCCACTTCCCGACTTTTGATATGCACGATCCACGCTGTCAGAACTATATGACGGAGATGGTCGAAGCCATGCATGCGGTGGGAACGATCGTCTCGGGTTCACTGTTTTCAGCCAACCGTGTCTTCCGTTATGAGAACGAGAAAGGTGAAGTCGAAGCCGTCAGTGCTGCTTCACCGACTGCTGATACCAGTACCATCTTCAATGGCAACATCTCTGATGACATACCGGCCGAGAATCTGTACAAGATCATCAAGAGCTACGGTCAGCGAACAGCGCTGTACCGCAAACTGGGCTTTGATGCCGTGACTGTCCACATGAGCTATCGGACTCAGTTCCCGAGCCAGCTGCTCTCACCTCTGACCAATTTCCGGACCGATGAGTTCGGCGGTTCCTTTGAAAACAGAGCCAGATTCCCGTTATTGATGTTAGAAGAAATAAGAAAAGCCGGTGGTGATGATCTGATCATCGAGATCCAGTTTTCCGGTGAAGAGCCTGAAGGAGGCTACACCTTTGAAGAAGGTATCGAATTCCTGAAACTGGCTCAGAAATATGTCGATATCGTGGTCCGTTCAGCTGAAGGCGATCCTAACCATCCGATCCCCTTTGAGTTAAATCCGACACCTTTCCTGGAGATGGCAGCTAAAGTAAAAGTCCAAGGATTGGATTTCCTTGTCAGCAATGTCGGCGGATACTTCGATCCTGATATCGCCGATCAGGCGATCAGGGAAGGCAAGGTCGATCTCGTGGCGATGGCCAGAGCCTGGATCTCCAATCCGGACTATGGCGACATCATCGCTGAAGGCAGGAAAGAAGATCTCGTTCCGTGTTTAAGATGCAACAAGTGTCACGGAAGAGGTAAAAGAGATATCTTCACGACGACCTGTTCAGTCAATCCGCTCTTCGGTTTTGAAGAAGTAAGTCCGTATCTGGGCAAAGAAGCCGAGAAAAAGAAAAAGGTAGCTGTCATCGGCGGCGGTCCGGGAGGCATGCGTACGGCGATCTATCTTGCTGACCGCGGTCATGAAGTGACGATCTATGAAGCAGAAAACGAACTGGGCGGTGCGATCAGACATGCGGACTATGTACCGTTCAAATGGACGCTCAAGGAATACAAAGACTACCTGATCAGACAGGTCGAAAAAAGAAAGATCAAGGTGTATCTGAATACCAGAGCCACTCCTGAAACACTAGGAGATGAATATGATACAGTAGTCGCTGCCATCGGTGCGTCGCCTGTCATACCGAAGATCCCTGGAGCTGATCTTGACCATGTCACGGTCGCGACTGATGCACTGATGCACAGTGATAAGATCGGAAAGAACGTCGTGATCATCGGCGGCGGTGAAGTCGGCGTCGAGACCGGCATGTTTCTGGCACAGAAGGGCCGAAACGTCACGGTCATCGAGATGCGTGATGAACTGGCAGCTGACAGTACGGCTACACATTACCGCTCGATGTTTGAAGAAGCCTGGAAAGCCATCGACAATTTCCATTACGTGCTCAATGCTTCTGCCAAGCAGATCTCAAAAGATCACGTTACCTATACAGATAAAGACGGCAACGATCACGATCTGCCGGCTGATTCCGTCATCCTGTCTGTCGGCATGCGCTCAAAGAGCGAGGAGGCACTCTCCTTCTACGGCAAGGGCAGAGAGTTCTGGATGGTCGGTGACTGCAAGAAACCGGGCACAATCCAGACGACCAACCGCAGCGCCTACGGTGCGGCCGTAAACATCTAGATCATCAGCTTAAGCAGTCTCAGGGCTGCTTAAGCTTTTTGTTTGGACAAAGTTTAAGATATAATTAATACATAAAAATGATGACAAGACATCATAGTGGACAGGTCAATCGGAATAAGGCAGTGATCATCTTCCTGCTGTTTTTTGTTTTGTGTTCATCGTTCATAAAGATCGATCGGGTGACAGCTGATGACGATGAAGCCAAGATCGTCCGTGTCGGCTGGTATGAATCAGCTTTCAACCGCACTGATGAACTGGGGCGCCGGACCGGTTTTGCCTATGAGTACCAGCAGAAGATCGCCGCCTATACCGGCTGGAAATACGAGTATGTGAAAGGCAGCTGGTCTGATCTGATGGAAATGCTGAAAGCCGGCGAGATCGACCTGATGAGTGATGTCTCCTATACCGAAGAAAGAGCCAAGGTGATGCTTTACTCATCTCTGCCGATGGGATCGGAAGCCTACTATCTTTTCGTCAATGAAGATGAGGAAATGATCACGGCCGACGATGTCCGTTCCGTCAACGGCAAGAAGCTCGGTGTGAATAAGAACAGTATCCAGGAAACATATCTGCGCAACTGGGCCAAAGAAAACAATGTATCTCCTCTCATAGTTGAACTCACCACTTCGGAAGGTGAATCGATGGAGATGTTATATAACGGTGAGATCGATGCCTATGTCGGTACCGATTCCTATGACATCAAGAAGAATCGTATCCCGGTCTTCAAGATCGGTTCTTCCGATTTCTTCTTTGCGATAAACAAAGACCGTCCGGATCTGCTTGAAGATATCAATTACGCCATGACCAAGATCCTGGATGAAGACCGCTACTACAACCAGTGGCTCTTTGAGAAGTATGGTCACTATCAGGGTTCCAATGCCTATCTGACGACTTCCGAGAAGAACTGGGTCGCCGGACACGGAACCGTCAGGATCGGCTACCGCAAAGATTCGCTTCCCTTCTGCGGTGAAGACGAATCCGGAGTCGTGACCGGAGCACTGGCCAACTATATCCAGCTGGCGATCGACTGTATCAGAAATGCCGATATCAGTTTTGTCGCCATAGCCTATGATGATTTTGATGAAGCCTATGAAGCTTTGATGAATAAAGAGATCGACTGCATATTCCCGGTCTATATGGAAATGAGTGAAGCGGAAGATCTGGATGTTTCTGTCACCAATGCCGTGATGGAGACCGAGATGAATCTGCTCACCAACAGAGAAAACTATTACGATATCCTGAATCACGAAGAAGCTGAAGTCTTTGTGGAAAAAGGCAATGAGAACTACGCCCGTTTCCTGAAAGACGTCTATCCGGGCTGGAATGTCACCTACTTTGAAGAAAAGAACATGGATGACTGCCTCAAAGATGTCAATGAAGGAACATCTGACGGTATCCTGATCAGTAACTATCATGTGACCGAATATGACAATATCGCCCGCAAATATCGTCTGTCTTCACTCAGTACCAAGGAGATGATGGGTCTCTCCTTCATCGTCAGGAAGAGCGACGACGCGCTGTATTCGATCCTGAACAAGACGATCAATCAGATCCCGCAGAAAGACATCGAAAGTTCCCTGTCCAGCTATATGGAGATCGAAAGAAAGATATCCTTCATGGACTATCTGGAAGACAACTGGTTCAGCGTGATGACTTTCATCATCATCGTCTTCTCAGTGATGCTGTTCCTGCTGATCGGCAGACTTTCCGCTGAAGAGAAGATCAACGAGAGCAGAGAACTGATCTCCGCTACCGAGTATGATCCTTTGACGAAGCTCTACAACAAGAACTTCTTCTTTGAGTATGCCAACCGTATGTATCAGAGCGATCCTAAGAAACCAATGGATGCGATCGTCATGAATATCGAAAAATTCCATACCGTCAACGCCATGAATGGCATGAAGTTCGGTGATATGGTTCTGGAAGAACTGGGCAATGAGATCAGAAAGTTCCTTGAAGATACCAGGGGTATCGCCGGACGTTCTGATGCCGACCGCTTCTACATGTATTGTGAACATCAGGACGACTATCAGAAGATCTTCGATTTCTTCCAGCGTCGTCTCAATGATTTCTCACAGAACATCAGTATCCGCCTGAGGATGGGTGTGATGCCATACCAGGAAGGTCTTGAACCTTTACAGCTGATCGATCAGGCCAGGACTGCCTGCAACATGGCCAGAGGCGACTACAAGACCCGTCTCAAGATCTTTGATGAGAAGATACGTGAACGGGAGATCATGGAACAGCGCCTGTTGAACGATTTCCGTCCGGCCATCGAGAATGAAGAATTTGAAGTCTACTATCAGCCGAAATATGATATCCAGTGTGATCCGCCGGTACTACGCAGTGCTGAAGCTCTGATCCGCTGGAACCATCCGGCATTCGGAATGATCGCTCCGGACAATTTCATTCCACTCTTTGAAAGAAACGGACAAATCTCCACGGTCGACAATTACGTCTGGAGAAAAGTCACCGAGCAGATCGCCGCATGGCGTGATGAATACGGTATAACACTTCCGGTATCCGTAAATCTCTCCAGGATCGATGTCTTCGATCCGATGCTGGAACTGGTCCTCAGTGAGATGCTGGAAAACAGCCGTCTGGAACGTAAATATCTGAAACTGGAAGTAACGGAATCAGCCTATACCGAAGATGCCGAACAGGTCATCTTCCTGGTCAACAAGCTGCACAAAGACGGCTATGAGATCGAGATGGACGACTTCGGTACCGGATATTCTTCTTTGAACATGCTGACATCGATGCCGGTGGATGTGCTCAAGATGGACAGATCGTTCATCATCAATATCGAACACGATAAGAAAGACATTCAGGTCGTGGAACTGATCCTGGGCATTGCCCGCAGTCTGAACGTTCCGGTCGTCGCCGAAGGTGTCGAGACCGAAGCACAGCTGAAGATCCTCAAGGATCTCGGATGCAATATCGTTCAGGGTTACTACTTCTCCAAGCCTTTACCGGCCAAAGAGTTTGAAGAAAAGATCCTGCAGAAGCATATTAAAAGCCTTTAACTGAATAAACTTCAATTAAAGGCTTTTTTGATAGTGTTTATTTTTCAGCTTCCATCTTCGCCTTGGCTTTGTACATATCCTTATCAGCCCGATTGAAGACCGTTATGACTTCATCACCCTTCCTGTATTCACTCATACCGCAGGCTGCCGAATATCTGTGCCATGGTTCAACACTTTCATCTTTGGAACTCTCAGCGAATCTTTCATTGAGCTCTATGAACAGCTCTTCTCTGTTCTTATAATCCTCTCCCTGAATGACGACAGTGAATTCATCTCCGCCGACTCTGTAGACCGGAGAATGTTTGAAAGTTTCACAGATAGTTCTGCAGGCTCCGATGATATATTCATTCCCCTGTTCGTGACCATAGAGGTCATTGATCTGTTTCAGTTTGTTTATATCCAGCATCAGGATCGCGAATTCGGCAGTGCCATCCTGAATATCTTTCTCAAGTTCCAGCTGTTTCTCGTCGTAGGCCGACTTGTTTTTGACCTTGGTCAGGCTGTCCTGATAGGCGATCGTGCTTATCTGATTCACGTGGTCCTTAAGCGTGTTGGTCTCTCCTTCCGCTGTCAGGATCGCAACAACGTAATCTTTCATATCCTGAGAAAGCTTGGACACGGCTTCCGATAAAGCTTTGACTTCGTTATTTCTCTTCAGGACAGGCGGTGTATAGATCAGTTCATCCGGATTCCTGATACCGGCTGACTTTTCCGCGAATTCCTCGACACTGCGTTCCACCTGTTTCAGAGAACCGGTAACATTTTTTCTCATCCAGTTCATCAGTAACGCGATCAGGACGATACCACCGATCACAACGACCGTAATGTTGATCTTGATGTTCCGATAGATAGTGGTATTGATCTCATCGATCGAAACATCGACACACAGCAAAGCATAATGATTGCCTTTGGAATCGATGAGCGGTCTGGCCAGAGTATAATCGATGCCCCATTCAGACGGATTGTTGAAGTAAACGTCTTTATCACCATCCTGCAGTTGTTTCAGATAGCGTGCTGTTTCCGTATCATACCAGCTTTCCTCGCCCTGCCCCAGATACATGACCATATCCGGTTCGTACTGTTTCTCATAGGTAGAGTTGGCTGCGCAGATCTCTCTGACTTTGATCGGATCTTCCGGATCCAGTACCTGCATTATATACAGATAATGAACATCTGAATAGTAGTCGATCAGATCATCAAAGAAAGCCTGGAATTCCTTATATTTCTCCGATTCTACGTACGTCCTTGAACACTCAGACATGTCATCGATATCGATATGGCTTTCCACGTAATCGATGATACTTACCATCTGTTTCTGATAACGGTCATACATCGATTTGGTATAGATCTTGTATGTCGCATAGGAAATGACAGCACACATGAAAATGATGAAAATGATCGAGATCAGAAAGATGCTCCAGCTGAGCGGTCTAAATCTGTTGACCCGGGTTTCTTTTTCTCTGGCTTCCATATTTATATTTTAAAATAAGAAAAAATGCTCATAAAGACTTTGATAACAAAAAAACATCTTTATGATGTTTTCCTGTATCAGCTCATTCTTCTTCTGTATCTGCCGCTTTCCTCACTGACTGATTCCATGCATTCAAGATATGTTTCCGCTTCCTCTTCAAGAAACTTTCCCAGCATGACTTCAGCTTCTTCCTCGCTGTAGCCGGCCGTCTTCAGGATCGCCGTCAGCCGTTCACGTTCGCTCTGTCTGATCATCTTCGCATCTTCCTTTCCGATCCACTCTCATCATAGTTCTTTGTCCTGCTTTTTGCAATGCAATTTACCGTGCAAAAGAAAATGCTGATTATCTGTATTCAAAGCAATACAATCAAATCAGGAAATATTCATATGGGTTTTAAATTTCAACCGGATAAAAAGAGAGAAACTCTGAACAAGACAATCCGTTTTCCGAAGGAACTTGTTGAAAGGATCGAGAAACAGGTGGCAGACAGCGACTCTTATTTTTCTTCCTTTGTGATTCAGGCCTGTGAATATGCCATAAGAGATGTCGAAGCAGAATATCAGGCCGACAAAAAGGAAGAAACAGACTGAGCAGTATTCTGCTTTTTTTTGTTTAATGGATGAGAAAGAGCACTTTTAAGTGCTCTGTTTAATATATGTTCTATCCCTGGCCATAGTAAGCACCGGGACCATGTTTCCTCAGGTAGTGCCTGTCCAGCAGTTCCTGCTGCATTTCCGGTACGTCAGGATCGATGATGATACTCTTGAGAGCCATCTCCGCCAGAGTCTCGAGAATGAGTGAATTATGCACGGCATCGCTTGGATCCTTGCCCCAGGTGAAAGGACCGTGGGAACGCACCAGCACGGCTGGCATCTGATCAGGATCGATCTTCCGCTTCTGCAATTCTTCGACGATGACCTTGCCAGTATTTAGTTCGTATTCTCTGCCGATCTCTTCCGGTGTCATATATCTGGTACAGGGGATATTGCCATAGAAATAATCACCATGAGTCGTACCTAAAGCCGGGATGTCTCTTCCTGCCTGCGCCCAGGCTACCGCGTTGATCGAATGGGTGTGGACGATACCGCCGATGTTCGGGAAATTGCGATAAAGCTCAAGGTGAGTCATCAGGTCAGAAGACGGTTTATAATGACCTTCCACCACATTGCCTTCCATATCCGTAACGACCATATCATCGACTTTTATCGTGTCATATTCGACACCGCTCGGTTTGATTATGACCAGGCCCTTTTCTCTGTCGATCCCGGAAACATTTCCCCAGGTGAAGACGACGAGTCCGTATTCCGGCAACAGCAGATTGGCCTCAAAGACTTCTTTTTTCAATTGTTCCAGCATATCATTCTCCAATATATCCGTGTCACATGATCGAGTTGTTTTCGGCCAGGATACTGTCGATCTCCCGGCGGAATTCCGGGAAATTCTTCGGGAAGTTCTGTGAACCCTGAGCTCTGATGATCCTTCGGTCATTGACGATCGCTGAAAGAGTAAACATCTCCCCGTCCAGGACGCCGCGGGGCTGATTGCCTGAGAAACCATCCCAGCGCATGAGTCCGCATACATTGAGTATTTCGATCATCATTTCGTTGTCGCACAGGACTCTTCTTTCCAGAGTTCGTCTGTCATTACCAAAACTAACGGAATATTCCGATACTTCAGCAACACTCCCTTTGGAGATGATCTCATACTCCCGCTGCATCCTCATACCAAAGATGCGATAGTTTATTTCATCATATGAAGTGATCTTTTCTGGTTTGAACAACATTGTTTTAATCCTCTGATATCAGTATACCTTATAATTAAATCAGGAATGGAGAACAATAATATGGCAGAAAAGAAAAGACCCCTGATCATCGACTGTGATCCGGGCATCGACGATGCGGAATGTATCCTGATGCTCCAGGGATGCGGACAGTTCGATATCCTGGGCATCACCCCGGTACATGGAAATGTCTCTCTGGACAAGACTTCAGCCAATGCCCTGTATCTCAATGAGAAATACGGCATCAATGCCAAGGTCGTAAAAGGTGCTGACAAAGCGATCATCGTCAGACACCCCCGGGCAGAATACGCCCATGGCGATACCGGACTGGCCGGACTTAAAGTCAAAACGGAAGACCTGACTTTTTCTGAAGGATATGCCTGGGATTTCATCTGGGAAAAAGCTAAAGAATACGAAGGTGAACTGGAAATCGCTGCCGTCGGACCTTTGACCAATATCGCTTTGGCAGTCCTCAAACATCCTGAAATAACAAAGATGGTGAAGAGACTGGTAATAATGGGCGGATCGACTACCTTCGGCAATGTCACGGAATATGCGGAATTCAATATCCATCAGGACCCTCATGCGGCTAAGATCGTCTTTGAAGCCGGTTTCGATCTGACGATGGTCGGTCTCGACTGCTGTGTAAATACCTATCTGGATGAGAAAGACAAGAAAGATGTCGTGGAAGCTGCCCAGGGCACATCTGTCTGTGATGTGATCGAAGACTTTGACCGCTTTGAAGACGAAAGCATCGACAACTGGCCGATCACGGAAGACAAGAAAGCCTACTACCGCTCTCACAAGGTGATGTGCGATGCCGTTGCGGCGGCCGTATGCATCGACCCTGGTATCGCTGTTTTGAGCGATAAACATGTGATCGTCGATGTCGACGGAAAGATGACGATCGGTCAGACCGTCGTCGACTGGTTCGGATTCTCGGGAGCACCGAATCTGCATCTGGCGATGAGCGTCGACCGTGAACGTTTCGTAAACATGTATCTTGAATGTATCAGATCATATAAGGAGGGCGAATAAGATGGCTAAAACACCTGTATGGATGGATGTGGATACCGGTCTCGATGATGCGATGGCCTTGCTTCTTCTGTCGGCCTGTGAAGATATCGAACTCTTAGGCATTTCAACGGTCTTTGGCAATCAGTCCGTGGAAAGAACGGCTGTCAATACCCTGAAGATCTGCGAACTCATGGGCATCGATGTCTCAGTCGCAGCCGGTGCTTCCAAAGGCATCCTGGAAGAACAGATCGATTACTCCAAGCCGCTGGCTCTGGATGTCCATGGTCAGGACGGACTGGGCAATATCGGCAACACTCTGCCTGAACCGAATAAGAAACTTTCAGATCTCTGTGCCGTCGATCTGATGGCCGAAAAGATCAGAAACTGTCCCGACAAAGTCACGATCGTTGCGACAGCACCGCTAACCAATATCGCGACCTTCATCCTGACCTATCCTGATCTGACCGACAGGATCGAAAAGATCCTCTTCATGGGCGGAGCCGTCTTTGGCGGCAACATCAAACCGTCCGTGGAAGCCAACATGGGTCATGATCCTGAAGCAGCATATATCGTCATCAGCAGTGACATCCCGAAAGTCATGTTCGGTCTGGATGCGACGATGATGTGTCCGATGAATGATCAGGAACGTTTCGCGATGAGAGACAACGGCGGCAAGGTCGGAGCCTTCCTGTGTGATGCGCTGCAGCACTATTCCAAGCTCTATCAGGATCTGGCCGGTCTGCCGGGTGCGGTCTTGCACGATTCACTGCCGATGGCTTATCTGATCGATCCGAGCGTTGTCGAGATCAAAGAGTTCCCGGTCGAAGTCGAACTGTCCAACGGCATCACCAAAGGCTGTACCGTTACTGACACCTGGTATCGCAGCGGTAAAGAAAACAACCTCAAGGTAGCGATGTCCGCTGACAGAGAAAAACTGATAAAGATGCATCTTGATGCAGTAAAAAGATATGCTTAAAAGAGATCCGGTCGATTCCGGATCTCTTCTTTATTATTCAGTTTTCATCAGACTCTTCTGATACCTCTTGTCTTTGTACAGTTTCTCATCTGCCCTGGCCAGGCACTTCTGGAAGCTGTCATTTTCTTTCTGTAGTTCCTCATAGCCGCAGCCGATCGAGACGGTATAAGCTGTTTCTTTGGCTTTGCATTCAGCAGCGATCTCTTTCCTGACTTCTTCGACATACGGTTCAAGCTGGAGATCGTTCACCGGATGAATGATGATGATGAATTCATCACCGCCATAGCGGCCGATGAACAGCGGCACATTGTTTCTGCTGGCCATCTTCTTCAGTGAGTCGGCAACAATGATCAATGCCTTATCGCCTTCCGCATGACCGTAGGTATCGTTGATAGCCTTAAAATCATTGATGTCGATCATGACGACGAAAGTCTTGCGGTCTTCCTGATACATGTTGCTTCGCTGTGAAACGTAACGCATAAGCTGTCCGCGGTTATTTAGGCCGGTCAAAGGGTCGACCGAGATCTGTCTTCTCATCATCTGGATGAAAAACAGCAGCATCAGGATGACGCAGGAGAAACAGTAGATCGGTATATACTGGTATATCAGCATCTGTGCCATTCCTCCGGCAACGACCAACAGCGGGAATCCGGCGACGAACAGGTGACGGCGCTTTTCAATGGGGTTCTCTTCGGTCTTGGCCTTGCGTAACGCATAGATGATGACTGCGACGATGTATATGTAGGATACAGTGACCAGATAGATATTATACAGTCCGGTAGTATTCAGATCTTTGTCCAGCAGTTTCTCCGGAGCGATCACATAAGTGATCACCATCATGATCGTAGAGACGATGAACGGAAACAGGACGGCGAACTTATTGATCGGCCGGTTACGGTGCGGCGCCTCTTCAAGTGCCATTACATAAGACAGCCACGAATAGGTGATCAGGACATTGAACAGATAGATCAGGAAATCGATCGTTCCTGCCACTAAACGATTGTTTGGAAGACGGCCGGCCATGAAGAAGGCCCAGAGACTGTCCGTCAGGAAATACATGATAAAAGCGATCAGGACATTATCAAACTTGATCTGCTTCTCCTGTCTGTCCACATCGACAAGGTCAGTCAAAAGCATGATCCCGAAAATGATAACAGAGAAGATATTTCCTTCTACATATCCGATAAGCTGATAATCATTCATATGATTTTCCTTATTATCTATATTACACCTGAAACAGATCATATTTAAATATCCGGTTGTACTATCAGGTATAATTAAATCAATGAAACATGCACTAATAATGGAAGGCGGAGCCATGAGAGGTCTCTTCACCTGCGGAGTGATCGATGTCTTTATGGAGAACGACATCACTTTTGAAGGCGGAGCCGGCATTTCCGCCGGAGCAGTTTTCGGCTGCAACTTCAAGTCAAAACAGCACGAGCGTCCCTTAAGATACAATACGACCTACTGCAAAGATCCCCGCTACTGTTCGATCCGCTCACTGATCAAGACCGGTGATCTCTACGGTGCCGATTTCTGTTACCGCGAGATCATGTTCAACCTCGATCCGTTCGATTCTGAAGCCTTCAGAAACAATCCGATGGAATTCTATGTCGGTGCGACCGATATCGAAACCGGCGAATGTGTCTATCACCGCTGTGATCACGGTACGATGGAAGACAATCTGTGGATGAGAGCTTCGGCTTCAATGCCGCTGGTCTCGAGACCTGTCGAGATCGACGGACACTACTATCTCGACGGCGGTATCGTCGATTCGATCCCTTACGACTTCATGGTGAAACAGGGCTATGAGAAGAATGTCGTCATCCTGACCCAGCCCGAAGGTTTCGTCAAACCCAAAAACAAGCTAATCCCGCTGTTCAGGATCTTCAATTCAAAATATCCCAAGATCGCGGAAGCGATGAAGCTGAGACATATCCGCTACAACGGACAAGTCAACAGGATCGAAAAAGACGCAAAGGAAGGCAAGGCGTTCATCATCAGACCTCCGGAATCACTGAATATCGGCAGGACGGAGAAAGATGCGAATGAACTCAAGAGGGTATATCAGATCGGCAGAGAGACAGCTCTGAAGCAGCTGGATGAGATAAAAGCATTTCTTAAAGAAGGAGATTAAAAGATGAAAAAACTATGCATATTACTGTTCGTGATGATGTGTATCATCAGCGGCTGTTCAGCCAAGGAAGAACCTGTACCGGAACCGGAACCGGTCGTGGAACCGGATAAACCGGAAGAGAACGTTCCGGAGATAAAACCGTTTATAGAAGAATATGGCTTTGAGATCCTTCCAGCTGATAAAGATTATTCCAACCCGGCTTATGTCTACATCACGGATCTGGACATCAACATCATCGAACCGGAAGGCTTCACGGTGGAAGATTCAATGCAGACTTCACGTTTCTATGATTACAGCGTGACCAAAGAAGATGATCATTACCTCTATACTTTTCTCTGTGATGAGGCTGTACCGATCACAATAACAGCTGCTGAGACTGACTATGACTGGTATTATATCTATTCATCGGTCTCATCGGTCGTGTTTGACGCCAACACCGGCATCTGTTATAAGGCCAATACCGTCAGTCTGGACGATTCCACGGTCTTCGTTGATTATTCAACCATGGGTCCGGAAGATGATGATTTCTCCTACACGGACATCACCTGGAACGGTGAAACATATCATATCGGTGTCTGTGAAGAATTCGTTTTCAACTGGAATCCTTTGCCTGTCGAGGAGACTGAAGACGGTCATGTGATCTATAACGATACCGGCAGAACGACGATCCGTTACAGTATCAAGACCGACAAAGAATATGACGGCATGATGGTCGCTGTCCTCAAAAGCGGTACCAATAAAGAAAGAAGCAACAAGTACACAGCCTACTTCAACCGTTATCAGGAACTGCTTAAAGAAGCGGATGAGACAGGCACCAAAAGTGAAGAGCTGCTGAAATATGAAGAAAGATCCAACAGAGCCTTAAGTCTGTTTGAATCATCTTATGATGAAGATCTTGTTTATACCAAAGATGACTACTATGTATTCAGAGTCAGCGATATCCCGAAGGCAGCAGAATAACGAAACAGTGAAGACGTCCGGTAACCGGACGTTTTCTTTTATAATAGAAACTAGAGGTCCCTCATGAACGAAACAAAAACCGTCTATATCTCTTTTCCTTTGAATGAGCAGCAGAAGAAACGTTTTGAATCCATTTCAGAACGCTATCACATCGTCTATGAAAATGATCCTGATGCGGATATCGTCCTTGGATATCCTTCAGTGACAAAACTGAAAAATTATAGACATCTGAAGTGGCTGCAATCCCAGTCCGTCGGCGTCGACAGATTCATCGCCAAAGGGGTGCTCAATGAAGATACCATCCTGACCAATGCGGTGGATATCCACACCAAAGAAGTCGCGGAGCACCTGCTGGCCACCTTACTGATGATGATCAAGAACCTGCATATCTACCGTGACTATCAGCACCGGCACCTCTGGAAGGATGCCGGCAAGACCAAAGAGTTAGGAAAGCTCAGAGTGACGATCCTGGGTCTGGGTCATATCGGAAGACATCTGGCCAGACTGCTTAAAACCTTAGGAGTATATGTGATCGGTGTGAAACGCGATATCAGTGAAATACTTGACTGTGTCGATGAACTGTATTCCAATACCGAGATGGAGAAAGCCATCAGCGATTCTGATGCGGTCATCTCCATCCTGCCGGGCAATAAAGAGAATGAAGGACTGTTCACTGTTGATACCTTCCGCAAGATGCGCAAAGACTGCATCTTCATCAATGCGGGCAGAGGAAACCTGTACAGTGAAGAGACACTGAAGATGGTCCTCAACGAGAAGATCATCGCGGCAGTCGCTGCCGATGTCTTTGAGAAAGAACCGCTGGATGAAAACAGTGAATTATGGGATCAGAAAGATCTCTTCATCACCCCGCATGCGGCCGGAGGCTACCACCTGGACAGTGCTTTTGAAGACCTGCTGGATCTGTGTGAAGACAATCTCAGACGCTATGCCAACGGTGAACCGCTGAGGAACATCGTATCTGAAAGAGAATAAAGGAGAAATATTCATGTTAATTAAGAATGCCCTGATCGAAAACTGTGAGACACCGAAAGATATACGAATTGAGGACGGTGTCTTCAAAGAGATCGGTGAACTGAAAGAAAGACCTGATGAAGAAGTCCTCGATCTGAAAGACAGACTGGTACTGCCTCCTTTCGTTGAATCACACGTCCATCTCGATACCTGTCTGACGGCCGGTGATCCGGTCTGGAACATGTCCGGTACGCTGTTTGAAGGCATCGAATGCTGGAGCAAGCGCAAGGAGAAACTGAGCCGTGAAGACATCCGTGAACGCGTGAACAAGGTCGTACGCATGTATGCGGCCAATGGCGTCCAGTTCATCAGGACGCATGTCGACACCACTGATCCGAGCCTGATGGCGATGAAAGCCATGATCGAACTGCGTGAAGAACTCAAAGACTTCATGGAGATCCAGATCGTCGCTTTCCCGCAGGAAGGTATCCTTTCCTATCCTAACGGCAAACAGCTGATGATCGATGCCGTGAAGATGGGTGCTGATGCGGTAGGTGCCATCCCGCACTTTGAATTCACCAGGGAGTACTCCGTCGAATCACTCAACTTTGCCCTGAAACTGGCAGCTGATGAAAACAAGCTCGTCGATGTCCATTGCGATGAGATCGATGATGAAGCGTCCCGGGGACTCGAGACCGTGGCCACCAGAGCGCTGGAGTTTGGTCTCTATGACAAAGTCACGGCTTCCCATACGACAGCCATGCATTCCTACAACAACGCCTATGTCCTGCGTCTGATGCGTCTGCTCAAAATGAGCAGGATCAATTTCGTGGCCAATCCGTTAGTCAATACCCATCTGCAGGGGCGTATCGATACCTATCCGAAAAGAAGAGGTATCACCAGAGTCAAGGAACTGCTCGATGAAGGCATCAATGTCTCTTTCGGTCATGACGACATCTTCGATCCATGGTATCCGATGGGCAACGGCTCTTTGCGTGATGTCGTGTTCCTGGGTCTGCATGTCAGCCAGATGATGGGCTATGAACAGATCATGGATTCTTATAAACTGATCTCTCACAACGGAGCCAAGACCCTCCATGTTTCCGACCGCTACGGTATTGAGATCAATAAACCGGCCAGCTTCATCGTCCTGGATGCGAAGAACTACTATGAAGCTCTGGTTAAAGACGCCAAAGTCCTGTACTCATACCGCAACGGCAGAAAGATCGCCGAGAATACCCCTGCTGCAGAAAAGGTGCTGTTCTGAAGCGTTTCAAATTATAATTATTGTAGGTAAACGGATAGATGTTCCTGAAGAAGAGAAACATAAGCATGCTGTCACAGATCACCATCCTTTTTGTGGTAGGTGTTTTTGCTGTCGGTGCTCTTTCTTCCTTCACGATGTATATCCGTACCCTCAACGAAGTAAACAGACAGATCACGACTGCCTCCAACGCTACGGCTGTCGATCTGGAGAGCTATATCAAACAGTTTCCGTTTCATGAGTAGCTGCTCAATTACTGGTATGAACACTATGATGAGCTCGATATCGAATATGATGCCCCTTATGACGGCAATACATTGACTTCAAAGAAATATCAGGCTCTGAATGATAAATATCCGGAATTCTTGCCGGTCTATGCGAGTGAAGAAGATGTCAGAAAACTGGCTCCGGAAGATCAGAAGCTCTTTGCCGAAGTCGTCTACTCCTGGCTGATCAACCGCATCGACAATATGGATACGGCCTATGATCTTGATTATCTGTTCTGTGTACTCACTGATGAACCGTATGATGAACAGTTCATCCTCTTCATTGCAGCCGGTGACGGTGCCAGAAGAGGCAATGAGCCCGGTGATATCTATCCCATCGGCAAGATCCTCAAGGCTTCTGCTGAACAGCAGGAAGCGATCAGAAAAGCCGCTGAGGGTGAGCCACAGTCCGTTTTGAACAAAGACGGTCGATACATCGATTATTTCTATCCGCTGTCAGTAACAAACAACCATCTGCTGCTGATCGGTGTCACTCATGATGTGAAAGTCATAAAAGAGACGGTCTTCCATCAGACATTGTCGCAAAGCTGGCTCTCGGTCCTGTATCTGATCGATCTCATGATCGTGTGTCTTGTGATGATCTATTATGCGGTCTTACGTCCGCTAAAGAAGATCCAGGAGAACATCCGTCTTTACAAAGATACCAAGAACAGTGAAGCGATCATTGAAAACCTCTCAGAGATCAGATCCCACAACGAACTGGGTCTGCTTTCAAACGATGTATCTGATCTGGCTAAAGAGATCGATGATTATCTCCATCAGATCGAGAAGATCACTTCCGAAAGAGAGCGCATCGATACGGAGCTCAAGCTGGCCAGCCACATCCAGAACGCCATGTTGCCGAACAAATTCCCGGCTTATCCCGAGAGCGAAGAATTCGATATCTTTGCTTCAATGGATCCGGCCAGGGAGATCGGCGGTGACTTCTATGATCTCTTCATGACGGACAAGGATCATCTGTGCATCCTGATCGCCGATGTCTCCGGCAAAGGTGTACCGGCAGCCCTGTTCATGATGGCTTCCAAGATTACGTTCTCCCACAATATCGGGATGAAGAAAACACCGGCCCAGATCCTGACGGCTGCCAATGCGGGACATGAATATCCGATCCTGAAAGATGCCAAAGGAAACTATGAACTGTTTAAAGATAAACATGGTATCGTTCTGGGCAGCATACCTGATACGGTCTATACCGAATACGAGATAAAGATGGAGAAAGGTTCGGTCCTTTTCCTGTATACTGACGGATTACCGGAAGCCAAGGATCCGGATGGTCAGATGTTCGGACTCGACAGAGTGATCAAAGAACTCAACGCTCAGGAAAGCAGCGAACCGGAAGACATCCTTCATAATATGAAAGACGCTGTCAGAGCATACGAAAAAGGAACAGAACCGTTCGATGATCTGACGATGATGTGTCTCAGATACAACGGACCTGCACAATAAAATGAAAGTCATCAGAAACATCAACAACAACATCGCCCACTGTACCGACTCCAAAGGCCGCGAGGTCATTGCTTTCGGCAAGGGCATCGGTTTCTATAAGGCGGGTGAAGAGATCCCTCTAAGCAAGATCAACCGTACTTTTTACAATATCAAAGATACGGATTACGGGATCCTTAGAGACATTCCTACCATCATCATCAACACCGCCATCTACATCATCGATTATGTCTCTGATGAGCTTTCGATCGATTTTCCTTCTTCCTCGGCTCTAACGCTGGCCGATCATTTACAATTCGCCATCGAAAGAAAAGACAAGAACATCTATCTGGAACAGCCGCTGCTTCAGGATATCCAGCAGCTCTATCCCGATGAGATGCGGGTCGCCATGAAATCTCTGCAGATCATCAAAGATATGACCGGTGAGAAACTGCCGCGCATGGAAGCCGGCACGCTGGCCATGCATTTCATCTCTGACCGTATCAACACCAAGGAAGAGACCAGGATCGATACCGTGAAGATCACCGATCACTGTACGAAGATCATTGAAGATGAATTCGGGATACAGATCGACAGAGACAGTTTCAACTACAGCCGCTTCATATCCCATCTCGATTATCTGGTCCGCAGACTGTCCGGTGATGAACAGATCGAAAGTGAGAACCGCAACCTGTTCAATGAGATCACCAACGGCTATCCCGATTCACACCGCTGTGCACTCAGGATCGCTGATTATCTGAAAGAAAAATACCGCAAAGACATCAGTGAAGAAGAGATCCTCTATCTGGTCATCCATATCAACAGGATGATCTCCCGGATAGAATGATCCATATTGACAGCGCTTTCATTATTTACTAATATAAATTTAGAAGCTAAGGTTTGTTACTCGAGAACTCTTCGGGGCTTATCCTTAAAAACATTGAAACAATAATGTTTTTGGGATGGCAGCGAAGAGTTTTTTGTTCCAATCAGGAATCAACGCATCTGCTGATGCGATATTCACATAATTAGAAACGAAAGGGGAAATTATGGCTAAAACTCAAAAAGATTTTGAGCAGCTGGCACAAGGTATCGTCGAACTGGTCGGCGGTAAAGACAACGTTGCCCACGCTGCACACTGTCTCACCCGTTTGCGCATCACGCCGAAAGACACGAGCCTGGTCAAACTGGATGAGATCAAGAAACTGGGCGTCATCGGTGCACAGATGATCGGTGATCAGGTCCAGGTAATTATCGGTAATGACATCAGTGAAGTATATGATGCCTTTATCACAGCTTCCGGTGTTGAAAGAGAAGCAGCGATCGATGAGAATCTCGATCCTGAACTGGGCAAAAAGAAATCCGTCAAGGATATCCTGGGATCCATCCTGCCGACGATCGTATCATGCGTGTTCCCGATCCTGCCGGCTCTGATCGCCTGCGGTATGCTCCAGGCCTTCATCATGATCCTGGTCAACCTGCACATCCTTTCAGCAGACTCTCCGACCGTTGCGACCTTCAGCTGGGTCTACAACGTCGCTTTCTATTTCCTGCCTGTTCTGGTAGGTGCTGCTGCTGCCAAGAGATTCAACGTCAAGATGGCCATGGGTATCCTGATGGCCTGCATCCTGCTCTATCCGGACTTCGTTGATCTGGTAGCTGCCGGTCAGGGTGCGACTATCCCTAATCCGGGTGGACCTCCTACTGTCATTCCTGGTACAGGCAATGCCGGCTATCTCTTCGGCTTCCCGATCTATCCGGCTACTTATTCCAACACGATCCTTCCGATCATCATGTGCGTCTTCGTGATGGGTTACATCGAGAAGTTCCTGAACAAGTATCTGCCTAAGAGCGTCAGGATCGTTCTGGTACCTCTGATCGAAATGCTGATCATGGTCCCGCTGGGACTGCTGGTGATCTGTCCGATCGGTGCTAAACTCTCTGTCTGGATGGGCAATATCCTGACCTGGGCCTTCATGACTCTGGGTCCGATCGCTCCGGTCTTACTGACGGCCTTCATGCCGTTCATCGTCCTGACAGGTATGCATTTCAACCTGATGGCCGTTGCGATGGCTATGTCCAACCTCAACTCCAAGAACACTGTCACACACCCGGCATACTTCCTGTCCAACTCAGCACAGGGTGCCGCATGTCTCGCTGTTGCCTGCAAGACCAAGGATCCTGAAAGAAGAGCTCTGGGTCTCTCCACCGCCTTCTCCAGCATCGTTCCGGGCATCACTGAACCGAGTATGTACGGTATCACGCTGAAATACAAGACACCGATGATTGCGGCCATGATCGGTTCCGGTATCGGTGCATTCATCGGCGGTCTGCTCAAAGTCGGTACCTATGCCGGTGGTCCGCCAAACATCTTTACACTCCCGCTGTTCATCAACCCGATGACCGGTGATATGACCGACCTCAGGAACATCATCATCTGCATCCTGATCGGCATGGCTATCACCTTCGTGCTGACGTTCATCATGTACAGCGATGAAAAAGCTGACGAGATCGACGCTAAGAGCTGATCATGCCTCGATTTCCTGATAATTTCCTTTGGGGCGGCGCAACCTCCGCCGCCCAAATCGAAGGTGGCAGATGCCTTGACGGCAAGGGATTATCACATCTGGACTATGTCTACTACCGCGGTCCGAAGTCTCCGTGCAACTTCATGCTGAAAGCGGACCTGGAAAAAGCCAGAAAAGAAGAAAGCACTCTGAACTTCCCTAACCGGAGAGGTATCGATTTCTTCCACCGTTACAAGGAAGACATCGCTTTACTGGCTGAGATGGGCTTCAGATCATTCAGGATGTCTATCTCCTGGACCAGACTCTTTCCGACCGGTAAAGAAGATACACCGGATCCTGAAGGCGTAGCGTTCTATCACAACGTCTTCAAGGAGCTGCACAGGTACAATATCGAACCGCTGGTCACGATGATCCACTACGAGCTGCCGATCGGCTTCGTCGATGAATTCGGCGGCTGGCAGTCTCCTGAGATCATCCCTTACTGCCTGAAGTATCTGCGCTTCCTGATCGATGAATACAAGGATGAAGTAAAATACTGGCTGACCTTCAATGAGATAAACATGGTCTGTGCCGTACCGTGGCTGGGCGGCGGTATCGTTCTCGACAACGATCCGAATTTCGTGATCCCGAAAGATTTCCGTCCGTTCGCACCGTTACCGCCTGAGATCTCCGGAATATGGGACAGCGCCTCACATCAGGCTCTGCACCATCAGTTCATTGCCTCAGCGATGATCGTGAAATACGCTCATGAGACCGCACCGCAGTGTCTGATCGGCAACATGTTCAACCTGCACCATCTCTATCCGGAGACTCCGTCTCCTGAAGATGCCTACAGGGCTCATGAAGAATCAGAATTCAATATGTTCTTCTGCGATGTCATGGCCAGGGGATATTACCCGAAATGGATTCTGTCCTACTATCGCCGGAACAAGATAAAGATCAACTGGTATCCGGGTTATGAAGAGATCCTGAAAGACGGGAAAGTCGATTTCATTTCCCTGAGCTACTATCTCTCCTCGATCGTCACTGCTGATCCGAAGCGACAGGAGAGGATCGGTTCCTTCATCAGGACCCTGCATAATCCTCATCTGGAGACCAGCGATTTCGGCTGGCAGGTCGACCCGACGGCCTTGCGTATCTCGCTCAACGAACTTAGAGACCGCTTCAATCTTCCGATCTATATCGTGGAGAACGGCATCGGTGCCTTTGAGACTCTAGGTGAAGACAAGACCGTCCATGATAATTACCGCATCTCCTATTTGCGCCGGCATATCGAAGCGATCGCGCAGGCGATCGATGACGGTGTCGACGTGATCGGCTATACGCCATGGGGCTGTATCGACCTGGTATCATGTTCGCTGGTGTCGATGTCCAAACGCTACGGATTCGTCTATGTCGATGCGGACGATGAAGGAAACGGGACCTATAACCGTTACCGCAAAGACTCCTTCTGGTGGTACAAAAAAGTCATCGCCAGCAACGGAGAAGATCTGAGCGACTTATAAGCAAAACAGAGCACCTTCAAAGGTGCTCTTATATTATCCTTAAGTAAACAAAAACAATCCTTACGGATTGCCCCAACAAAATTATTATCTCATATACTTTCGGGAAAAAACAGTCTTTTCTTTTCCGATACAATTGTTATTATGAAGGTGTAAAGAGAAGGAAAAATAATTAAGAGATCTACGGGGGCGTAGATAAGAAAGAGAGGATTTTACATATGAAGGAGATTCTGAAAGAAATTCACTGATCCCTCATTGACTTGTAATCAGCGGGCAATGAGTGGTAATTAGCTGATTAGAAGGAGAATCCTATGGAGGATACACCAACAGTATAAACGTGGCCTGATCTGTACCATAAAATCGGGCGTTAAATATCTACATCACAAATATCTTTATCAATACACATAAGTGTACATTACAGGTTATCTGATATAACTGAGAAGCTGAGTAAGCAAATACAAGTTATCCGATAATAGTTCAACTGCCGGACTTTAACCCATCCGGCAGTTTTTCTTTTACTAATCGTTTCCGTATTTGTGCGTATAAGCCAACAGGACCGTCGTACCTAAGACCGGAACAGAGAGAGCTGTCAGCACATGGATCAGTTCGATCTGGTCAAACATCATCCAGATGAGCCAGAATTCCACGAGATACTTGATCAGGACGGAGACACTGATGGAGATCAGCGCACTCTTTCTGTTTTCCAGCGTCTCGGCAAACTTGATCACCAGTGCAAAACAGATGAGGTTGCAGACATTGACGATCAGGGTCGAGATTTCACCCAGTCCCATGTTGCCCATGAGCTTTCCGGAATACAGGATCTCGATACCCAGTAAGGCGGCATAGAAATAGACAGCGACCTTGTACTGCAGATCGTCTTTGCGGTAATTGACTATCGAATAGAAGATGATGAACAGATAGACGATGACAAAGATGATGCTGCTGAGCAGGGTCAGGATGTCCGGATCAGAGACCAGTGTTCTCTTCAGCATGATCAGCGAAGTGACAGCGCCGATGATCGTGAAGATGCCCTGGATGATCAGGATCTTGATATCAGGTTTTTTCATATATTCTCCTTATAAAATACTTTTTAATGATAAAACAGTTTACTGATTTTTCACAAGGCTTCGTTTCATCATCATCAAAAAGCAGCTATAATTTTAGTAGAATGACTGTTTCCAATGACAAGACAAAGATCATCTGTATCGGCGCCGGAGCATCAGGCCTGTTTTTTGCGTTACATTGTGCCGACAAGACACATGATGTGATCCTGATTGATTCCAACGCTAAAGCCGGAAGGAAGATGTATATCTCCGGCAAAGGACGCTGCAACATCACCAACAACTGTGAGGTGAAGGAATTCATCTCCAACGTGGTCAGGAATCCCCGTTTCCTTTATTCAGCCATCAGCCGCTTCACGCCGGCCGATACGATAGATTTCTTCAATGAACACGGCTGTCCGCTCAAGACTGAAAGAGGCGATCGCGTCTTTCCGGTCTCAGACAGATCAGCCGATATCATCGACTGTCTGGTGAAA
The DNA here is from genome assembly GCA_017432005.1 of Erysipelotrichaceae bacterium. Taxonomy (GTDB): domain Bacteria; phylum Bacillota_I; class Bacilli_A; order Erysipelotrichales; family Erysipelotrichaceae; genus Colivicinus. The sequence goes on from JAFRKA010000033.1 coordinate 29,378, forward strand.
GAATGCAGGAAGCAGAAAGTCGAGCTGCGTTTTAACGAAACAGTCACTGACATCAGAAAAGAAAACGGTCAGTTCATCGTCTGCTGCAAAGACAGGAAATACTATGCAGACAGACTGGTCATCGCTACCGGCGGAAGATCCTATCCCTCGACCGGTTCGACCGGTGACGGCTACCGTTTTGCCCAAAGCTTCGGACATAATATCATTGAAACAAAAAGTGCTCTTTGTCCGATCAGGATCAAGGAAAAGATAAGTAAAGGTATGCTGAAGATGACGCTGAAGAACGTCTCGCTTACGGCTTCAAACGACAGTTTCAATAAAACGCTTTTCGGTGACATGGAATTCCTGCCGGGTTCCATCACCGGACCGATCGTCTTAAGCATGTCTTCTTTGATCAACCGGCTCGGTCACGTCGATCTTTCACTCGATCTCAAACCGGCTCTGGATGAAGATAAACTCGATAAACGTCTGATCAGAGAGATCGAAAAAGAACCAAATAAGAATGTCCTTTATCTGCTGAAGACACTTCTTCCTGAAGAGTTCATCGAATTCTTCCTGAACAATACCGATACCGATCCGGATACAGTTCTGAATTCCCTCACCAGAGAAAAAAGACTGCAGATCTTACATGAGCTCAAGCACTTGCCTCTGAGCTTTGACGGACTTGAATCCATCGATAAAGGTATCGTCACCAGCGGCGGTGTCGATGTGAATGAGATCGATCCGAAAACGATGGAATCAAAGTTATGTGATGGTCTGTATTTCATCGGAGAAGTGCTCGATGTCGATGCCCTGACAGGCGGATTCAACCTGCAGATCGCTCTATCCACAGGATACAGCTGTGCACAAGCGATCAGAAAAAACTGATCATTGTTGACGAATATTATAAAAAAACCTGTTAGAATGAAATTAACAGGAGTATTTATGGCTGACAATAAATTAAGTGTAGACGAACTTATACAGGTAAGTGACGGAGACGTTTTTGAACGGCTCAGTGAAGAAGAACACGATGAATTGTACAGGCTCAAAGATGATGTGACGCATTTTCGAGAAGCTATGCAGAAAAACGAAGTAAGCGTTGATAAATTCAAGGAAGTGTTCGAGCGTTTTATCAGTTTCTGTCATCAGATGGCTGAAAAATACAAGTAGATAATGGAGCTAGTGTGCTCTTTTATTTTGCCTTATCCAGTTCTTTATAAATCAGCGGAACAAGTTCCTTTTTCCTGCTCAGGTTCTTTTCTTTGTAGATATATCCTGAATCGCTGTCATCATAGAGACAATCTTTCAGCAGTTTCAGGGCATCATCTTTATATGTCTTGAGATACATGCCCCCGTTTCTGACATCATGGACTTTCGTGATCAGAATGTCCATCCCCAATTTCTCATACTGATCAGTCATGACTTTATACATCCTCTCCAGCAGATCGAGAGCTTCTTTTTTTCCTTTGGCTCTGACACATGACAAGGCAAAGGTCCTGCCCGCACGGGCGTATTCCTTATAGTCGTTCATGAAGATCTCTTCATCATCCATGCCGTCATAAGACAGGAAAGCTTCGTACATCTTCTGACAGTAGCCTTCAAGATCTTTTATATCAGCTATCTTCTTCAGTTTCTTATAAGCTTTTTTATCATCGTCAGTGACGATCCTTTTGAGATCGTTGGTATCCGAGATGATCCCGGTCAAAAGGATCCCAGCCGTCTCTTTGTCGATCGTTATCCCTTGCTTGCAGTATTCCTCATAAATGAGCGTCGCACAGGCTCCGGTATGTCTCAGGATATCATCATTCTTTCTTTCTTTGGCGATATCACCCGGTATATGATGATCGATGATCTTTATTATTTCCGCTTCCTTTGTTCCATTAAGCGCATGAGCGTATTCCGAATGATCGACAAGTATTAACTTCTTTCCTGTCGCATCTTCTATAATATCGGGCAGTTCAAGTCCCAGATAGTCAAACGAAAACTTCGTCTCGTTGTTGGCCTTGCCGGCCATGACGGCTTTGGCTTTATGTCCAAGCATGTTCAGCAGTTTCGCATAAGCTACAGCTGAAGTCACACTGTCCGTATCCGGACATTTGTGACCGATGACGTAGACGATGTCTTTTTCCATGACTACATTATACAAAAAGACCGTTCCTGATATGTACCCTCCAAACTGGACAAACCAGTAAGGAGGTTTTTAAATGAAGTATGACTGGAAATTCAAACTGAAATGTGTTGAGGATTATAAGAAAGGTGTATGGACTGAAAAGCCTGAACAGGCCGGATGCAGTGATAATACCTTTCGGCATAAGGTC
>JAFRKA010000034.1 GCA_017432005.1 Erysipelotrichaceae bacterium
CGGAGATCACCATCGATAAAGATAACAAAGTATCAGGCAAAGTGATCGACAAAGATCTCAATGAGGAATATCAAAACATCAGGATCGACAAAGCCTACGGCGGCTTCGTCGGACAGATCAGGGAAGAATATATAAGTCTGCTGGAAGACATCAGGGATAAATGTTTTATCAGGGATCCTTTCATTTTCCCGCAGACCGCAAGGATCATCGAATATATCAGGAAACAATATCACGACAGACCCGAGTTCGTCTGGAAGCAGTATCCCGGTTACGGAGTGTTCCGCAACAGCAGGAGCCAGAGATGGTATGCGCTGATCATGAACATCTCTGCTTCCAAGCTCGGACTGGACAACGAAGAGGTCGAAGTGCTTAATGTCAAAGCCGGTCCCAAGACGATCAGCGAACTCATCGATCACGTTTCTTTCTTTGAAGCCTATCACATGAACAAGGAAAAATGGCTGTCGATCCTGTTAAATGACAGTCTTGATGATGAGATCATCTTCTCGCTGATCGATCAGTCATATGAATATGTGGATGCTGCAGATGAATGGATCGTTCCTGCCAATCCGAAATACTATGATGTGATGAACTGCTTCAATAAAGACGGTACGGCGATGTGGAAACAGTCGAGTGATATTCGTCCGGGCGACATCGTCTACATGTATGTGGCTCAGCCTTATTCCGCCATTATGTTCAAATGCATCGTTGAAGAAAGTGATGTACCGTATGAATACAAAGACAAGAACATCACGATCAACAGGCTGATGAAGCTCAGACTCTTAAACAGATATAAAGAGGATAAATATCCGTTCTCTTATCTCAATGAGCTCGGTATCAGAGCGATCAGAGGACCGAGAAGGATAAGCAGACAGATCAGTGAAAAACTGAAATAAAGAAAGGATAAAGATATGTCAATATTGGCCGGATTCATGGTGCCCCATCCGCCGATGATCGTTCCTGACATCGGAAAGGGCGAAGAAAAACAGATCGCTGAAACGATCGCCGCCTATGAGGAGGTCGCTGAAGAGATCAGGAAGCTCGAACCCGAGACGATCATCATAACCAGTCCGCATGCGATCATGTATGCCGATTATTTTCATATCTCACCGGGGCGTTATGCGAAGGGATCCTTCGAAAGATTCAGAGCTCCGCAGGTCAGTTTCAGCGAAGAATATGACTATGAACTGACGGAGAGGATCTGTGACTATACGAGCGATAATGATTTTCCGGCCGGGATCCTGGGCGAAAGAGATCCTGAGCTCGATCACGGAACGATGGTCCCGCTGTACTTCATCAGAAAGAAATATAAAGAGGGAAAGATCGTCAGGATCGGCCTTTCAGGACTGTCATTAAGCGATCATTACCGTTTGGGCATGTATATCAGAGATGCCGTGAACGATCTGGGAAGAAGGGTAGTCTTTGTCGCCAGCGGCGATCTTTCACACAAGCTGCAGCCCTACGGTCCCTACGGTTTTGCGAAGGAAGGGCCGGAATATGATGAAAGGATCATGAACGCCTGTTCAGGTGCTGATTTCGGCAAGCTTTTCGATTTCGATGAAAGCTTCTGTGATAAGGCAGCGGAATGCGGACACCGTTCCTTTGTGATCATGGCCGGGGCATTCGACGGAATGAATGTGACAGCGAAAGCTCTGTCCCATGAGGATGTCACCGGTGTCGGTTACGGCATCTGTACGTTCTATCCGGAAAGAGAAAGTCAGTACCGCCATTTCCTCGATCAGTATGAAAAGAAAAAGATGAAGGAACTGGAAGATAAGAGATACAATTCCGATGCCTATGTCAGACTGGCCCGAAAGGCGATCGAATACTATGTGATAAATCACCGCCATCTGCCGCTGAAAGAAGTAGATGACAGAGAATTACTGAAGGAGAAAGCGGGAACTTTCGTCTCGATCCACAAAGACGGAAGACTGCGCGGCTGTATCGGAACCATCATGGCCGTCAGGGACAATGTCGCATCCGAGATCATCGGCAATGCGGTCAGCGCCTGTTCAAGAGATCCCCGTTTCCCTCCGATCAGGGAGGATGAACTCAAGGATCTGGAGATCTCTGTCGATGTGCTGGGTGAGATCGAAGACATCGATTCCCCTGAACAGCTGGATGTGAAACGCTACGGGGTGATCGTCAGCTGCGGCGAAAGAAAGGGACTGCTGCTTCCGGATCTGGACGGTGTCGACACGGTCGAAGAACAGATCGATATCGCCAGAGAAAAGGGTGGCATCAGAAAGAATGAGAACTATAAACTTCAGCGTTTTGAAGTCGTCAGACATTACTAGATCGGAGCACTATGGCTGTTTGTGAAGTGTGTTTCAGACACTGTGATATCGAAGAAGGCAAGTTCGGTTTCTGTAAAGCCAGGACCTGTAAAGATGGCAAAGTTGTGGCATACAACTATGGTTTGATCTCTTCGCTGGCTCTCGATCCGATCGAGAAGAAACCGTTAAGAAGATTTTATCCGGGATCCAATATCATCTCGGTAGGAAGCTTCGGCTGCAATCTGCACTGTCCATTCTGCCAGAACTATGAGATCTCCTGGTCCAGGGAAGCTGAACTAATGGCCAGAAGGGCCGAAAGGATCTCGCCTGAGGAGCTCGTGATGATCGCCTCACGGTACAAAGAAAAAGGCAATATCGGGATCGCCTATACCTACAACGAACCTCTGATCGGCTATGAATTCGTGAGAGATTGCGCCAAGCTGGTCCATGAAGCCGGGATGAAGAACGTCTTAGTCAGTAATGGCATGGTCGAACTGAAGATCTTAAAAGAGATCATCCCGTATATCGATGCGATGAACATCGATCTCAAGGGTTTTACCGATGAGTATTATGCGAAGCTGCTTAAAGGAAACCGAAAGCAGGTCATGGCTTTCATTGAGGAAGCGGTAAAGCATTGTCATGTCGAACTTACGAACCTGATCATCCCGGATGAGAACGATTCGGAAGAAGAAATGAGACGACTCTCAGGCTGGATCGCCTCTTTGGACAGAAGTATACCTTTGCACATATCCCGTTTCTTTCCGTGTTTTCACATGACGGATAAAGATCCGACGGATGTAGAACATATTTATAAACTCGCAGAGATTGCCAGAGAGCAGCTTGAATTCGTATATACTGGTAACTGCTGACACTTTTTTGACACGTAAAAAAAGAGCAGAAATATTATAAAATAAGATAGTAAATATACAGGAGGGCTTATACAATATTTTATACAGTTAGGGGTCTGTTAGAGGCCAGAGGCATTAAGCCTGAAGATACGATCTATAAAGACTGCCGGGACGACATGCTGGACTTCAAGATAGCGTCCGGTGATTTTTATGAGATACCGGACATCGAGAAGGGAGCACTGCGTTTCAAGAATGCCGCCGATCTGGTCGGCTTCAATCACCTGATCGAAGATCTTCCGGAACTCTCAAACATCAATTTCCGTCACAAGGAATTCTTCCCATACTATGCCGAGAATCTTAAGGAGATCGAAGAAGCACTAAAGAACGATCCGGATTCAGTGGCCGTCGAAGGAGGTCCGTGTCTGTTCGGTGAACATGAAGTCAATGTAGAAGTAACGCTGAAAGACGGTACAAAATATCTGTTCGATTATTCGACAGGCAAGAAATATAACGGCGAAACTGACGGTGAATATGCTCAGACCGATCAGGATCTGGCAGGTTTCATCAACAGCGATGCTTCGCAAGTTGATTCGATCCGTTTTGAAAACAACAAGACCGGTCTGACCTATCAGGAGTATCTGCATGTCTTCTTCCCGTTTGCGGTCGCTGATGCGCTGAAGGCCAAGCTCATCATGACTCTTCCGGATCTGTCGTATCGCAAGTATCTGGTCTATGCGATAAAGGATCTTGATGAAGGATTCCAGCAGAAAGTCTTCGCTGAATTTGATGAGATCCTGTATAAGATCACGGATATGTATATCGAACTGATCGATATCCTGCAGAACAAATTCCAGATAAGCCACTTCAAACTGGTCCACGGACGTGATGAAGAACTCATAAGGATCTTTGAAGAGAAAAGAGAGCCTTTCATCGAAAGAAACAAGGTCCTCAAATCACTGACTAATAACGAGGCCAAACTGGAATCGATCAAGGATTATATCTCCATGCCGGCACTTCCGTATTATATCTTCGGATCGAAGAATATCCTGGAAGTAAACAGTATGGATGAGACTGATTCCTACCGCAAATGCCGCAAGGCACACAAGAATGATATTTCTCTCAGTTGCATCCTGTTCCCGGAACTGCTCAGCTCTGACGGTGAAAGGACGATGTACTGCACAGATATAGAACATAAAGAATACGGAAAATATGTTTCCGAATTGGAATAGAAAGTTATGAAAGATTACCTGTTATCCCGCCGGTTCAGACTGGCTGACATCATCATCGTAGCCCTGTGTTTCATCCTGGGCTTTGTTTCACTGCGTTTCCGTGTTCCGGTAGCGGAAGCACTTAACAAAGAATCCGAGATCTCTTTAGGTTATATCGCCCGCAAGAGCGAAGGTCTTTACTATGTGATCGATAACGGTCACTCAAGGATTGTCTGTTTTGATGAAGACGGCAAGATCCGCTTCGAGATCATCGATCCGACCGGTGAGACTGAATACGCTCTGTACATCGATGATGTCTGTGTCGATAAGGAAAACATCTATCTTAGTGCCTCTGAATGGAACGGTATGTTGCTGGACGGCGAACACATACTGAAATATGATCTGGAAGGCAATTATCTGGAGACAGTCGCCTATAACGATTACAGTGCTGCTCCGACCACCAACAAGCACCGTTTCTACGGTATAAATATGCAGACCGGATCTCTTCGCTATGGCGAATGTCTGACTGATCAGATCATCATCCATGAAGGAGATAAGGTCAAAACAGTAAATTATCCGAACGCCTTCAATGCGGTCAGTGATCTCGTCTTTGACGATGAGGCCATGATCGTCATGAACAAGGACGGACGGATCGAAAGCTATAAAAACAACAGTGAACCTGAGCTTCTTTATACGACTGAAACGGAAGGTGAAGAAGAGAGGATCCCGTTCAGGATGTGTGTGAACGGAAACAAGGTCTATTTCAGCGATATCCGTCTGCAGCAGATCGTTGAAGCAGATCCGCAAAGCGCCACATCGATCGTTTTCTATGACGGAACAGATTCACAGACGATCACTTTCGCCGATAACGGCAAAGAAGCATTACTGACCAATTCCGACGGACTGCTGGTCAAGGGTACTTCGGAAACGACTTACCTGGTACTGGAAAAGAGTGACAGTACCATTACCACACAGTATCTGTTCCTTGCTTCGTTTGCCCTCCTGGTGCTCGTAAGCATAATCCTTTTATTCAGGATCATCTACAATCTGAGAAGAACGATCATCACGCAGGCTACCGGTTTTATGATCGTCCTGATCTTCGTGGTCAGCGTCGTCTGTCTGATCATCAGCTTCATCCTGCTGAGTTCTTTCCGCAGCAACTATCGTGACAAGATCAAGGAACAGCTGGAGTCAACGGCGCTGGTCGTCGCTTCCGCTGTCAATGAGGATGACATTAACGGAATTAATTATGCAAGTGATTTCAATTCCGATGCCTATAACAATCTGTGTTCCCTGATGGAAAGATCCTTCCCGCTCAATATCGATTTCTACAAGACCACCTACTGCAATATCCTGCGTCTTGATGAGAGTGGTGAGAGCGGACATGGTATTGCCTATCTCGACCAGTCGATCGGTGTCTACTTCCCGCTGGATGAAGTAGAGTATGCGGAAGTCGAAGAAGTATATCGGACTGCTCAGACAGTCTGGGATGATACGATCGAAGACGTATCCGGTACATATCTTTCCGTCAAAGTTCCGATCATCAACGGAAATGATAAAGTCGTCGGTGTCGTAGCTGTCGGTGCCGATACCTTCGTCGTCGATGAGATGATCGAAGGCATGCAGAGACGTGTACTGCTGTCGATCGTCGTCATCCTGCTGCTGATCTCGATCATCATGACCGAGTCGATCGCGCTGGTTAACGCCCATCGTGAATATCTGGAAAGAAAAGAAAAAGTCGGAGACAAGGCCATACCTGTCCACATGATCAGAATAATGGTTTTTGCGGTCTTCACGGCCTTCAACCTGGCTTCATCATTCCTGCCGGTCTATATCCTGCGCCGCTGTGACCTGTTCCCGGAGGGAAGCAGAGAACTGATCGCATCATTACCGATGACAGTCAATATCTTTGTCATGGGTATCATGTCACTGTTCTGTGCGAAGATGGTCCGCCGCTTTGGTGTGAAGAAGATCTTTGCAGCTGCGACGCTGTTCTCCTTAGTCGGAAACCTGATCATCCTGCTTGTACCGGGATATCCAGCTGTAGCTGCCGGATTGCTGCTGGATGGTATCGGTGTCGGACTTATCAGTAATGCGATCTACGTGATCCTTGCCTACATCAATGATGAAAACGAGAGACAGGGCTGTTTCTCGACCTACAACTCCGCTTCGCTATCAGGCATCAACTTCGGTATGATCCTTGGCGGTCTGCTGGCGACAGCACTCGGTCAGCGCTATGTCTTCCTGGCTGTTGCGATCATCTGGGGACTGATGTTACTGCTGGGTATAAAACTGGCAAAACAGTTTGAAAATATTGCGATCTCCAAAGAAGAAAAGAGCGAGGAAAAAGGCAATCTGACGACCCTGGGCTTCATCGCCCGCAAGGTGATCTGGTCTTTCATCGTTCTGATACAGAACCCGTATATCGTCTTCAACAGTTTCGTCTTCTACTTTGTGCCGATCTTTGCGGAAGGCATGGGTTATAATGAAACAGTCGTATCGGTACTGCTGATGCTGTACTCAGAGATCGCCGTCATCTTCGGTGACACGCTGTCGGATACAGTCGGCAAACGTATAGGTGACCGTGCCATCTATCTGGCTCTGGCCATCAATGTCCTGGCTCTGACGGTCTTTGTGATCAACGGCGAGACCTTCGGCGTGATCGCTGCTCTCGTACTGCTGGGCATCAGTGCATCATTCGGCAAACCGAGTCAGCAGACTTACTATCTGAAACAGGAAGCTACTGCCGAATATGGAGAAGACAGGGCCATGGGACTCTACAACTTCTCCGAGAACATCGGTGAATCGCTCGGTCCGATCGTCTTTGCGAGACTGCTTGGTGCGACCCCAACGATGTTTATGACCTTCTTGGCTTACATTACAGGCTCTGGAGCCTTACACTATATCCTTAACAGAAAGGAACAGAAGAATGATGAATGAGAAATACAAATCAATCGGCAGATCACTGCTGGTAGGTTGCGCCATCTTTATCCTGCTGGTATGTATCCTGCTGGGTATCTTCGGTTTTGTTACCTACTATCGCGGCATGATCGACAAGTATCAGGGCTATATCAGAGACGTCCTTCAGCTGGCGATGACCGAGATCGATGCCGACGATATGCAGAACTGTGTCAGCACAAAGACCAAGTCTGAAAAATTCGAAGAGACTCAGGCTTTCCTTGATCGTATCAAGGAGAATTTCGATATCGAATTTATCTATATCATCGAACCGCTCAACACCAACGAGACAGACAACGTCCGTAACGTCATGGTCGGTATCACGGCCGAAGAAAGAGTCATCGACTATGATTACTATTCTGTTGAACTGGGAAGTCTGACCGGTGAAGACTATTCTGCCAAGGTTGCAGGACAGTATCTCGAGGGTATGAACAAAGACGGGATCAGCTATTTCACAAACAAGACTGAATATGGCTATGACTACACCGGTATCACTCCGATCAAAAACAAGGCCGGAAAAGCCATCGCTGTTCTGGGTGTCGATGTCTCCATGGCTGAGATACAGAGTGTCTTTATGAGATATCTGCTGATGCTGGGAGCTGTTATCCTGGTGCTGGCAGCAGCAGCTGTCGGTATCATGTACAACTGGCTGCAGAACCGTGTCATCGATCCGCTCAAGAGACTTGAAGAGACATCAGTAAGCTTCGTAGAAAGCTCACGTACCGCTGAACATCCAAACGATCTCAGGATCATCGATCAGAACATCAAGACCGGCGATGAAATGGAATCACTCTCTGATTCCATGATGAAGATGTTTGCCGACATGAAGAGATACATGAGCGATCTGGTCACCGTCACCAAGGAAAAAGAGAGGATCGGAGCCGAGCTGAATGTTGCCACCAACATTCAGGCTGACATGCTTCCAAGGATCTTCCCGGCTTTCCCGGAAAGAGAAGAATTCGAGATCTATGCTTCAATGAATCCGGCTAAGGAAGTCGGTGGAGACTTCTACGACTTCTTCATGCTGGATGACAATCATATAGGTCTGGTCATGGCTGACGTTTCCGGTAAAGGTATACCGGCTGCTCTGTTCATGGTGATTTCCAAGACTCTGATCAAAAACAGAGCGATGATGGGCGGAGGACCGGCTGAGATCCTGGGCTTCGTAAATGAACAACTGTGTGAAGGCAATGCCGCTGAAATGTTCGTCACTGTCTGGTTTGCGATCATCGATGTCCAGACCGGTAAAGGTATGGCGGCCAACGCCGGACACGAACACCCGGTACTGCGTCACAAAGACGGAGCATATGAACTGATCGAATACCGTCATTCACTGGCTGTTGCGGCTTTTGATGGAGCTGTCTTCAAAGAGCACGAATTCCAGCTTGAACCAGGCGATACGATCTTCGTCTATACTGATGGTGTTCCGGAAGCTACCAATGCGAATGGTGAACTGTATGGAACCGAAAGAATGCTGAAAGCACTGAACAACAATCTTGATTTAAATGTCAACCAGCTCTTGCCGGCCGTCAGAAAAGATGTCGATGAATTCGTCGGTGAAGCTCCACAGTTCGATGACCTGACGATGATGGGCTTCTACTACAAAGGACCTAAATCAAAATAAGAAAGCGATTATGAATCAAAGAGGGTGCAAGATGATGCATCCTCTTTTTCTATTTGCTGAAAAAGCGCTAAAATATTGGTAATATAGAACGAATTTATCCATGAATCAGAACCGTGTAATCAAACTGTCATTCATCGTCGTTATCGTCAGTTTCCTGCTGTCGACAGCTCTTTCGATCGGTTCATTACACTATATGGCTCTACGCAATCAGCAGGAACTCAACAGAGTGCTGGCTGCTCAGATCTATGACACGATAAGTATCGAACTTAGTGAGCCGGTAGTCATTGCCAGAACGATGGCCAATGACCGTTTCCTGATCGATATGCTGGAAAAAGAAGATCAGGTGAGTGAAGAAGAAGCTGCCAAGATAATAGAGGATTTCCTTTTAGGTATCAGAAACGGTTTTGATCATGAGTCGTCATTCCTGGTTTCTGAAAAGAGCAGACGTTATTACACTTACAGTGGTATCTACAAGATCATCGATCCTGAAAATGATGTTCGTGACAGCTGGTATCCTAAATTTATTTCATCCATTCAGGATTATGATCTGGATGTCGATATCGACCAGACTCATCAGAATACCTGGACAGTTTTTGTCGATGCCAAGATAAACAACAAAAGAGGAGATCTGCTCGGTGTATGCGGCGTCGGTTTTCACATGAAGAAGAGCCAGGAACTGTTTAATTCGCTGGAAGAAGAATACAATGTGAAGATCAATCTGGTCGATCCTAATCATCTGGTACAGGTCGATTCAGATCTTGAAAATATCCAGAAAGTCTATCTTGATGATATCGATCTGGAAAAAGCCTACAGTAACGAGTATATCTATCAGGATCTGGGCGGCGGACGTTATGCCGTAGTCAAGTATCTTGAAAGCATGGACTGGTTTCTGGTCATCAGAAGTAACGGTACACAGATCGGAAGCCAGTATTTAGGTGTTATCCTGCTGAACGTCCTGCTGTTTGGCCTGGTCATGGGCATCCTGGTATTTGAGACCAGAAAGATCATGAGAAAGACAAACGACCTGACGGATGCTTCATTCAGAGACAAGAATACCGGTCTGCTCAACAGGAGAGCATTTGAAGAAGACAAGAACAGCATGAACGACAAGCCTCTGCATGAGGATCTGGTCTATCTGATCGCCGATGTGAATGGCTTAAAAGCTGCCAACGACACGATCGGACATCACGCCGGTGATGAACTGATCAACGGTGCAGCAAGCTGTCTGACTTCTGTTTTATCAGATTATGGCAAGATCTACAGGATCGGTGGCGATGAGTTTGCGGCTATCCTGAATATTCCTAAAGATAAACTGAAAGACATACAGGAAAAGCTTGATAAGGCATTCAATGAATGGTCAGGTGAAGAAGTAAAGGAACTCAGTGTGTCCTGCGGATATGCCGTATATCGTGAGCATCCTTCCGAGTCACTGAGCGGTTTGAGCAAGATCGCTGATGAACTGATGTACAACGCTAAGGAACAGTATTATGTAAGTTCCGGCAAGGATCGTCGCAGAAGATAAAAAACAACGGAGCTGTAAGAGCTCCGTTTATAAACTTAACTGATCAGGAACTGTGTTTCTCTACATCCAGTTCCATCTTTTGGAAGATAGTCGACCAGCGTCCCCAGTAACGGCCAAAGGCATAGCCTATAAGTAAGTCGTCACTTAGGGAGATGTGACCGTCAGTGTTTTTGGATATGCCAAGGTTATGAGCGTAGTCTTCGATGTTGGTCTTTCTCGTTGTAACAGAAGAGAAATTCTTGCCGTCATCTGATTCGTAAACGATGAGTCTTGATCCTTCAGACATCCTATATTCGATGGAGAAGGCCAGGAAGGAATCTAGTTCATCACAATAGACGACATCCAGTGAATCATTATTATCGAACGGACAGACCGGACCTTTTTCTCTGATGGTCAATGGCCAGTTTTCAGTGAGATCAGCCTTGGCCAGATGGGTACTACCGCCGTTGGTATCAAAATAAGTATAGTAGATGAACAGGTCATCATCACGGATGACGAAACTCACTTCACCGATGCCCCAGCCGTTTGGATCACCATCATATTTGATGATCGGTTCAGGATATCCGCCCCAGCCTTCACCATTCCATTTCTCATATGGACCGTCAGGATTTTCACTGCGGGCGACAAAGGCAGAGTTGTTGTAGCCTTTTCGGCCGGAATCGGCTGTAGAAGTATAGGCCAGATAGTAATAACCGTTGAAATATACGACACCCGGATCACAGACCGAGCAGCGGTCTTTCGAACCTGAAGTCGGTCTTAAGACGATCCTTTCACCGGACCAGTTCTCACCGTCATAATGACGGTAACGGATCCAGTCCCATTCAGTGCTGTTATTGCCCGGGGAAGAGAACCAGGCGTCCATCGTTCCGTCTTCATATTTCATGATCGAAGGTCCGTAACGGTAGGCTCCTGAATTGGCAGTGGAATAGATGATAGTTCCTTCTTCTTCGATCTCTGCTTTATAGACCAGATAGGAATCAGACTGTTCATTCATCTGTTCGACGGTAAGCGGGAGTTTGAACGTTTTGTCGATCGAATTCATCGACAGTATCGCTGCTGCCAGAGGATCTCCGGGAATGAAACTGCCTTCATCATTCTTTTCGGCGAAGATCGAGGCGACATTGAATACCACCAGAAAAGCTTCAACTATTATAAACAGATGTAACATTGGTTTTCTGTCGATACTCATATCTATATTTTATAATATTAGTAATGAAATTTACGGAGAAATACCATGAAACTGTTATGTGTCGATGTCGGCGGTACAAGTGTCAAGCACGGTATCATCGATGAAGAGCTGAATATCACAGAAAAAGGCCGTTTTGTGCCTGACAGCACAAGCCTGGAGGCTTATGTCGAAGCATTGGGACAGCTGTATGACCGCTATAGAGGGGAAGTTGAAGGCGTGTCTTTTTCGATGCCGGGTATTATAGATCCCAAAAGCGGTTATTTCTATACCGGAGGTGCCTATGACCGTATAGTTCATGATGTCGATCTGAAGAAACTGCTGGAGGATAGGACAGGTGTTCCGGTAAGTGTAGAAAACGATGCCAAGGCTGCCGCCTATGCGGAACTTGGTTACGGATGTCTGAAGGATATCGATAACGCGGTGATCATGACGCTGGGTCATGCGATAGGCGGCTGTCTGATCTTTGATCATAAGATCGTTTACGGTAAGCATTATTCGGCAGGTGAATTATCATTCGTCAATGTCGATTATCACAGCCTGGATTTTGGGGAGACTTTTGCGGGCAGATGCGGGGCACACGGTCTGATGGTCAAGGTACAGCAGAAGTTAGAGACTGAAGAAGAATTAAGCGGAACACAGATCTTTGAGCTGGCTAATGAGGGTAATGAAAAAGTGCTCGAAGCACTTAAGGAGTTTGCCTATGAACTGTGTATCCAGATGTATAATCTGCAGGTCACATTTGATCCGGATGTGTTCGCTTTAGGCGGAGGAATCAGTTCACAGAAGGTTTTATATGATCTGATCGAAGATGGCTTCGACAGGATGGAACAGGAACTGTTTTATTTCGTAAGAAGACCGAAGGTCATAGCCTGCCGTTTCGGCAATGATGCGAACATGATCGGTGCTTTCCACAAGTATCATCTGGATCACGATCAGTAGACATAATAACGCAGGATGGCGAGTATTTCGCTGTCCGGAATAAAGATACCTAAGCGTTCAGATTCCTGATGCAGGTATTTTTTTATGGCTTCATACTGTTTTCGGTTCTGTCTGATCAGCTCTTCATCATTACCCGGTTCGATGAATTCTTTCCGCTGCCAGCGGGGAACCGCCATCAGCACATGGGCATAGATACCCGAAACATTGCCGAAGGCTGCAGTCGGGATGCCTTTGGGATAAAGATCCGAGATCAGATAGAACAGGTTCATGGATACTTCTCCTAAGAGCGTACTAACCTGATAAGGGATGATGTTTTTGGCATCGTAGTATTCCTTACGCGTCTCAAAGGATTCGTTCGCTTCAAGCTTTGTGTTCTCTTCTTCCAGGATCGATGAAGTTACGACTTCCAGTGAATCATCGAGCTGGATCTCGCTCTTGGCCAGCCAGATAGCTTCCTTGACTTTACTGATCTCGCTTTTCTGTAAAAGTGGAGAGATAACAACGTAGGGCTTACTGATATCCTGGATGGGGATCGTGGAGATCACGAAGTCGACGTTGTCGAGGATCCTGGGGTTATGACTGATGTTGTAGATCGAGCTCATGGAGACGATATGGATATCCGGAATGTTGTTGATGAGACGGGTGGCGAGCAGTTTTGAAGCTGAACGACCGGTATTGCAGACGACCATGACTTTTGTTTCCTGCATCTTCTCGACTTTATCGAAACTTCTCAGGAAGTATAAAGTAAGATAACCGACTTCATCGTCATCAAGTTTCAGTGGATAGAACTGCGTGAATTTCTGAGCAGCCGATTTGATCAGATTGAATTCATTCGGATAGGAGCTTCTGATCTCATCCAGCAGCGGATTGTCTCTAGGCAGACCTGAACGGATCGCATCGATCGTACTCTTCAGGTGCACGAGCAGGTCGACTCTTAATGTATCGGCATCATTGATCTGATACATGCCGGAACTGTTGACATAGTCGATCATCGTATCGACGGCTTCCGGCAGTCTGCTGTCAGGATCGACTTCAGAAGTATTGGCAGAGTAGTCGGTCGAACCGCTCAGAAGATGTTTGAGGACATCGATCGCTTCTTTATTGAGATGGATACTGAAAAGTTCTTCAAGTGAAGAGGCGAGTTTGGCAAGCTTATCTTCTTTCTCATCGTTTCTGAAGATGTGAGATCGCTTGTTTTCCCTGGAGCGGCAGACGACGCAGTACAGCATGAAACTCAGAAAGAGGTGATGGGAGATATATAGGGCAAGATCGTTGGAGATATACTGCAGGGTCTGCTGGAGTTTGATCTCCTCTTCATCAGTGATGAAATGATTGTCTTTACAGATCAGAGTATTATAGACGAGTTCTTCACTTTCCAGTCTGATCAGCTCTTCACAGCCTTTGATGATGTTCTTGAGCGTGCCGTCAAGGCGGTAACCCTTGTTCTGATGGCGGACAAGTTTCAGGTTGCGTTCTTTCATGGCTCGGTTGGCATATTGCACAGTTGAAATGATCGTACCTTTGGAGACATCGAAAGTCTCACACAGATCGACGGTAGAAAGCGGTCCGTTAAGAAACAGGAAATTGAAAAGCAATATTATGGAACGTTGAGTATTGTCCAGATAAGGGAACTCAGAATTCTTGAGGACTTTGTTCAGTTTGGAGGAGATCTCTTTGTCCGTGATGATCCGCATGCCCTGAGAAGGGATCCGGATGAATTCGATGTTCTGTTCCCGGAGATAGGAAGCTATCTCTTCGATATCGTTGCGGACCGTCCTTAAAGAGACGTTGTGTTTCTCCGCCAGCTGTCTGGCGGTGATGGCTATAGCGGACCTTTCCAGGTCTCTGATCATCAGTTTCTGGCGTCTATTCAGCATTTTTGCGTCCCCTTTACCTGAAAAAACAGAATTTTGCACTAAGAGTGCAGATTATCATACAGTTTCAGTATAACTTAATATGAAGTGAATAAAAAGGCATTAATCAGGACTTTCAGGCGTTTTTATATATCATTTTTCTTAAGATAAGTACAAAGAATTGCACCAATCAATGAAATAAAAACCGCTTTTCTTTGTATTTAACACCGGAGATAATGTAATTGAAGAAAAAAGAACGCATTTTATTAAACATAATTGAAATATCGTACGGAGGTCAAAATGGGAAAGCTGCTGCTGAAAAACGGATATCTGATCGACAAGTCAGAAAGACTTGTCAGATACAAGGCAGATGTCCTGGTAGAAGATGGTTATATTAGGAAGATCGCTGAAGGTATAGAAGATAAGGATGCGGAAGTCGTTGACTGCACCGGTCTCTATGTCGCACCGGGTTTCATCGATATCCACACGCATATCTTCAAAAGAAGCAAGTCGTTAGGCGTCGATGCGGACAGAGTCGGTGTGGAATCAGGTGTAACGACAGTCTGTGATGCCGGAACGGCCGGACCGGAGACACTGCAGGAATTCATCGATACCGTCATCAAGCCGTCAAGGACCAGAGTCTTCTCGGGGATGCATTTCTCCAAGAGAGGTCTGGAGATCACTCCGGAAGCAGACGATGAAAGCAAATATGATTTCGATCTGGCGGAAAGAGTATATGAAGAAAACAAGAAATATATCTGTGCCATCAAGGCCAGAGCGTCAAATACGACAGTCGGTGAACTGGGCATCAAACCGATCCAGCAGGCTGAAGCATTTGCCAGAAAGATCGGATTGCCGCTATATGTCCATATCGGCAGAGCCTTGCCTTATATCGAAGAAGTTCTCGATACCTTAGGTGAAGGTGACATGATCACCCATACCTTCCATGGCAAGGAGAGCAACTGGATCCTGAAAGACGGAAGGGTCAAACAGGAAGCATTGCGTGCCAGAGCCAGAGGAGTACTGTTCGATGTCGGACACGGTGAAGCTAGCTTCTCGTTCAAGACCGCGAAGATCGCCTTCCCGCAGGGTTTCCTGCCTGATACGGTCTCAACAGATCTTCATGCCCGCAACATCGATGGACCGGTCTATTCACTGACTCTGACGATGGACAAGATGATGGCTTTGGGTATCACCCTGGAAGATGTGGTCGAGATGGTCACAGCCAGACCGGCACAGTACTTCAAGTTCTCTGTACCGATCGGCAAGATCAAAGAAGGCTATTGCGGTGATTTCACAATCTTCGAAGTCGAGAACGGTGAATATGAGTATCTCGATTCCGACAAGAATGAACTGAAGGGCACTACCAGGATCGTCGTTCATTATGCGATCGTTAACGGAAAAGTTGAGTTGAAGAAATAACATGATCAAGAGAGAAGTAATCGAATCGATCGAAGAAGTACTGAAGATCGATGACAGCATCAAAGAAGAGGCTGAAACGTATTCGCTGAAAGTGCTGGATTATCTGAATGAAAAAGGTGTCAGCTTTGATGAGAATACGGTCGTCGGGTTTCTGAATCATCTGTTTGCGATGTTCCAGAGACTCGAGAAGGATGAGAAACTGCCGGATCTGGGAGATGAGATCCTTGATCAGATCGATCCTAAAGCGATCGGACTGGCAAAGGATTCACTCAAGATGATCGAGGATCTGAAGCAGGTTACTCTGGATAAAGCGGAAATAGCCCTTGTGGCGATTCATATTCAGAATGCATTACAGGAATCTGAAAAAGAAAGTGAGGAAGAAAAGAATATGGGTAGACCGATCGTTGTAATTGGAGATCGCATGGGAAAAGGCCAGCATGTCGCTGACGGTGTCGTCAAGGCCGGTGGTGAAGCTTATACGATCCCGGGCATGGCTGCTGATATGAAACTCGGCGATGTCATGAAGGAAAAGAATGCGGATCTGGGTATCAGCTTCTGTGGTTCGGGTGGTGCCGGTGCACTCAATGCCCAGAACAAGCACGGATACAAGTGCCGCTATGGCATGAGATCCATCGAAGAAGGCGAGAAGGCTGTAGCCGATGATATCGTCGCTCTGGGATTCGGTTTCATGGATAAGGAAGAGCTCGGCGAGAGGATCGTCAAAGCCTGGCTCAAGAAGAATCAATAATCATGGCTGAAAACAAATCTTCACTGAAGAAAATGGAAAAAGCTGTCGAGATCGAGGCTTATGGCAAGAACAGAAAAGAAGCCATAGGTACCGCTTTCGGCAAGATCAAGAATGAATCCTACGCTGCTGTAGGAGAGAATGAGGTTCTGGTCGATGTCCACGCTGTTGATGTCTATATCCTCGAAGAAGAGGAGAAAACAAAGATCCAGAAACTGTTCGGATTCTTCATGCCGCGGGAAGTCCAGGATTACCGCGTCAAGTTAAAGATCATCCTGGAAATCAAATATCTTTAGGATTTTTCTGCAAACTGCAGTGAATCAATAGAAAACAAAGGAGGAAAATATGCTTACAATTCTTTTGAAGTCTCTGGTAATTGGTGCATTGGCCGGTGCTGCTGTTTCTGCCGGTGCGGCCAGAATGTTCCATGCTCCGGAGATTCAGGCAATGGGTGCATTTAGAACCTTAGGTGAATTAAATGCTTGTAAGGGGGACCCAGTTGCTCACTTCTCGTTTGGATTGGGATTCTACTTCTCATCTGCTGCTTCGGTTGTTGGATGTGGTGGTGTAACTCAGGATGTTGCACACAGAATCGTTCCAAACTGGGCTGCCGGTCTGTTACTGCTCAAGAACAAGAAGGTCGAAGAAACATTATATGATCCGGCCAAGATGATGCTGGTCGGTACAGTTGTCGGTGCTGTCGTATACAGCTCTCTGACTCTGCTGGCTTCTGCCGTTCCTGAAAAGTTATCTACTATCGCTGCCGGTGTTCTGACACCTGCTGCCAACAACATGGTCAACCTTGTCATGCCTATCCTGTTCTGGTTAGGTGCACTCGATGCAGGCAAGATCACAGGCGTCTGGGGCACGATCTTAGGCGGTCTCACACAGCTTATCATGGGCAATGCCGTTCCGGGTCTTGTTCTTGGTATCATCTGTGGTAAATCTATTGAAGAACACGGCTTCACCAAGATGGTCAAGATCATGATCGCCGTCATCGTCGCTCTGCTTCTCGTCATCGGTCAGGCTCGTGGATTCTGGGCAAAAGCTCTGGCTGCTCTGTCCGGATTTGGACTCTAAGGAGGAATAAGACATGAAGAAATTACATGAATTACTGATGAAAGAATATTCTTTCCCTCTCTTAACAGCTTTATTAGGTGCAGCTGTCTTCGCCGGAGGCTGCATGTTCCTGAATGACGGTTTCGGTCTGTTCAATGATGCTTCGCAGACTGCAATGCTGCTCGTCGGCAAGACTGAAGGTGAATGGACTACTCCTGTCGGCTACGCTGCAGGCTTCCTGATCGCCAGAGTCCTGGAAGGACCGCTGGTAGGTATCCTTGATATCGGTGGCTCTATGCAGACTGGTGTCGGTACAGGTATGGTCGCATTATGCCAGTCACTCGGTATGACCTGGATCACTGAGAACTTCCTGGTATCTCTTATCGCTGGTGGACTTATCGGTCTCGTTATCGGTATCGTCATCATCGCTGTAAGAAAAGCTATGCCGGAAGGTATGTCTGCTTCAGGTACTGACATCATGATGGGTGTCGGTAACGCTGCCGGACGTTATCTTGGTCCTTTAACGATCTTATCTGCGATCAGCTACTCTATCCCTTGCGGTGTGGGTGCTATCATCGGTTCCGTTATCATGCATAAGTTAGACAAGCCGATCATCGGTGGTGCTATCTTAGGCGCTATGATCGTCGGTGCATTCTTCTAAGAAATAAAGAAAGATTGGAGACGATGTCTCCAATCTTTTTCAGGATTGAACTATGGAAACAATTTACGAAAAAATAGGATTACAGAGAGTTGTCAATGCCAGCGGCCGTATGACTTACCTGGGCGTTTCGACTTTGTCAGATGAAGTTGCGAAAGCAGCGGTCGAAGGCGGTCAGAATTATGTCGTCATCGCTGATCTTATAAATAAAGCCGGAGAGCTGATCTCGACTCATACCGGAGCAGAAGATTCCTGCGTAACCTGCAGTGCTTCCGCCGGTATCGCGATCTCCATGGCCGGTCTGATCTCCAAAGGCCAGCGGTCCATCATGAACCGTCTGCCTGATACGACAGGATTAAAGAATGAAGTCATCCTGCAGAAGGGTCATTCCGTGGAATACGGAGCTCCGATCACCACGATCATGAGACTGGGCGGTGCCGTACCTGTCGAAGTAGGCAATGCGAACCTGGTCTATCCGGAAGAGATCGAAGAAGCGATCGGTGAAAAGACTGTCGCCTTGCTTTACTGCAAGTCTCATCACTGTGTCCAGAAGGGCATGGTGTCACTGGAAGACATGATCGCGATCGCTCATCGACATGACCTGCCTCTGGTAGTCGATGCGGCTGCTGAAGAGGATATGCGCAAGTATGTGGCCATGGGTGCCGATCTGGTCATCTACAGCGGTGCCAAGGCTCTGGAAGCTACGACTTCCGGTTTCATCACCGGTAAAAAAGAATATATCGCCTATTGCAAGAAACAGTATTCAGGTATCGGCAGAGCCATGAAAGTCGGCAAGGAACAGATCATGGGTCTGATCGCGGCGATGGACCGTTATGACAATATCGATCACGAGGCTCAGGCTGAGGAACATCTGAAGACTGTCAATTATCTGAATGAAGAGATCAACAAGATCCCGTACTGCCACGCCTCTTTACTGCAGGATGAAGCAGGAAGGAAGATCTACAGATCGAAGGTCACCTTTGACAAGGAATGCGGCATGACAGCCACTGAGATAAGCAATAAACTGAAGGAAGGCAACCCCTCCATCCACTGCCGTCCTAATCAGCTGAATCTGGGTGTCATCATGTTCGATGTCAGACCACTGGTGAAGGGTGATACTGAACTTATCATTTCCAAACTCAAAGAGGTCATGAAAGGAGCTTAAGATGAATTTCTATAATGATCGTGTAATGCTTAATGTGCTTGGCGGTTCTCTGGAGAACGCCAAAGAAGTCTATGAAGCAGGTGAGAAACATGTACTGGTCGGTGTACTTTCCGCCAATTATCCTAACGTCGAAGAAGCGGTAAAGGATATGCAGAAGTATAATGAAGTGCTGGAAGGCAATCTGTCTGTCGGTCTGGGCGGAGGCAATCCGATGCAGTGGAAAGCTGTCGGTGATATCGCCAAACAGATCAAATGTAATCACTACAATCAGACGTTTACAGCTGTCGCCTATACCAGAGCCAATGTCGGCAATGATGAAGCGATCGTCAACTGTATGATGGCTCCGTGCGGTGAACCCGGCAAGATCAACATCTGTACCGGTCCTTTAAGCAAGGATGCCAAGAATCCGGCACTCGTCGATGTCGACACAGCCATAGCTCTGGCTAAGGACATGGGTGCCTCTTCGATCAAGTTCTTCCCGATGCACGGTCTTGCCTGCAAGGAAGAGCTCAAGGCTCTGGCCAAGGCCTGTGCCGAGAATGATTTCATGCTGGAACCGACCGGTGGTATCGATCTGGAGAACTTTGAAGAGATCGTTGAGATCATCGTCGATGCCGGCGTGAAGAGATTCATTCCGCACGTCTATTCTTCGATCATCGACAAAGAGACAGGCAATACGAGACCTGAAGATGTAAAGGCTCTGTTAGATATCATTAAGAAGCACGTCTAATGTTTGAACAGCTCAGACAGACCGGTATAATCCCGGTCGTCAGTATCAATGATGCGGATAAGGCTGTACCGCTGGCTAAGGCACTCTACGAAGGCGGACTTCACTGTATCGAAGTGACCTTCAGGACCAAAGCAGCAGCTGCTTCGATCAGAAAGATCAGAGAGAACTGTCCCGACATGTATATCCTGGCCGGAACGGTCCTTTCTCCTGAACAGGCCGATGAGGCCATGACTGCCGGAGCATCGCTGATCGTCGCTCCCGGTCTCAACCCCAAAGTTGCGAAGCACTGCAGTGAGATGAATTATCCGTACATACCGGGCATCTGTACAGCCAGTGAGATAGAACAGGCTATGGACCTGGGTCTTAGGACTGTGAAATTCTTTCCGGCTGAAGCTTCAGGCGGAGTTAAGATGCTGGAAGCATTACATGCGCCATACAGAGATATCATGTTCATGCCGACCGGCGGGATAAGTTATGAGACAGCAGGAGAATATCTGGAAAAGGATTATATCCTGTGTATCGGTGGATCCTGGATCGCCAAGAGCGAGATGATCGACAAGGAACAGTTCGAACATATCGGAATGGCTGCAAAACAGGCAGCTGAACTGGTACGTTCAATCAGAATAAAGGAATAAAGGAGGCTTATGTGAGCCTCCTTCGATAAAAATTATGATAAAAGCAATCCTGTTCGATTTTGATGATACATTGGGAAACAGAGAATATGCGGCTTACAATCTCTATCGTGATCTGCTGAAGCCGTATTTTTCTGATGAGTTGCTGCTGGAAGCAGCGATCCAGGATACACTGGTCGCTGAACAGTACGGCAACTGCAATAAAGCCAATGTCCAGAAACAGATCGAAGAAAGATACAAAGTAAAATTCGATTTCGATCTGAAAGACATCTGGGACAAACTGATCGGAAAATACCATCTGGCTTTTGATGATACGGTAGAGACATTGGAGTATCTGAAAAAGAAATATCTGCTCGGTGTCATCACGAACGGTTTTATTACGACTCAGCATGAAAAACTTGATTCTGCCGGGATCACGCAATATTTCGATATGATCCTCACTTCAGAGGAAGCAGGTGTCACGAAACCTGATCCTGCCATCTTCCGATGTGCAGCTGAAAGGATGGGCGTCAGACTCGATGAATGCGTCTATGTCGGAGATGTCTTCAGCAATGATATCTATGGAGCACTCAAAGCGGGCATGGATGCCGTCTGGATCTGGAAAAGAGGAGACAGACAGTGCCGCTATGATGTCAAAAAGATTGGAACACTTTCCGAGCTGATGAAGATGTATTAAAAGGTATTATCAGTTCTGATATACACAATGGCCGCCGAGATAGGTGGCTTTTATTTTTATTTCGTGAAGTCTCTTCGGTTCAGTTTCAAACGGATCTGCATCCAGGATGACGAAATCAGCCAGATAGTTCTCTTTAATCATTCCCTTATAGCCTTCTTCAAAGCTGCCGATAGCTGAACACTTCGTGAAGGAGTCGATCGCTTCCTTTACGGTAAAAGCTTCATCAGGAAGATAAGGTCCTGTTCCATCCAGCGATGTCCTGGTCACGGCGCACTCGATACCTTTCATGACATCAGGGATCTCGACTGGTGCATCAGAACCGTTGGAGACAGTTACACCGTTTTTCATCAGGGTCTTCCAGCTGTAGCTGGTCGAAGCAAGTTTCTTGCCCACACGGGCTTCAACGATGTGATTGTCATAATCCAGGAAGACCGACTGGGCATAGACGTGAAGTTTGAGTTCAGCGATCTTCTTGAGCTGATCCGGTCTTGAGATCTGACAGTGGACGATACCGTGACGGTGATCTTCTCGCGGATGTTCCTTTAAAGCCAGCTCGATGGCATTGAGGACCTGATCGAGACATTTGTCACCGATGGCATGAACTGCTACCGGCATATTATGACTGTTCGCATAAGCGACCATGGCGTTCATCTGTTCATCGCTGAACAGACAGAATCCGCAGGTATCAGGATCATCATTATACGGGATGGAAAGATTGGCACTTCTCGAACCCAGTGATCCGTCTCCCAGCATCTTCAAAGGCCCGATCTTGAACATCAGATCGCCAACGCCTGTCACATTGCCGGCTTTGACGAAGCGGTCAAGTTCATTCAGGTCAGTGAAGTTGGACTGTTCATAGACTCTGACCGTAAGTTCACCACTGGCGATCATTTCTTTATAGGCATCGTTGATGACTTCAAACGGGAGTTGTCTGAAAGAGGAATAGTCGTCGCTTTGAGATGAAGTTATACCAAAGCTGTTCAGGAAAGCTGAAGAGCTTTTGATCATCTGTTTTATTTCATCTTTGGATGGGGCAGGGATATAGCCTTCGATCATGTCGATGGCGTTGTCATATAAAAGACCGTTCTCATAATCGATGGCTCCGCCCAGCGGGGCAGGTGTATCTTCTTCGACATGAGTAAGTTTCAGAGCCAGAGAATTCAACACGGCACAATGTCCGCAGGCTCTGGTCAGGATGACCGGATTATCCGCAAACAATTTATCAAGATCATGCTTACTGGGCATCCTTTTTACATCAGTGAAATAATCCTGGTTCCAGCCTCTGCCTTTGATCCACTGACCTTCAGTGATGTTTTTTTCGTTTTTGAATCCCTTCAAATATTCCAGCATGCCTTCCAGAGAATCGGAATGCTCATCCAGCTTGGCGACATTGAGCGCATTGCCCAGACCGATCAGATGCATATGGGAATCATTGAATCCGGCACAGACGAATTTCTGTTCAAGGTCGACTTTCTCATCGTATTCATCCTTAAGCAGTTCTTCGTTTGTTCCGACCTTAATGAAACGGTCACCTTCAGTGATGAATGCTTCCGCTGATCCTTCACCGGTATAGATCTTTCCGTTGTAATACAGTGTTTTCATAGCTTTGTCCTGCCTTCAGGATTATTATATCCAAAATCACTGAACGGACCTAAAGCGACGATCTCCTGTTGTATCATAGAGTTATAAAGAGAATAAGAGATAATAGCCAGGAGGACCGATTTATGCTTCGTTACCGGAAAGAGAAAGAAGAGATCGTCAGCCGTTTTCTGCGTCTTTATGACGCCGGCATGATCAATATGTTTGAAGGAAACATCTCAATGAGGATGGATGACTGTGTACTGATCACCCCGTCACAGATGGAGAAGGATCAGATCACGGCCGAAGATGTCGTTGAGATCGATATGGAAGGAAGCAGACTGAATGATAACGGAAGATCTCCATCTTCGGAATACCGGATGCATCTGGCTATCTACAGACTGCGCGATGATCTGAAAGCTGTTGTCCATACTCACTCACCATACGCAACGGCCTATGCGGTAGCCGGTATACCGATCAGCGTCAGTATGGCTGAGACCTATATGTTTTTTGGCGGTGAGATCCCGGTATGTTCATATGGTGCTCCGGGAACTGATGACATTAGTGCTGATTTCAGAAAATACTTCATCGATGAAGATAAAGACTCCGTACTGGTCGGAAACCATGGAGCCGTATCCAGCGCCAGAACGCTGCAGGAAGCTTTCAGCAAAACGGAAGCGATCGAAAAACTGGCGATGATCGACAGTGAAGTAAGAAAACTGGGAAGCGAGAGAAGATTCACGGAAGCAGAAAAAGAAACACTGCTGAAGTTCTACAGAGAAAGAAAGGACAGGTAAGGATATGAAAGCGACATATGAAGACAGGATGGGCGGAAGTGTCCACCTTTCGGAAGATGAAAGAAGTGTGATCATCCTCGATCAGACTGAACTGCCTAACAGGACTATCTATCTTGATCTTGATACAGCTGAGAAGATCTATGATGCGATCAAAAGACTGGCGGTGCGCGGAGCACCGGCCATCGGTATCTGTGCTGCCTACGGTATCTATATCCTGGCCAGACAGCTGGAGAACGAACCGTATGCATCTTTTAAAGAGAAACTGACAGAGAAAGGTGATTACCTGATCTCTTCACGTCCGACGGCCGTCAATCTCAGCTGGGCGGTGAAGAGGATGCTGAAGATCGTGGAAGACAATGATGACGTTAAAAAGATCATCAATCTGCTTCATGATGAAAGTATCGCCATCCACAACGAAGATATCGAGATGTGCTATCGCGTATCAGAATATGGTCTGTCCTTACTGAAACCGGGAGACGGTATCCTTACTCACTGCAACACCGGACCATTAGCAACTTCCAAATACGGAACAGCAATCGGACCGGCGCTCTTAGGCAAGGAAAGAGGGATCGACTTCCATGTCTATGCGGACGAGACCAGACCGTTATTACAGGGTGCCAGACTCACCTCATACGAACTGCATAAAGCCGGTGTCGATGTGACACTTATCTGTGACAACATGGCATCACAGGTCATGAAGAACGGCTGGGTACAGGCCTGCTTCGTCGGCTGTGACCGTATCGCTGCCAATGGTGATGTCGCCAACAAGATCGGTACTTCCGGTGTGGCGATCCTGGCTAAGCATTACGGCATCCCTGTCTATTCCTGCGGACCGACCTCTACAATCGACACGAACTGTCCGACTGGTTCAGATATCAAGATCGAACTTAGAGATCCGGAAGAGATCAGAACGATGTGGTATAAAGAACCGATGGCTCCGGAAGGTGTTAAATGTTATAACCCGTCTTTCGATGTCACGGATCATGAACTGCTTACCGGCATCATCACTGATCAGGGTATCGTCTATCCGCCGTTCGATGTGAATCTGAAGAAACTGTTTGAAAACAGAAAAGATTGAAAACGAGTGTAACAATATGAAGGTCGCCATCATTACCGGAGGCGGCTCCGGACTCGGAGCCGTTTATCTCAAAACAATCAGAAAAAGATATCCTGAACTTGATGAATACTGGATCATCGATATCCAGGAAGACAAGATGAAAGAAGTTTCAGGAAACGATCCTAAGATCAGGCCTGTTTTAATGAATCTTTCAGAAGATGATTCTTATGTTTATCTGAATAAGCTGCTTGAAGATAATAACGCTGACATCCGCATCCTGATAAACAATGCCGGTGTTGAGACCGTCGCTTCCTTTGAGGAGGCACCGGAAAGAAAACTCGTCAATACCGTAAGAGTAAATTCCGAAGCCGTGATGCGGATCGATAAAACGTGTATCCCTTTTATGCGTGAGGGAAGTTCCATCATCCATACTGCTTCGATCTATGCCTTCTCTCCCGTACCGGGTGATGCCGTCTATGCAGCATCCAAAGCTTTTGTGAGATCGCTGTCTCTGGCTTTACACGAAGAGCTCAAGGAAAAAGGGATCAATGTTATGGTACTTTCCCCGGGTGGTATGAATACCGCGATGGATCGCAGCGACTTACGAAAAAAGAGTCTGCTTTCCATGCCTTTCCTAGACATGGAGAAAGTTGCCAACGGTGCACTTGATCAGGCGGAAAAAGGCAAGGCTTCCTATGTGCCAACTCTGTATTATCGTCTGTATACGCTTTTCTGTAAACTGTTTCCTTCTTCCTTTACTGCCAGGATCATCGGAAGCAATTATAAGAAATAGAAAGGGTTTTAAGATATGGGTGCAGATATTAAGGAAAAGACACCTGTCAGAAAGATCATGATCCTCAACGGTGCCGGAAAGAAAGACGGAAAGACGGCTGAAATGATCAGTGCCTTTTCCAGGGCAGCTGAAGCCAACGGCAATGAGATAAAGGAATTCCAACTCATCGATATGAACATCCGTGACTGTCTGGACTGTCAGGAGTGTTCAAAGAAAGAACCAGGAAGCAGGAATCCCTGTATCCAGGAAGATGACATGACGAAGATCTATGAAGCCTTCTTTGAAGCCGATGTGATAGTCTTTGCTTCACCGGTCTATTTCTGGACCTTGTCCGGGATCCTGAAGACCGCCGTCGATCGTCTCTACGCGGTTTTCCGCAACAACTATGAAGTCAGACCTAAAGAATGTGTCCTGCTGATGAGTTCAGGAGGATCGGATCTGAAACTGACGTCAGAGTGGTATCACGGTTTTGAATACTGGATGGACTGGAAAAGTATCGGTGAAGCCATCAACGATGTTTCGCTGGCTGCCCAGATCGGTTCCATGATCAGGTGATGTTAATAAAGTAAAACAGGGTTTATATTCAGACCCTGTTTTTATATATCTTCAGTTTATTCCGGTGACCGGCAGAGAATAAGATTCCTGTTTCTTTTCAACAATAGATGAAGTAGAACAGCTTCCGTCTGTAAAGAATACTTTCATGGTGTGTGATCCTGCAGATAGTTTGTTCAGATAGGAAGAGTCAAGCGTAATGATGAGATTGCCTTTTTTGACTTTGTATGATCTGATCTCTTTGTCATCTATTTCGACTTTGACGAATCTGTCATATGTCTTATAGTCATTTACAGTTTTTCGGAAAACAAAATCAAGTGAGCCTTTATTTTTCAGGATGAAACATGACGCTAAGAATAATAACAGTTAATAGAAAAAAATTATGAATGGTTAAGAATTATAAACTGTGGTTCTTGTTATGCTGTTAAAAGGATTAAAACAGGGATTTTCATCCAAATAAACCCCGTTTTCAGCTTCTTGACCGACCCTTTTTACGAGATGTATTATTAAAGAAACCGAAGGGGATAATAACATATGTATATAAAAAGAATAATCAGATTATTCATGATAATAATGATGATTACGGCATCTTTGTTTTTGAATAATCAGACAGTAAAAGCAGATACTTTAGAAACCGGTTTGTATATTTATACAGGTTACGAAGATAATCTTGCCGATGAGACGAAATTAGAATACTTCACCAAAAACGCAACTGTAACAACAGACAAGAGATTTTCTTTCGTATATGTTACTAAAAATGGCGAAAACGAGACCAGAAGTATAATTCAAAGTAATAATGTAACGATACCAGAAGGTTTGACACTGACGCCAGCTGATAATGATAAATATGTAACGGCAAAAGCTACTCAAACAGGTAAGTATACGGTCACATACAGTGGGTCTTCAGCTGATGTGACATTATTAGAAAACTTAGAACCTGGTTTCTATTTGTATAGGGGATCATCAGGACCGGCAGATGGTATGGATCTTGATAAATACTATAAAGAAGCTAGCGTTACACCAAGTACCACTTTTGGGCTCGCATATGTAGAGATTATCGACGGCGTCATGAAGAGGACTGCTATCAAATTGGATAATGCAAGTCTCAGTAAACCGGAAGGATTGCAATTAACTGTTGCAGATTTTGATAATCAGTTTATGACCGCAAATGCTGCAAATAGCGGAAAATACAAACTCTCATATAACGGGTCTGAAGTTACAATAACATTTCCTGAAAAATTTGATCAAGGTCTTTATATTTATACAGGGAATGAATCACCTATTGACGACCCGGATTTCAGTCATTACACAAACGAAAAAGAGCTCAGCATAAATAAAGATTATGTACTGATGCTTGTATATGTTGATGAAAATGGAAGTAGAAGTTCAGCTGATCCCGGGAAAGTTGATAAAAGTTCAGATTTAATAATAACAAATCATGATGGCGATAAGATGACTTTCCGTACGAGCAAAGCCGGCGATTATGTTGTTAAATATAAGAAAAACAACACGGAAATAACCAATTTTTCTGTAACCCTGAAATTCTCTGATAACGATGACGACGAAGATACTACATTAGCTTCATATAAATTTGGTACTACTAAATATTATTTTGGTTTGGTCGATTGGACAGGAGAATCTACCACCGAGAACGCATTTATGGTTGATTACAGGCCGATTGATCAAATGGGAAGCATTCGGAGGTTTCGTTCAGCTTTTGTAGGTACCAAACAGCAGCAAGCGAACAAAGAAGTTGCCCCTCAAAACATAATGGACAGTATATCTGATCTGAAGGTTGAATTGGATCCTTCTTCAACGATTGATCCCAATGCAGTTCAGATAGTTCGCAATGAGAATGAAAAAATAAGTGTTTTCGGTGTAAGCTGTGACAAGTTTGAACTGATAATTGATGCAAATTATGCTGGAAAAGCAATATTCAAAACAACATTCAATCTGCATGTAGGTGAAGAAGTAATCCCTTTAACATCAATTCAAGAATATGAAGTGATAGATTACGAAGATATCGTTATTTATCTTAATAATGATCAAATGTCACATTTTGAAGATTATTTTAATCCAAGTTCTGGTGATTCATATGGCAAATTAGAAGGGCTATATGGGAAAGAAATAAACAGGAAAAAACCTCAGAATGTTATTGTTGTTCTTCCGGAAGGTGAGTATGAAGGAATGTATCACATTAATATGCAGGACTTTGTAAACGCAAATCAAACCAATTCCATGACCTTCAGCGGTTTTGTTACAGATGACACACACCACAGAGAAGCTCCAACAAGAATCAGGGGAGGCTTTGTAGTCAATGGCGGAAGAATCAAATTTGAACACCTTGATATGGTGGCTTCTTCTAATGTTAATTACAACGATAAAAAGGGAAGAGAATATTCTGGCAAAAAAGTTGGAATGATTGCTGAAAAAAATAATACAAATCTTGCAGATATATCGTGGATAATGTCGTGTTCCTTTAGTGATTATGATTATGCTGTGATATCGACCGAAACAGGAGTAGTCGCCGCATGCAGCTACAATTATTTTAAAGATAATGATTATGGTTTCTATATGAATTGTGATGGAAGCTGGTTTGGTACAGGCGCAGACGGAAACTTTGGAAATGTATTTGTGAATTCAAAAACAGCAGCGGTTGCTTTAATATCTACCCCAAGTAAAAAACCGTTTAACGTCTTATTTAACAAAAACCTCTTCTTTAACAACGTTGATGGTTACGATTTTTATGTAGAAGAAGATGGAACAGAAGAAAATATAGCTGGTTATCTGATGATGTATAACTATTATGGAAAAACACTGAACGATGATCGTAATTCTGTTACTGCAGATAATACAAGACCAGCCAGAGTTAACTATGGTGGGACAAGATTCGCGATAGTTTATACTAATCCGTGTCTTATGTTCCCGTTAGAGGATAAACCAAACATCAAAGATTACATGTGGGATATAGTTCGAACAGACGAAGACCCATTCTCAGCACCGGGCGTTCTGGGTCTTGATAATACTCCAGGGTTATTCTCCTGCGCAATGAATAACGTCAGAATAGTTTTAAATGGTTCAGCAAAGAATAATGTGAACACATTTGAAATCCTGGAAATAAACGATAATGGTGTTAATCAGATTGGAGGCTTTAGAAGTGGGCAGCGTTAAAAAAGTGTTATTCATGTTTGCATGTCTTTCTCTCGCGCTGTTACTTCCTGAGAATACGATCATGGCTGATGAGAAGAATTTTGTGGTTCAGATCAACATCACCGGAGGTAATGGAGAATACGTTGTCGATATCTTGGATGATCAATATTATGCTGAAATGAAGCCGACGATATTCGTCAATACAGACCTTGATGGCGATCTTGTAAAAGTTGTTGATGAAAACGACAAAGAAATGCCGAGTGTGCTGGTAAACGGAGAAGTAAGCTTTACTGTCAGCAAGGGCGGTAAATATTTCATCACAAAAGGCACAAAGAGGAATACACCGGAAGGTAAGACTAAGAGGAATACCACGCCGAAATATGTCATGCCTAAAACGGGTGTAGAGTAGTAAAGAGTCTATAAACAATCAACATAAGATATCAGGATGTAAGTCCGGATATCTTTTTGTAATAGGTGCTTTTATGGTCTTATTACCTGATAACATGAGAAAAAGCATTTATCTTAAGCGGAAAAAAGCGTAGAATAGTTATTAGGTAGGTATTGGAATGGAAAACAAGATTGATCTTAGAGAAGAACTCATCCAGAAGCTTGAAGAACTGATGGGTGAAGAAAATGCCGCAATGGCATTTGCCAAAGCAAAGGAACTGAAGAGAAGGTGGCCGAAGGTCAGAGAAGAGGAAGAATCTTTCTCCGATCAGGAACTTTCTGAGAAGTTCAACGGCATGATGGACGAACTGGCCAAGAAAGCAGGCAACGTTTTCGTTAATACGGAAGAAAAGAAGAACGAGATCATTGCCAGAGCGAAGGAGATCGTCGAAAAGAACAACTTCAAGAAGGGTACAGAAGAGATGAAACTTCTCCTTGAAGAATGGAAGCTGGCCGGACGCATCG
>JAFRKA010000035.1 GCA_017432005.1 Erysipelotrichaceae bacterium
AGCATCCGGATCAGCTTCATCGAATCGGTATTCTTCTTCAAACAGATTCTCGCTGCTTCCGTCTTTAAAGAACAGTTCCTGTTTGCGGCTGTTGATGACATTGGTCTTTGAATCGAGCAGATAAGTCTCCTCGATATGATCGGCATTCGGTCTGGTCGTACCTTCAGGCAGACCGAGTCTGACCTTGAGGATCGTGAATGAATCAGTATAGGTCACATTCTCCGGAACCATCTCTTCGATCTGCAGATCCTTCGTCAGATCCCAGATACTGCCATCCTCATTCTCATCCAGGACCAGATTCTGGACAAAGCTTCCGTCCTTGCGCAGTTCAAAAAGAAAATCCTTGCGCTTGATGCTGGCATAGAGCACATTTTCATCTCTGGCTTTCTCCACATAGTGTACTTCTGTCTTGTCGTCATAGATCGAATAACCGCTCATGTCATCGTTAAGCGACAGCAGATAGACACTTTCATGTACCTTCTTCAGCTCACTGGCCGTGTTGGCCTGCAGCATCTTCTGGAACACCTCGTATGCCGTGTCCTTCTTTTTGAAAAGCGTATCACATCCGCAGAGGATGGATACACAAAGAATGATCGTAACTATTTTTCTGATTCCTGTCATCACAAAACCTCGTTTCTCTATCAAATATTATAAACCTGAAACAAACATCATCTCTTCAGATATCCTCTCAACAGTGCCAGCATATCCGTAAATGCCCGGTAACAGTTCATGTCATCAAGATCCTCGGAAGAGATGCGGTAGAGTTCTTGCGCATCTTCGCTTTCCCTGAACTTTATCACGAACTTCTTGCCTTCCATCCCGTCACCCCTGTCATTGAGGTGCTTCTTCAGCTCATATCGCTCTACGATCTGTAAGGCCTCATCATAGGCATCATGATCGATCGGATAGCTCTTGCATACTTCGTTCTTCATGCCGCCATTGGTATACTCTTCCAGCATAACTTCCTTGTCATTTAATTTATATAGGACGATCTCATAGTACGGCATCTCGACTGGCGTACCAACAGTCTTCTCATAATAATCGATCAGGACCGTCTTGTTTCCCGAAGCAGAGACATCCGTACTGATCTGAATATCAGCCAGCTCATCACTTATCTGATAGCCGCAGATCGGACATTTCGTTTCACTTCCTTCAAGCTTAGTCCCACATTCCGGACAGAATTTCATTTCATTGACCTCCCAGTTTTTCACGCCAGTCTTCTATAAGCATCTCCAGGCTGCAGCGGACATTGGCCGGTGAACTGGATTCCAGTTCGATCGCCTTCATTCCCGTCTTTTCCTCAAGATACTTCTTGTAATATTTTTCAGCCGTTCTCCCGTTCACGTATATCTTTTCGATCTTACTTTTCTTAAGTATCTTTCCGATATCGTTGGTTCTGATATTGCTTATCGAAGAATCAGCTGATCCTTTTATATCACATGATCCGATCACATCCCATACGGCGATCCCGTTACGCAGAAGAAAATCTTTCTTTTCCGGAATGCTTTGGGGTATTTCCTCACCGTACAGATGTGCCATGATCTTCCAGAAACGGTTCTGCGGATGTCCGTAGAAGAACTTCATTTCCCGTGACTTCACCGAAGGAAAACTGCCCAGGATCAGGATCCGGGAGTTCTCATCATAGACCGGCTGGATATTGTGTATCGGCATATCTACCTATATTAAACGCTACCTTAAACATAATATCAATCGTAGCGTTTCAGGCGTGTTAAGATAAGGACAGTAACACAAGGAGACACCATGGATAAAAACTGGTCAGACAAGAATAAACAGATGCAGAAACTGCTTGCCAGAGAGAAGACTTTCAAAGAAGGGATCAGCACCCTTCTTGAGCTGAGGGAAGAACTGTTCAGCCAGATCACCCAGATCGTGATGACCTATCCGAAGCAAGCTTTCTGTCAGATGCCCTATCCCAAAGCCAGCGGTTTTCACAACAAGACTCTAGCCTACTCGATCTGGCACATCTTCAGGATCGAAGACATCGTCGCTCATGAAATGATAGCCGAAGACAGGCAGATCCTGTTTTCAAAGAAATACGATAAGTCGATCGGTTCACCGATCATCACGACCGGAAACGAACTGGCAGGAGATGAGATCGTTGAATTCTCTAAAAAGCTGAACATCACAAAACTCTATAAATATGCCAGCAATGCGAAAGATTCCACTGACAGGATCCTGCAGAAACTGGAATATCCTGATCTGAAGAGAAGATTCGATGAAGATATGTACAGGAAACTGCAGGAAAGCGGCTGTATCAGCAGTGATGAAAAGGCCAGCAATCTGATCGACTACTGGTGCTCGAAAGATGTCGAAGGACTGATCAGAATGCCATTCTCCCGTCACTGGATCATGCATATCGAAGCGATGCTTCGCATCGCCAGCAGAATCCGGCAGCTGGCCCGTAAAGGCATTGATCCGATCGCTTATTGCGGACTGTCATGCGATCACTGTTTTCTTGGTCTGTATTGTGGATCCTGCCGTACAGATTACAACGTCTGTTCCAATGCGACCATGTCGCCTGACGGTGTCTGTCCTAATGTAAAATGCTGCAGAGAAAAAGGATATGACGGCTGCTATGAATGCGAAGAACTGGAAAGCTGTCAAAAAGGCTTCTATGTCCCGTCAAACGACGGAGCCAATGCCGCCAAGGCTCATTGCCTGTATATAAGAAAATATGGCAAGAAAGAACTGCTGAAAGTCCAGGACCGTCTCCATAAGAAATTTGATTTCGAAAAGACTCAGGAGATCCTGGGACAGGACCTCAAAGAAGGCTTAAAGATACTGGAAAACAACTGATACTTAAAAACCGATCTATGTCATATGAAGATCGGTTTT
This sequence comes from Erysipelotrichaceae bacterium, assembly GCA_017432005.1. GTDB lineage: Bacteria > Bacillota_I > Bacilli_A > Erysipelotrichales > Erysipelotrichaceae > Colivicinus. The sequence goes on from JAFRKA010000035.1 coordinate 2,857, forward strand.
TGTTTAATTCAGTTTTTTGTTCTGTTCCCTGATGAATTCATCCCAGCAGTTCTCCCAGGCTTTCATCAGTCTGTTTCTCTCTGTTTCTGACAGACCACTGTAGATTATCGAATTGCGGCAGAGTGCTTTTATATCACCGAGATTGAGATCCCAGCACAGGATCGCCGAATAGAAATCATCGACCATCGGCGCCCTGGCCATGAACAGCCCGTCATCCGAACATAAGACGATCGGAATACCGCTGATCATATACTGCAGACCCGGATGAAGTCGCAGATCCCTGACATAACCCAGACGGTAATTGCTCATCAGACAGACTTCGACCGCGATATGCTTACCGGCATATTCTTTCATCAGCTGCGGAAAACGATACATATTCAGCGCATGGCCGGCCCGGCGGGTCTTCATGATGTAGGCATCGACCACACTGTTATTGTCTCTTCTCAAGCTTTCTCCGCAATGCAGATACAGTTTAAGACCACTGTCTCTTACTTCGTCAGACATCAGAAATTCAGCGAAATCACCTAACGGCTTGCTGACATCCTCTTCATTGGCCAGATCGAGACCGATGATGAAATCCTCAGCATTATCTGGATCGAAATCGTCTTTCACCAGTTTGCTGACACGGATATATGAACGCAATACCTCACATGATGATTCGACCGTAGTTCCCTCATCCTTGCCGGAACAGCCGATCAGTCTGACCAGGAAGTCCGGATGTTCCTTCTTTACTCTGTAATAAGCTTCACGGAGCGTGCGGATCCGGATCATATTCAAAACGTCATCTTCAACGCCCCAGTCTCTGACCTCCACCAGCATTACGCCCCTTTCGACACAGCTGCGGAAGCCCTCTTCCCAGATCTTCTCCATGATAGACACATCATTGTAGAAATCACCGGTCGCAGAGAACAGCTGTTCAAGTCTGGCCCAGTAGCCGTTCTCTTCTGTGCCGTCATTCATCACCAGCATCTGTCCCAGTTCTTTCTGGCTCAGGATCCCCTTGCCAAGTGCTTCATTGATGCTGATTGCATCTTCAGGAAGATCAGAGCTGAATTTCGTATACAACATACCTTTCGTATCACCGTTCAGACTGATATAGGCATATTCTTTTATGATCTGTTCAAAACGGTCATACGAGATCATCGTATTGTCATGCGCATGAAGATCGCCGCCCTTGGGAAGTGCGTAACAGAACTGATAAAGCTCAGTATGGATATCTTCTTCGTCATACCATTCAACGATCCCGTAAGGATCGTTAACCGTGTACAGAGCATCTGCTTCCTTCTTGATCCTGGTGAGCTTGTCATCCAGTTTCTTTTCTCCTTCAGAAAGTTCTTCACTGTATGGGATATCCGGTATGAATGTATTTTTTATCCGCTCGTATTTTTCTTTAAAGTCTTTTTCCATATCTGTTTCAATGATCTTATGATTTCATCGCCATTATATTTATTTACAGATAAATTGTCTATGTTGTCACTGATAGAACGCAAATAAAAATCACTGAAATTCAGTGACTTTGAGTGGACAATGGTGGACACTAATTCTGTCGGTGTTCGTGTAGACAGTAAAACTTAGGCACATGTTTACAATTGCAGTGTAGTTTATATACCTAAACATTCAGATCTGAAAAAAATATCTATACCAAAAGGTTATTTCATGGATTTCAAAGCTACGAAGTGTATCGATTTATTGTTGATAGTAACATGGGAATGATACCTGCTGCTACAACAGGATTCATACGAACTATTATGGATTGCGAGAAGATTTATGGCGAATCAATAATAGATAAAGAGTTCATAAGAAAAGTAATCAAAGATGCCAGAAGAATTGGAAGCGTCATGCTGGTTGACACCATGAAAGAAGACGAGATATATCAGATACTAATGGAGAAAACTAGCAGACGATTAACAAGCGCATGATTTAAATATATTCGGTAGTGAAAGAACTTTATGAAAACCAGGGTTTGAACATCCCTGATAGATTCTAGGAGACAAGAAACATGAAACGTGACATGGAATTATGCAGAAAAATCCTTTTTGCAATTGAAGAACAATATGTTGATTCTGCAATATATAACCTACAGATTAAAGGATATTCTCCAGAAGAAGTATCATATAACTCTGGTTTGTTATATGAAGCTGGTTTAATAGCGGATTATAAATCAAAAAACGCAGATAATCGATTGTATGCATTTGCCGTCGGGCATTTAACATGGGAAGGCCACGATTTCTTGTGTTCTCGTATCAGTAAAGCCGCTAATATTTTCCGATTTTAATTTTTCCAGAAAATTATTTTTCGATCTCCAGGATCTCCTGATCATAGAAATCTGATTGCTTTTGTAATTCTTCACAGAAGTTTTCATAGCCATATTGTTCACATAATGTCGGCTTTTCAGAAAACAGGTTGGTACCAAGACCCAGACGTTCACCATCGATGCTTACACCCAGGGCTGCCAATGTTGTTGGAAACATATCGATCGTTCCAAAGATGCGGTTGTCGGTTTTGTGGGGTGCAAGCGGGACGTTGATGAAACAGTTGTAGATGGTTCTAACATAGTTGGGATCGATGTTTTCCATAAAGCCCGCATCCATACTGAGATGATCGCCGCTGATGATGATCGTGGTATTTTCATAAAACGGCTGTTCCTTTATCCAGCTGATGAACTGTGCGATCTGTCTTGAGGAACAGGCCAGAGTATTGGCGTATGGCAGATCAAATTCATCTTTGCACAGCTCGCAATGATAACCGTTCGGAAAGTGAGTGTCGGCAGTTAAAAGAGTCAGATTGAACGGCTGATCAGTCTCTGCCAGGGTGAGCAGCTCTTCTCTGGCAAAAGCGAAGAGCTTCTGGTCCTCAAAACCCCACCAGGCTTCGTAATCCTGCTCAAGACGTCCGGCATTCTTAAGGGCATTGACATCCAGGATCTCATAGTCGCCGTGTTCATGGAAATAGACCTCCCGGCCATGAAAGATCGCATATGAACCAAGCAGAAGCTCCTGTCTGTAGCCTTCATTTTTCAGGATGTCACCGATCGAAACAAGGCCCGGCAGAAAAGTTTCTTCCTTGCCATAGGCATCAGCTCCCAGATCGACCTTGACGATCATGCCCGAAGTCTGAGCGGTCATCGCCGCTACCGTCCAGGTCGTTCCCGGTAAGGACAGAGCTCCGCCAATAGTATCGGAATTGGAGAAATAGAGGTTTTCATCAGCCAGCTGTTTCAATTCCGGAATGCAGGGACCGGCGATCTTGAGCCCCATCTTTTCATCGGCATAGCTGTTTTCCATCGATTCCAGGAATATGTAGATCAGATTGCGTTTTTCCTTCGGAAAATGCAGGATCTCCGGATCGGCTTTGACATAGTTATCCTCAATAAAGTCGGATTCCGTAACGGTATTTTTCATAAAACGGAAGGCATCGACATGAAGACCGAGTAGAATAAGACCGAAGATCAGAAATGCTGCAGCATAAACCAAGAGGTCTTTTTTACTGGCATAGCGCCAGTAAAGATACAGCAAAAGCAGCGTCAGGAAAAACGGCAGGACGATAAGCCAGAGGATTGCACTGCCTAAAAGTGATGGCTGTATGCCCTCAGTCGGCGCTTTCAATTGAAAAAGAACCTCATCGAGGTGGATCTGGGCATATTCATGATTAAGCCACAGCGTCAGACAAAGGATGAAGTCCGCCAGAAGCAGGATGATCATCGTGATCTTATTTTTACGGAAAAAAGTTTTCAGATCCATATATCAGCCTGCCATGATTTACCTCGAGATAGATGCGATATACACAAATAATTCTACACAAATTGTGTAAAAATGTCATAAAACAATAAAAAAAGGCTTATTTAAGCCTTCGTTTGTAAATGGTGGACACTAACACAGATATCATTCTGGTATCCACATTATACCGGGTGCATATTCGCTTAAATATGGCATAATCTGAGATCAAATTAAACCAGCAGATGTATTTCAATGTACGTCAATGAATATGAATGCATCTGTTTTTTATTCTGTTTTCCACGGATTTTCCACGGATATGCGATTTACAACTTATGAATAATAATTTATTTCATCGAATATTCCACTAACATGTTTTTTAAATTATGGTACACTAATTCAATTTCTGTATTTAAATCATTTATATATTCTTTACTAACAGATATAAGCATTTCGTTTTTTATAGATGAATTATCCTCATCAAAAACGAATTGTATTTTTTCGTATTTAAGTTTGTGGATGATTAAATTGAAAAAACTTCTTA
>JAFRKA010000024.1 GCA_017432005.1 Erysipelotrichaceae bacterium
AATATATCTGTTATTACAACAACGAAAGGATACAGAGCAAAACAAAATGGATGCCTCCTGCAAGATACAGGGAAGCATCCATCTCAAATCGTGTTATAACTTAGTTAATCAATATGTCCAGAATTCTGGGTACATATCATCCTCAGAACGATCTTTACTGTTTACACATTTCTTCGAGGAAGTATCTCAGTACGAGACTTCCGTCAACAGTATCATCTCTTTTCAAAGCGAAGCACATCCTTTCAGGATGCCATTGCACACTGCATATCGGCAATGTCTCATGATACATCGCTTCGATCGTGCCGTCATCCGCATACTGACAGGCATGCAGACCCTCGCCGATCTTCTTTACCGCCTGGTGATGGGAACTGTTGGTCGCAAATTCTCCTCCGTAGAGATCATAGATGAATGAACCTTCTTCCGCGGTATTGAGATGACGGTTGTCTTTCTGGTTCACATGATCATAGACATGATGCTTTGCATTCTCCATGTCCTGATACAGCGTACCGCCAAAATACACATTGATCAGCTGATGACCTCTGCAGATACCGAAGACCGGTTTTCCGGCTTTTACGAAGAGATCCATCGTCTGAAGCTGCAGTTCATCCAGTTCCGGATCCATCTTCATGCTGCCATCGACTTCTTCGTTATAACGTTCCGGATGGACATCTTCACCACCTGGAAGTAACAATCCATCAAAATCGACAGGATCACATAGGATATCCGAGACCGTCACATCGCAATCAAGCTCGGTCAAAGCGTTCAGATAGTTCCTGACGCTTTCTTTAACGGGGATCAGGATCTTTTTCCTGTTGTTCATCATATCCTACTCCTCGTAGGCGTTGATCATCCTCTCCTGCATCTCTTCATCAGGATCACGATCCCAGATCTCACAGCCAAAGACGAACGGATCATCAGGTTCCTTGGCTTCCAGTTCACTGCTTCCTTCCGGTGATTCATAGATGCCGCAGTCCTCTCCGTAGTCATCAGAGGCATAATTGACTTTCATTGCGTATTCAGGATAAGTCTCGGCCAGCTTTTTGAAGATCGGAAGCGGAATAGCACCCTCGGTATCGAAGGAATATTCCAGGATCGTCTGGTTGTGGTATAAGACCCAATCCAGTTCTTCCGGATCAGCACTGATGCCCCATTTCTCTTCCATATCGCTGCGATCATCGTTGAGCGGGATGATCTTATTGAAGTTGATAGGATCCTTATCCGTGGTTTCCAGCTTGGCTACTAAAGCTGTCAGGGTCTCCGGTGTTCCCGTAAAGATGAGTTTGTTTCTGAAGTATGTATTGACCATATTATCTCCTTTCGTGAGAATCTTCTTATCTATATTCAGTTTAGCGCTTTTTCAGCTATACTGCATCGTTTCCGTTCTGCTCAGCTTTAAGCAGCTGCGCTCTTTCCAGATCGGCCCAGATGTCGTTTCTCTCGGTCTTGCCTCTGTTGATATAAATGATCACGAACACCATCACCAGCAGGACAAGGCTCGAACCGATGCTGCCTTCAACACCGAAATCCACATTGTAGAGCAGACCGTTACGGGCTGAAGCCTCATCCAGGGCAAAGAGCGAATACGCGGATACCTTGCCGCTGTTGGGCAGGCCGAAGATGATACTCTGGGTGAAGTTCCAGGCCATATGGTGGGTGAAAGCCATCCAGATCGAATCATAATAATACACCAGCAGACAACCGATCACAGAGCTCAGGAAAATCTGCGATCCGGCAACGATCGTAAAGCCGGGGTTCCCCGCATGCATGAACATAAAGACAAAGGAAACAGCGATGATGATGAAGATGACGTTAGTGTACCTGCGGCGCAGTTTCTGGTAAAGATACAGACGCATGACCAGTTCTTCTCCCGAAGACTGGATCAGGACTGCCAGCATGAAACAGATAAACAGAAGCGGATCGAAACCGGCAAATGACAGTCTGATATCATGCTTCAGCACGGATATCAGTACACAGATCGCGTTGGAGACAAAGCCCATCAGGAAACCGATAAGAAGTCCTTTGAGATTGTTTCCGATCTGGTTGGGATACAGACGCTCCATCATCGGTCTGTTATAGCTGATCAGAAAGATGAGGATACAGACGATCCAGACACCGATATTGCTGCAATATCTGAGCAGGAAAGCAGAGATCTCTTCGTTTCCTTTGGCGATCAGAAGACCCAGACTTTGCATAAAAGGCAGACCGTTGATGATCTCTCCTAGATATCCTCCGCCTACAGCGATGATAAAAGCCAGAAAGGTCGCCAGCACAAGGAAATCACTCGTCCTTCCGGTGATACGGGTAAATTTTTTGATCAGTTCCTTCATATCGATGCTCCCTTAATCATAATTTTTGCGATGATATTCTTCCTTCTCTTCATATAGTCCTTCATCAGCCAGTTCCAGACTGTTCTTGAAATCATCAAAATCACCCATGAACGGTGCATAGCCCATCGATGCCGAGAAGCGGTAAGGGCTCTTGCCGCTTTCATTATATTTATTCAGTTCTTCACTGATCTTTTCCTTGAGTTCAATGACAGCTTTCTCGCTGTCGGTCCTGATGATGACCAGGAATTCGTCTCCGCCATAGCGGCAAATGAATGGCCGATACGGATTGTCGGCAACAGCTTTCCTGATCGCCTCGGCAGTCATGACGATGGCCCTGTCACCTTCAATGTGGCCATAGCGGTCATTGACCTTCTTGAAGTCGTTGAGGTCTATCATCAGCAGATAATGCGGTTCATTACGCATCACATCCTGCGTGACATAATGGTTGAGCTGTGCCCGGTTATTGAGGCCGGTCAAAGGATCCAGTCTGACCATTGAATCCTGAGAGATCAGATAGACATACATCATCAGCAGCGTACAGCTGAAGCAGAAGATCGGCACCTCAAGCGATGAAAGGGCCTGGACCAGTCCGAAGAAGATCACAGCACCCGGATAGATAGCCATCAGCACGAAACGCTTCCTGTTGACCACATTCTTCTTCCTGAAAGCCCTGACGATACTTCTGAGCATGGCTCCACCCACATAATTCAGCGGTACCAGCATGAACAGCACCGTACTCAGCAGCGTGGAACGGTAGTTTTGTGTAAAGACCAGTTCAGGGAAGAAGATGTAGAACACGAAGTCGGCGATGATCGAAAGGATGGCCGGCAGGAAGATGAAACGTCTTCTTTCGCGGATATTGATGTATTTCTCACCCTGATCCATCTCGACATAGACGAACCAGAAACAGGTCAGAAACAGCAGGGCGACATTGTCACCGATATTGGCGATGACGGCTCTGACATGTGTCAAAGGGATGATATTATAGATCAGCAGTGCCCAATAGCTGTCAAAGAGGAAATAGAAGATATGCGAAATGATGACATTATCAAAGACCCTCTGCTTAGCCTGACGGTCAATACTCTTGAGACTCCTTATCAGTAACATTATGAATTCCAGGATACAGAACAGATTCGCCTGTACATAAAAATGCGGAAAACTCATCTGTTATAATTTTCCGATTTTCTGATTTTCTTGTCAAAAAAGGACCGGTCTTCCGGTCCTGATAGCTTATTCACTGAATCCGTAGCGGATACGTCCTCCGACAGTCTCGATCGACAGCTTCTTGTCGTTGCCGTTTTTGATCTCTTCCGATCCGTGCAGTCTCGAGATACTGATGTCATAGTCTTCACGACGTCCGTTGACATTCATCTCGATCCGGCTTGAGACACCGTCCACTTTGATCCTGTCGCATTTCAGAAGTTCACACTTCAGATCACCACTGGTCATGTCGATATCGGTCTTCTTTTCGACGTTCACTCTGTTCATCGCGATATCACCTGATACTTCATCGATATCCAGTGATCCTGCGGACACATCCTCGAGCAGGATACCTCCGGAGACGGAATCGATCTCGATCTCACCGGTCTCTATCCCTTCAAAGCTCAGATTGCCGGAGACTGAATCGATGTCATATTCTATCCCGTCCGGTACGTAGACATAAGCCCTGTAGACCTTGGCCGGGATCTGGTTGTTTTTGAATATCCTCGACAGTCCGACCTTAAGCATCTCCAGTCCGTGATAGGCGAATTCCTGTTCGATCTTAAGCTTGCCATGATCAAGTCTGATATTAAGATTGCTCATCTCATCTTCGTTGCTGGCGATCTTCACTTCATCACTGTCAGACGGCAGGAAGGAGAAATCGAATGTGACGTTGTCGACCTTGATCTCTTTTACGCCACTGTAAGTATTGACCGCAGCTTCGATCTTCTTTTCCGCTTCGACGACAGCCTTTTCATCAAAGAGTCCGGCGACGACTTCTTCCGGTGTACCTAAAGAGGCGATGATCGCTTCTTCATCTTCACCATTTTCTTCTCTGTCCAGGATCATCTCTTCCAGATAATTCAGGATATCTTCTCTTTCAGCAATGTTTCTTGCTTCAAGTTCTTTATTTATTCTCTCCAGATAATCATTCAGCACTTTCCTTCACCTCCCCGGCTATAAATTCATAGATACTCAGCAGTTCTTTAAAATCCAGCAGATACTCCCTGATCTTGTCCTTTCCGGATGCCGTGATCCTATAGAACCTTCTCAGTCTGCCGTTATGTTCGATCGAATACGATGTCAGATATTCTCCCTTTTCCAGTCTTTTCAGGATCGGATACAAAGTCGATTCCGAGATCTCTACGACCGGGGAAAGGGACTGAATGATCTTGTATCCGTAGGAATCTTCTTTCAGTAAAGATGCCAGAACACAGATGTCCAGTGAACCTCTTTTCAGTTGTGTGTCCATAAATACCTCCTTACAGATAATACTATATACCACATAGTATAATTTGTAAAGTACTTTTTGATGGAAACTTTCTTTTCAATCACAGATAATATAAATGTACACAAGGAGCCATATCATGAAACCAGGATTTGCCATCTGCAAGGATATCACTAAAGGATACAGCGGCGGTTTTGAACAGCTGCTGAGACAGGAAAAGACTATCTATACAGTCGTGAACGAAAGATCAGAACTTCCGGTCACCTGTTTTGAAAATCACTTCCCTGAGTGGGCTTACAGCTATGTCGAAGACGGAGGCATCGCGATCGTCTCAGGCGCAGCAAAACACACTTTCAGCTTCGATGCAGGCTTTAAAGCGAAAGCCGGTATCGAAATGATCGACCTGAGCGAATTCGATCAGGGCAAGGCCAGGATCGTATCCACAGTTAACGTCTTTTCCGGTGAAGGAAAAGGTGAACTGACCTTGCATGAAAACCGTACCATCAAACAGGGCTTAAGACCGGGCTTCTATCCCGTCTTTCTTTATCATGAACTTGGCAAAGGCACGATCATCTACACCGGTGTGCCGATGGCTGAGATCCTGACCTATGAAGGCAGCGATCTGCGTACCACCACCAACATGCCCGACTTCGATGAGAGGATCTCATCGGTGGATAAACAGAAAGTCGCAGCGGCCTTAAGAGCGATCCTGAAAGAAGCCATGCATATGGCGGGATATCCGTATGTCTCGCTGTGGTATTTCCCGGACGGTGCCCGAAACATCTTTGCCTACAGTATCGATGCGGATGGTTTACTTACCGAAGGCGTGAACAATCTTCTGAAAGCTGCCGAACAGACCGGTACGAAGCTGACCTTCTATATCAACAGACAGTTGTGTGAAGACGATCCGCAGCTCTATGAGAAACTCAGCGCCATCGCTGAACATAATATCCTGGCTTCGCATGGCAGTATCCACAACGGCAAGGATTCCTATGAAGACAACATAAACGATCTCAAAGATCTGGAAGACTGGATGTCCTCCTTAGGCTTTACCGTTGAAAAGAGCTATGCCTCGCCAAGAGGCATGTACTGTCATGAACTGGGTAAAGCTTTGAAAGAAACAGGATACCGTCACAGCCGTGACTTCGGCTTTGCGATCGATGACTATCCCTTCTTCCCGCTGAATGAAGGCGATGATGATTCAGTTTTACAGATACCGTGTGACGGCTTCAACGTCTGCCGCCTCATGGGCAGAAACAAGGAACTGGATCTGCCTGAACCGACAGCCGAAGAGATCATCGGCATCTACATGCGTCTGATCGACTACAAGATGGAAAGAGATCTGCCGTTACTGTTCTTCTGCCATCCGCAATACTTCGGCCTCTATGCCAAAGAAGTCTATCCTGAGATCGTTTCCTATGCGGCAGGCAAGGGAGCCTTACTGACCGATTATGTCAGCTACGGTGATTTCTGGATCGCCAGAGACCAGTGTGAATACAGCGCCGACTATGACGGCAAGAAACTGAACATCCGCTTCATCGCCAAAGATCCGCGGGTCAGGATCTGTGTCGACGGAAAGATCTTTGAAGAATAACAGGTAATATCATACACTGTTGAACTTTATGTACACATGGATTATTCTTAAAACATGAGTTTCCTTTAATATATGAAGAAATAACAGGAGGATATATGGAAGATAATAAAAACAAACTCACATTCTGGAGGACCTGGGCGATCGTCTGCATGGTCTTGCTGCTGGCGTTATGTGCCGAACACTTCGGCGGAATGAAGAAGCAGGACGAAGAGGTCGTTGAACCTGTCGAAGAAGAAGAAAACTGGCTCTCGCTCTGGACCGAAGACGCGAAGGCCAAGGTCTGGCTCGAGGAATACATGAAAGATATCACGGATGAAGCCAGTGCCAACTTTATCCCGGTCGAGGACAGAGTCGCTGTCTTCGATCTTGACGGTACGCTTTTCTGTGAGACCGATCCGGTCTATTTCGACCACATGCTGTTTATGCACAGAGTCCAGGATGATCCGACTCATACAGCGAACGAATTCGAACTGGAAGTCGCTGAAAAAGTCCAGGAATTCATCGATACCGGTTCCTATCCGGAAGGACTCGACAACCTGCACGGTCAGGGCGTTGCTTCAGCTTTCGCCGGCATGACCATCAGAGAATTCTATGATTATGTCAAAGAGTTCGGCAAGACAGCTTCGCCTGGTTATAACAATCTGAACAGAGGCGATGCCTTCTATCTGCCGATGGTCGAGATAATCGAATTCCTGCAGGAAAATCAGTTCAAGACCTACATCGTTTCCGGAACTGACCGACTGATCGTCAGAGGCGCCATGGAAGGTCTGTCCTTCATGCATATACCGGCAAATCAGATCATCGGCTCTGATGAGCTGCTGGTCTCTTCAAATCAGGGAGATACCGACGGTCTGGATTACTACTATACTTCAGATGACGATCTCGTCCTGGCCGGAGAATTCATCATCAAGAACCTCAAGATGAACAAAGTTACGGTCATCGCGCAGGAGATCGGTAAACAGCCGGTGCTTGCCTTCGGCAATTCCTCAGGTGATTTCAGTATGGCTACCTATACCGTTTCCAACAACCCTTACCGCGCCATGGCGTTCATGCTGTGCTGCGATGATACGGTCAGAGAAAACGGCAATGAAGCAAAAGCAGAAAAGATGTACAAATCCTGCGAAGAGAATGGCTGGATCCCTATCTCTATGAAGAACGACTGGACTACCATCTACGGTGATGAAGTCACCAGAAAATAATCAGCATATTTCTTAAAGAAAAGGAGAAATAATAATGCTTATCAACGTTAACGATCTTAATCTGTTCTATGAGAAGAAAGGAAGCGGCAGACCATTACTGATGATCCACGGCAACAGCGAAGACCACACGATCTTCGATGAAGCAGCCGAGGTCCTCAAAGACCACTTCACAGTCTACCAGCTCGATTCCCGTGACCACGGTCAGTCTGACAAGGTCAAGGAAGTGCACTACGATGACATGGCTGATGATATCGTCGCCTTCTTAGAGAAGAACGATCTGAAAGATGTCGTCTACTACGGCTTCTCTGATGGAGGAATACTGGGTATCCTGTCTGCTCCTAAGACTGACAGGATCACACGTATGATCCTGAGCGGCGCCAATCTCACACCTAACGGTGTCAAACTCTCGCTGAAACTGCTGGTCAAGGTATTCTACTTCTTCACCAGAGATTCCAAGCTGAAGATGATCCTCAATGAACCGAACATCAGTAAAGAAGACCTCGCAAAAGTAAAGGTCAAAACCACTGTCGTTGTCGGTGAAAAAGACATGGTCACGATGGAAGAGACGAAGATCATCGCTGAAAATATCCCTGACAGCAAGCTCATCGTCTTGCCTAAAGAGGGACACGGAAGCTATATCGTCCACAAGACCAAGATCGCTGATCTCATCCTTAAAGAGATCGAAGAAGATAACGCTTAAGATAAACGCTCTGAATGATCAGAGCGTTTTTTTGTTGAGTTGCTTTATGTTGTCGAGTATCAGAAGACGAAATTGCCGTTCCTGAAGACCGGTACGACTGTACCGTCTTTCTGGATACCGTCGATATTCATCTCTCTGGTGCCGAACATGAAGTCTTCGTGCTGCATGGAATCATTGGCTCCGTGAGCTTTCAGTTCCTCTTTATTCATATCGACACCGCCCTTGATGTTCTCCGGATACGGTCTGCCTAAAGCCAGATGGCAGGCGGCATTCTCATCATAGAGCGTATTGAAGAACAGGATCCCTGATCTGGAGATCGGTGAATCATACGGTACAAGCGCTACTTCACCCAGATATGAAGCACCTTCATCGAATTCCAGCAGCTGTTTCAGTGATTCTTTCTCCTTCTTCGCATCAAAGTCGACGACCTTGCCGTTTTCAAAACGGAACCAGAAATCTTCGATGACCTTACCGTTGTAACTGAGTGGTTTGGAGGCATGAACTATGCCGTTTGTGCCTGTTTTCAGCGGCATACAGAAACATTCTTCAGTCGGCATATTCGGATCAAAGAAGATCCCTTTCGGCGTCGTACAGCCTCCTCCGACCCAGATATGATCATTTACGAGACCGACTGTCAGGTCTGTGCCCAGTTCACTGGTAAAATGCAGTTCTTTGAAGTCATAATCGTTCAGTTTTGCCGCATGTTCACTCATCTCTTTATCATGTTTTTCCCATTCGGCGATCGGATCATTGTCCTCAGTGACTCTGGTCACCGTAAAGATCGCTTCAACCAGTTTATCGAATGCTTCTTCATCACTCAGTTCCGGGAAGACGACCTTTGCCCATTCCAGAGAAGGCAGACCGATGACACACCACTGTCCTTCATTATTTGCCGTATAAGATATCAGATCGGCCATCTTGGTATAGTAAGCTACATTGGCGGCATTGATCTTGTCGCTGTCCACATCCTTCATAGCTCCCGGTTTATCGGAAGCGATCGAGATATAACATGCTTCATTATCATGTTCGTACTTGACCTTGTCATAACGCCATTGCGGTATTACCGATAAAGTCTCTTTACTCATGTACTGATAAGCCATCTTATCCAGATCGGTATCACGCCAGTTGACCGTTACATACTTCGCTCCGGCCTCATAGGCATATCTGACTACTTTCTTTACAAATTCCAGATCATGCACATTCGCATTGATGATGACCGGCTGATCCTTCTGGACATTGACGCCCTTCTTTACGACCAGTTCTGCCATCTTTTCATACAGTTTTTCACTAACCATTTTCATCCCCCTTATTTGATATCATAAACGAATACTTCGCTTATCTCTTCCGTATATCCTTCATAGAATCCTACCGGCATGCCCGACACGATCTTAGCTCCACGGTTATATAACAGAAGGAACTGATCGTTCTTCTTATCGAAAGACAGTCCTTCGATCTCTCCCTGTTTTATCACATCATCGAAGGTTCTTTCCAGATAAACATTGGCACCGATGCCGTCATCTCTGAGATCGACCCTGTACATGTGATCTGGATCGTTGTCATCTGCTGCACCGTCATCACAGGTCACATACAGATGGCCATTATAATAAGCTACGCCCTGTGACCATTCCGGATACGGCTGCATGTGGATCCTGCCTTTGTATTCACCGGTCTTGAGATCATAGCTGTAGAGATAGGAGCTCGATTCATCATCGACCCAGGAAGTCATATAGACCGTTTCAGTATCAGGATCGACAGCGATACCTGAACATTCGATCTGTCCCGTTTCCACATTGAAAGGAAAGACTCTTTTGAGTTTCAGAGTGTCTGCGTCATAGGCTGCGACCTGGATGTTGCTTCCGACACCGTCCATGAAATACTCCACACCCAGATACAGTTCGTTATCATAAACATCGATATCGCCTATGTGGTTCACTTCCAGTTCATAACCTTCGAATGGATCATCGTTCTCAGCGATCACGTTCCAGTCTTTATCATATTTGGTCAGGGTCTTTGAACCTGATACCCAGTAATATTCGCCATTCGTACAGATGCCCTGTCGGCCGTTGACCTGATGGACACTGTTGAGTTCATAGGTGTAACGCGGAAGATACTGTTTCACTTCCTCAGGCAATTCTTCCTTTTTCGCACATCCCCACATACCCAATATGATGATCAGACATACTATGCATGATATCGTTTTCTTCATCACTTCAGAACTCCTCCGTCAGACTCAGATCGGTATCTTCCAGTGTACATCTGTTCCTGATACAGTAGGCGGACTCGCCGCAAAGGAAATTGCAATGACATTCTTCGATCGTTTCTATAGGGACTTCGATCTCAGGCAACTGATCGACTGCGGACATCTCCTTAAGTCTCAGATAGTCTTGTTTACTGATCTGATAGACCATACTGACGTCAGCTCCTGCTATATGCATGAGCTCACTGACTGCATAGACGATCCTTCTTTCTTCCTCAAAGACGAATCTTCCCAACACCGTCCCATAAGCCAGGGCGCCGTCACTCAGCAGATCCGCAGGTCTTTTCTCTTCCTTTTTCATTTGACTGTAAAACTGCTCCATTCGACATGGTCATATTTCATGACATCTTCAGCTTTCTTCATACCCTGTTTCTCATAGAAAGGTATAGCTTTATTATTGGCGATCAGATAGACAGCGATATCCTTCTCTCCGCCGCACAACTCATGAGCTTCCTTCAATAAACGACTGCCGATCCCCTGTCTTTCATAGTTTCGATCGACTCCCAGATCAGTGACATGGAGCCAGTAAGCATTATCACTTAATCCCAGTAACACGCCCACCAGCAGCCCATCATCATTTCTTGCGGTGAGACTGACTGTAGCGTTCTTCAGCAGTCTCTCGATCCGCTCATTGAACCGCTCTTTAGGATACTGTGATCCCAGATCACTTCTTTTCAGGAAATCGATGTATTCTTCAGGACTGATCCTTTCACTGTTTATCTTTATCATCTCTTCTCCAATCCGGAACTTCGCTGTCCTGACCCCAGTATTCGACCATCTCGATGATCTTATCGTCTTTCATTTTAATTAAACTTACCACATGGTGTGATTCACTTTCATCTTCAGCCAAGACATGACCGACCACTATCAGCAGATCGTCTTTCTCTTCGAGCCTTTCGATCTCGCCTTTCCATTTTCCCGGATAATCACAGTTGACTCTTATATACTCTTCAGCTGAAAACTCTTCAAGAGTATTGGGCCAGCTGATGATCGCATCCTCATGGAAGTGTTCTTTCAGTTCATCTTCGTTCTGACTGATTACATCGTTCCAGAATTTATTGATATCCATCATCAGATCACCGTACACTCATAACGGATGTCATTATCGTTCAGAAACTTCTCCATCCCGGTGACCCGTCTTTCCTTACACAGAGCGATGAAGTCTTCTTCCGATATAGTTCTGAACAGTTTCCTGGTCTCGTTTTTGGAGAAGCGGTAATGCATCTCGCTGTTATATTCCTCGCCATAAACATTCGATTCAAGACTCAGGCACCCGTCGATGATCATTCCATTGAGCGCAACATTTTCTTCGTTGTATATCTCGATCTTTCTAATTTCAGATCCATCTTTGAACTTTCCCTGCGGTTCATGCGTGAGCTTGCACTTCCGGATCTTCTCATCGATCGATGAACAGATATTCAGAGCCGTCAAAGGGTCAGCGCATTTTTCAAAGTTTTTATAATCAAGATCGTTTCTTACCGATGATTCCAGATAGTCAAAATAAGTCACGGTAGCCATGCCTATCATCGGTTTATCCAGATTGTGCAGATCGACCAGCGGATATCTTTCTTTGATGAAACTTATCTCGCAATCATCCAGTACCAGAAAACTAAGATCCATATCGTCACTTCCTTCTTTATTTCAGAATAAACTGTACGACCAGCCCTGCCAGTGCACAGACGACCAGAGCCAGCACTTCACCGATCAAAGATCCTTTTATATGAAACATATAATCATGGTAATCAGCTGTCATGTCTTCCGTTCCTTTGATGACGAAATACGGATCATGACAGAACCATATGATATCCATCACGATGGCATCATAGACATTGACGATCGTCCACAGCAGGAAACCGGTCAGAAACGCATCTTTGAAAGTCGTGCAGCCGTTCACATACCTTAAGACCAGACTCAGGATGATGACGAAGAGCAGTGAAGCAAAACACTTCACAGCGATCTTGTTTTTCTGCGTCGGGATCTGATCCTGATATTCCGGTAAAGACTTCACTCTTTCCTGAATGTTGGGCGGATAGTTATAAATAGTCTTGATCGGATCTCTCTACATGAGATAGACCATCAGGGTAAATACCAGACACAAAACAATACTTTCAATTGCGATCGTCATGATATACCTCTCTCATTCAATACAAGTTCCATTATGTCACAATCGATGAGTATGTCGTTTATTTTCATAAAGCCTCTGAAAGTTCCGATCTTCTTAAAACCGAACTTCTCATACAAGTGTACAGCTGCTTTATTGTCGCTTCTTACTTCCAGTGAAACTATCTCTGATCCTGCATCATTACAGGCAAAGTCCAGCAGTTTCTCCACCAGCATCGTTCCTATGCCCTTATTCCAATAAGCCTTTCCGATCGTCAGACTAAGTTCTCCTCTGTGAGCCAGTCTTCTGCGGGTAAGAGCCGTATATCCTCCGGTGCCGATGATCTTATCGTCATCTCTTACGACATAAAAGACACTGCTGTCAGAGTCTTCAAAAGATGACAGATACTTAGCTTCTTCTTCGACACTGTAAGGTATGCCTTCCTTGCCGAAAGTCAGATTGTCGCTTTCACTGCCACAACACTTTGTGAATTCCAGGATGTCTTCCGCATCACTGGCTTTGGCTTTTTCGATCTTGATCATTTCTTCTTTTTCTTTGGTGCAGGCAACTCATCGTACATGGCTTCAAACAGACCGCACAGATATTCTTTACTGTCGATATCATCTACCGCCAGCATCCTTTTAGCTCCCTCATAAGGCAGTTCATATTCGGCATCGGGCATGTACTTCCTGGCTGAACTCATATCTTTTACCAGCAGTCTGTCATCATAGATACCGCCGATGATCTTGCCTTTGTAATACAGGATATATTCACCCATCATAGCGCGATACCCTATGTCTTGAAGATCTGAAAGCTGCTCCAGAACATATTCTAAGAATCCTTCACTACTTGGCATAAATCACCTCATATTTGTCGTATCGTAATACTCAGGGAACAGCTCCCCGTTTAATACCCAGACGTTATTCAGATCTGGATCCCCGTTTTCATCAACTCTGCAGATCAGATAATCGCCGTTTTTATGTCCGGCGTTGTCCAGGTTGGTATGTAAGATATCACCGGAAGCTGTTTCGACCGTAACTGATATACCGATCGGTACGAACATTGCAAAATTGGAATCTGTTTTCGGGATAGTTACGATATCGATATATGCATCTTTCCTGGAAAAGTCATCGATACTGATCTGAGTCCCGTCAGGTTTGGTATAGGTCTCTGTGACCTTGTCCAGCGGTGAGGTCCACATCTCGCCGGCCATTCCTTTTAAGATGACTGTCTCACCGTCATCGTTGACTGTATAATCAACTGCTTCCAGATCGTTGTGGAACGATGTTTCCTTGGAGACCATCATGGCCTGTACCGTATACTTTTTCTTGCCTGTGAGGAACCATTCGTGTTCGCTTTTATCCAGATATTCTTCCAGTGTTAACATTTTCTTTTTTTCTTCTTCCTGTTTGTTCGTCCTCAGATATCCGAAGAACAGATTAAGCAGGATACCGATTATGATCAGGATAAGTATTACTTTAGATCTATTCATATCGCTCCCTTAAAACAGACTATAGATGATATCGGATATCACTTCAATATCACTGCGGTTGTTGAATTCTTCAACAGCCTCGGTGGCCTGTTTGACATTATCGGTTATGATATAGTCCACTTCAGTATTCAGGAAATACTCCTGTCTTTTCTTCTCGTTTGGAGTCCAGACCATTATCTTTTTATCCAGGCTGTGGATCGCTTTTATCATTGAAGTAGTAGTAGCCTCATCTTCCAGACCCAGATAATCACAGTTCAGCTGCGCCGTCTTGCCGAATGACAGGAAAGTCAGATAGGCGGAATCGATCTTCGGATATTTACTTTCCACATAATCGATCAGGTTGTATTTCAGTGAGATCAATACACACTGATCAGCCATGTCTTTTTCTTTAATGATCTTCACGACATCATCGACCATCTGTTCATCAGCCGTATTTCCCTTGAGTTCAATAAACAGGACTATCCTGTCTTTGGCAGCATCCAGTATCTCTTCGAGTGTAGCGACCTTTTCCGGATCATCAGGGAAATTCGGATCAGTCAGCGTCAGTTCCTTTATTTCATCCAGCGTCATCTCCTCCGGTTTGCGTTTATCAGAACACAGACGGGCAAAGTTCACATCGTGATTGACGATATAGTAACCGTCGGCAGTCCTTTGGATATCGATCTCGCTGCCATAGGCTCCGTAGCTGATCGCTGCCTCGACACCTTTTACGGTGTTTTCTGGAGCCTCTGCTCCCCCGGCCCTATGAGCGATGATCCCGACATTGGTCTTCTTAACGAGGATCTCATCAAAATATGTGTTCAGTAACAGCGACAGCAGGACCAGCGGTATGATGTACATCGCCAGTCTTCTGAAGAAAAACCATTTTACTTTACGCTTCTCATCAGGCAGCAATGCACCCAGCAGTCCCATATAACGATAATACAGTTTTGTGACCATGATGACATAGTAAGACTGAAACAACGAAGTGGTGAACGTCACAAGCACAGCACAGGTCAGAGCTATGAACAGTTCAACGAAACGTATCATATGATCGTTATCTATCCATATCACAGCCCCGATGATGACCAGGATCACAACAACGACAACGAACAGTATATAGTAGATCGCAATATCTCTGAAAAAGATGAACTCCTGCTTCAGATAATGTTTCCAGTTCTTTTTAATTATTGCCCGGGAATTATCATCAGCCTTATTGCAAGGCATTTTACTGATGAGGATCCCATGCAGGGTAAAGATATTGAACAGACCGATAAACAGAAAGATTATTGTCAAGGCAAGGAAAAAAAGTCTGTAATAGATATTTGAATAGATCACCGAGGAAATGAAGGTCGGGATATAGAGATTGCTGGTAAGGGAAAGACTGAAACTGAAACCGACGATCGGTGCGATCAGAGTCAGATAAAGCACGATCCCGAGACCGCCCGGATTGAAGAACTGTCTGATCGAGAAGAAACTTTCCTTGAAGATCTCGACCATCTTTATCTGCTTGCCTTCCAGCAGTTTGGATGCATAGATGATCTGGGTATTGATATCAAAAGCCATGTACAGGAACAGCGTCCCCAGAGCCATTATGATCAGTAAAGGACCCTGCCAGGTCTTATACAGCAGATCATAATCACCACTGCTTATCGCTACTCTGCCCGTCGTCAGAATCAGCAGTGTACTGATCTGTCTGATCACCCAGACCAGCAGCCATAATAAAGCCTTCGAGAAAAGCTGATATTTCATGATATCAGGTGTAGCCTGCAGATACGGTAAGATAGAATAGCTCAGCTTTTCTTTTGGTTTCATATAACTATTATCTCATTTTACTTAAACAGTTACTGAACAGAATTATTATTCCTGATGATCCTATGTATGTGTCGCAGCGACACATTTTTGTGAGACATAAATCCGTATTGGTTATAATTTACTTAAGATGAACAACATCTTCGGTGAAACATTGAAAAATCTCAGGATATCAAAAGGTCTTTCCCAGAAACAGCTTGCGGAAATGATCTTTGTCGACCGTTCCACGATCGCTTCTTGGGAGACAGGGAGAAGGATCCCTGATGCGACGATCATCATCAGGCTCTCAGAGATCCTGGGTGTCGATACCAGCGTGTTGCTTGGTCTGGTCCAGCACAATAATGAAACACCGAACGTGATCATCGTCGATGATGAACAGATCGTCCTCAACGGTTCTTTAGCGATCCTTAAGGAAGCTTTGCCCGATATGAACATCAGCGCTTTCACCAGACCGTCTGAAGCATTAGCCTTTGTTTCTGCCAATCATGTCTCGATCGCTTTCCTGGATATCGAGATGGGCAAGATGAGCGGACTGGAACTGTCCAGACAGCTGCTGAAGATCGATCCCTATCTCAATATCATCTTCCTGACGGCGTACATGGACTACTCCTTCGATGCCTGGAAGACGAAAGCCAGCGGTTTCCTGCTTAAACCGCTCACCGTTGAAGATGTCCATGAACAGCTGCTTAATCTGCGTCATCCTCTGAACAAATGATATGAACAATTATATTGAATATTTCAATTTTGCGAGCCCGGTCTTCGGTATGACGATCGCGATCCTCAGTATCGTCCTCATCCTGCTGCTGCCTCATTCAGAAAATGCCTACAGAAAATACTTCCTGCTTATCTTTTCGGTACTTTTCTTTTATACTTTTTTCTTTATCCTCACATCCGTGTTTCTGAGTACCGACAAAAGTGAATACACTTTACTTTCAAAGATCGCGCTGTTCTTTGAATCTTTCTTTTCTTCACTGCTGGTACCGATCTTCTCTTTCTACATGCTTAGGTGTGCTTTGATATCCTGCAGGAAGAATCCTTTCATATATTCAGTCATCATCCTGCTTGTGATCTATCTGATCCTGCTGGTATATACACAGTTCACGACTGATATCTACTATATCACTCCCGACAACAGATACTACCGCGGTCCGTATTATGCACTGCTGCTGGTATCACCGTCACTGATCATGATCCTTAACATCTGTTATCTCTATAAGATCAGAACGAGACTGACAGTGATGCAGACGATAGCTTTCACCTGCTTCTTAGGCATTCCTTTGATCTGTGTCATCATTCAGATGTTTTCCTTCGGTATAGTCCTGAGCGTCGTCGGTGCCTCTCTTTCGGCCTTCCTGATGTTCATGTTCATCCTCAAGGAACAGATCGATCTGTTCATCGAACAGAACAAGATCAACGCTGCCCAGCAGGCTAAGATCATGGTCCTGGAGATGCGTCCGCACTTCATCTACAACACCATGATGTCGATCTATTACCTCTGTAAGCAGGATGTCGAAAAAGCTCAGCAGGTCATCCTTGATTTCAGCCGTTATCTGCGCAAGAACTTCTCAGCTATCGTCAGTGAAGAGACCGTAAACTTCGCTGATGAACTGGAACATACCAAAGCCTATCTTGCGGTCGAGATGACCAGATTCGAAGGAAGACTGTTCGTTGAATATGATATCCGGTCCGTTTCTTTCCGTATTCCGCCGCTGACTTTGCAGCCGATCGTTGAGAATGCTGTAAAACACGGACTCGATCCGGAAGAAGAACCATTACATATCATTATCAGTACAAAAGAAATAGCCGATTCATATGTGATCACAGTCGAAGATGACGGTGTCGGTTTTACCGATAACAGCACTGATTATCACGGAGCATTAGAAAACATCTCCCGGCGTCTCAAACTCATGTGCAATGGTCAGCTATTCATAAGCAGAAAAGAAAAAGGCGGAACACTCGTAACTATCGAGGTCCCGCATCAGCTTTCCTGATCATATAATTCTTATATTTTTGGATGACTTCAGAATACTTTTCTCAAAGGTTTTGTATCATCATACTCTTCTTCTGTCGATCCCGTTGATGCTGTAGTAAGCTGCTTTGGCTTCATACATCTTCAGGTCAGCCTTCTGGACCAGTTTCTCCAGATTCAGATCCGGATATTCCTCTGCCAGCACATAACCGGCTGCCAGACGCAGTTTTGAGACTTTCTCACCTGTCCATGATCTGGTCACTCTGACTAGTCTGTTAAGACTGTCGTTAGCCCGTCTTTTGTTCATGTTGGCGATCACGACAAATTCATCACCACCGATACGATAGATACTTCCGTATGATCCGATCACTTCTTTTATACATTCAGTCGCACCTATGATCAGTTCATCACCGGCTTCATGACCATACATGTCGTTGGTGCTCTTTAAGCCATTTATATCGATCACAAATACTGCCAGATCATTCGGAATACTTTCGGGTTTATCATACTCTTTCAGTTTCTTGGAATAAGCATAGCGGCTGTAGACACCGGTCAGAGCATCAGTCGTGATCTCGATCTGCTGCCTGTGGATATAATCATCTGCCTTGATCTGTGAAAACTCCGTAAAGTGGATATACATCAGTGCCGCACCGAAAGTGAGCGCCAGATAAGAAGTACGATGATCCGATCTCAGTGTCTCCTGCATGATGATACCAGTATTGATAAGCGTCAGGATCGCAAACAACGAAACGTTATTCTGGTTGCGGAAAGATCTGCCGTAATTGATGAAACGGATAAATGCCATGACCAGTACTGCTACATAAACAAGAATGTACAGAAAATACAGTGGTCCGTGTCTGTAGCAATTACTCTCATCGATATAGAAAGTCCAGCCGAAGAAACACGACATGATCTGCAGGACTATATTGAAGATCAGTACACCAAGCATTATCTTGGAACTGCGTCCCTGGATACCGATCTGCGCCCATAAAGCTGCACCGGCCATCGGTGTCAGGATATAGTCAACGGCCTTAACGACCGTCAGTAACCATACAGGACATAACTCCTTACCGCTTAACTGGATCCCAGCCTGTTCTGCCAGAGCAGAAACGCCAATAAGAAAATAAGAAAGATAGTAGATAAGTTTCTGTTCTTCTTTTGTTCTTCCGTTCTCCCAGACGAGGATGCATAAGATGATCAGATCCATCCACATCAGGATCATGACACACGTATAGTAACTCATATGAATATACTATCATTCACACACGCTGCTTTATCGTGTCGGTGTGACACGTTTCACAATTCCTATACAATCGAGTAGAGGCTAATTTCTAGTCCCTCTCACACCACCACACCGTGCCGTTCGGCAGTGGGCGGTTCAGTTAAACCAAATTCAGTTTAAGATTATGTCTGGTTAAGTAGTAATCCAAGGGATCAACTAAGCCGGCGCGG
>JAFRKA010000025.1 GCA_017432005.1 Erysipelotrichaceae bacterium
GAAGGAAAAGCTAAGGAGATTTAATACATGAAAAAGATAATGAGTCTAATGATTATGTTTTTCCTGGCGATTGGAATACAACCAATATATGCCAATGCGGATCTGATGATCAAAGTTGAAGGTATCGTTGATGGATATGTCAAGGAAGAAGTTAAAGATAAAGTTTTAACCTTAACCCTGACTGATAATAACTATATCTTCGATGATGTCTATACTTCTGAAGGAGAAGACATAACTGACTGGTTTACAAACATACCCGAAGGTTTAAGTGCAGAAGTGACAAGCTATTCAGAAAACAGTTTGGGAGTAACGATAAGCGGTATTACCGATAATGAATGTGATCTGCAGATTAAAGTCAAAGTACCTGATGGTCCGATTGTTACCAAAGACTACGCTTCCTCAGTAGATGGATTAGAAAACGTAGAAAGCGATAAAGCAAAATATATTATTCAAAAACGTATTCCTTCAGCAGAATAGACAGGACCATTTACCGTATCAGGATATGTCAAGGAAGATCTGGAAGTTCAATATGTATATATCAGATTGAT
This sequence comes from Erysipelotrichaceae bacterium, assembly GCA_017432005.1. Classification (GTDB taxonomy): domain Bacteria; phylum Bacillota_I; class Bacilli_A; order Erysipelotrichales; family Erysipelotrichaceae; genus Colivicinus. Next base: position 549 of record JAFRKA010000025.1, read on the forward strand.
TAATACCAAAGCTACCGAAGCTATGCTGAATGCAGAAATAGATCTGTATAACGGATTGACCGGCAAAGTAGTTGAAATCAGCGATGATCAGATACTGAAAGTTGAATATACGGGAAATCCTGTAAATGAAGACCATTCGCTGATAGATATAACCCTGTCAAAAGAACTGGTCGATTGCAACTTAGATCTTAAAGTTCCAAACCGGGAAGATGTTAAGTTTGATATCAATCCTAAAACCGAACCTGTAATTCCTGACGAACCGGCTAAACCGGAACAGAAGGAAGAAACCAAACCTGTCTATGTCACACACCCCATTCCTCAAACGTGTGTTGAATAGAGCTCTTACAAACCCTGAAAAGACGTTGAAATATACGTCTTTTCAGTTTGCCCGAAACATGATAATATGTCACTCTTGTTCATCAGTTTCATCCGGTTCCATTTCGCTCAAAGCATAGCGACAGGCTATGATGACAAATCTGGAAAAGCTGATGTCTTTTCCTTCAATCTTTTCTTTGATCTCTTTAATTAGATCTGAAGGAAAACGTATAGTCTTATTATCAGTTTCTTTATGCTTTCTTGTAGATCTTCCTCTCATAAATATAGTTTATTTGTTTTTCAAGAAAGATTTTATCTATTGGTTAATCTAATTTGAAATAATAAAAACGCTTAAGCGACATATTGATCACACCTAAGCGATTTGTGTAAGAGCTTTGTTTATAGCTGTCAATCAAAATTTATTATAATAGACAAGGCTTAATGCCACTAGATAACGAAGTTAATAAGTTTCTTGGAATGTATCTTTACATGGTGGCTGGTGTTGTTGATGCAAAAACAGCACGAGATTTTTTAAGTTCTCAAACAAAGGATTATGCTCCTGAATATAAAGAGAAAATTGAAAACGACATAAATAATTATTATCAAGAAACAAAAAAGATTGCTGATTCGTGTATGGAAAAGGGCATTCAGTTAGATGATAATAGACTGATTTAAATCGATTTAGTCCGAATAGTAGAAGTTAAAAAAGATTAGTATTTATTAGGTTTTATTAGCATCGATTAAAAATAAAACATCTCATACCCGAGATGTTCAATAATCCAATGGGGCGAACGATGGGGCTCGAACCCACGAAATGCCAGAGCCACAATCTGGTGTGTTAACCAACTTCACCACGTCCGCCATGTGCTTTATTATTCTATCATATGTTTAAATTTCTTTTCAATGATACGATTTTGATGAAGAAGAAAGAAATAGTTTCCGTTTACAGATACTGATTATTTTTAGTTCAGACTGTATAATGACTGAAGAAGAGGAAAAGGGTTGGACAAGGAAAAGAAACAGTTATATAAAAACGACGACTGGATGGAAAAGGAATTGGAAAGAGAGAACAGGACATCTGCCTGGGATTTTGATAACGAAGATAAGAACAAGCATGTAAAAACAGTAAGTGGGCAGAATGCAGATAGTTATGATCTTGATATAGATGAAAAACAGAAAGGATCGCAGAGGGCTGACAAATGGGCAAGCGTCTGGTTTGTGATCGATTTTATCCTGGGGATGGCTCTGTCTGTACTCAACATGTATCTGGAGAACGGGTCTTACTTGCCACCGGTAACACTGTTCCTGATGATGAATCCCGGTATGTTTGTCTGGATGTTTCTATTTAAGAGATTTATGCCCGCATGGTATCTGATACTCGCAGCAGTGATCGCGATCATGCTTCAGATCAGGGTAATAAAAGGATAATGCTGTGCTGGAAATAAAAGGGATCAGGTTTGATGTCGAGATCAACCGGAAGAGGATCAGAAATCTTTATCTGCGTGTAGACGGAAACAAAATCGTCGTTTCGGCTCCTTTGAGGATGCCTGATTATGAGATCTACAGGTTCATCGAAAACAGAAGAGACTGGATCTACAGAACATATGACTATAATGCCTACAAGACCAGAGTGAGTAAGACGTATCATGGTGGAGATATCTTCTATCTGCATAATACGCCGTATCATCTGGTCAGGAAGATCGGCCGCAGCAATGTGAAGATCCTCGATGATACGATCATTCTTACATACAAGGATGATAGTGATAATGGCATAAAGTATCTGTATAAGCATCTGGACAGATATCTGCTTGTAAAGGCAAAAGAGTATCTTGACAGACATATCGACCTGCTTGAGGAATACGGATATGAACAGATGCCGGAACTGAAGGCGAGGATCATGACTTCCCGCTGGGGCGTCTGTTATACGAGAAAAAACAGCATCTGTATCTCATCTTATCTGATCCATTATCCTGAAGAGTGTCTGGAATATATCATGATCCATGAGATGACGCACTTCATCGTTCCTAATCATTCAAAGCGTTTTTACAGGATCGTAAGCAGCAGGATGCCGGATTATAAAAAGGCGCTGGAGAAGCTTAAATTATGAAAATTATTTACATTTGTAATAGACTTGAAACAGGCTTCTTTAGAGGTTAAAATTATAGAAGTAAAGGAATGTTTAATAATATGAAAGCATGTGTAAAGAGGGAGAATACTATCTTAGGGGTTAATGCCTCTTTACTTGTGATTGACGTAAATTAAACTTTTAAAGTGGACGTATCATTGCGTTCACTTTTTTGTATGTTTGACAAGGAGGTTATGGCAATGGATCAAGCAATTAACAAAGCTCTCCTGGAAGCAAGCAGTTCAGGAAAAACGACGGAAGTTGAAAGACTGCTGACTGAAGGTGCCGATCCCAACTGCAAGAACGGTGACGGACGTACGGCGCTGATGCGTGCATCCAAGAGAGGGTATGAGGAGATAGTCAGGAAACTGATCGAAGCCGGTGCTGATGTCAGGGCAAGAGACAAGAATAACGATACGGCACTTATGGGTGCTGCCAAGCATGGCTATGCATCGATCTGCCGAATGCTGCTGGATGCCGGCAGTGAAGTCAATTCACACGATAATGACGGTCGTACTGCTCTGATGAGAGCTGCTTTCCAGGGCGAAGAAAATGCGGTAGAATGTCTGGTGGAAGCCGGCGCTGATCTGGATGCGATCGACAACAAGGGTCGTACTGCACTGATGGAATCAGTAACAGCTTTCAAGGTCGGAGTCATCCACTATCTGCTGTCAAAAGGCGCCGATGTGAACAGGCGTGACAATCAGGGCTGTACCTGCCTGATGAGGGCAAGCTACGGCGGTTACAATGATCTGGTAATTTATTTACTGAACCGCGGTGCCGACAAGGGCGTCAAGGACAATGCAGGAAGGACTGCACTTGATTATGTCCGTAATGAAGACAACGTGGAACTGGTAAATTTACTGAAATAGAATTAAGGGGAAATCAATTATGAAAGAGTATGCATCAAAAGACATCAGAAATGTCGTATTACTGGGCCATTCCGGTGCCGGTAAAACAGCTTTAGTTGAATCAGCACTGTTTCTGACTAAGGCGATCGACCGTATGGGCAAGACGACCGACGGTACGGCAGCAATGGACTACGATCCGGAAGAGGCCAAGAGAGGCTGTTCAGTATTTACAGCTCTGGCACCGATCGAGTGGAAGAACACCAAGATCAATTTCATCGATACTCCGGGATATCTGGATTATGAAGGCGAAAAAGTATCCGGTGCAGCTGTTGCGGATCTGGCGGTGATCGTCGTTTCAGCAAAAGACGGTATCGAATCAGGAACAGAGAATGCAGCCAAACTGTGCAAGAAGAACGGCATTCCGGTAGTTTTCTTTGTCAATAAGATCGATGATGAGAACGCAAACTTTGAAAAGACTGTCGATGAACTCAGAAACAAGTTCGGCGCTTCTGTCGTTCCGTTTGAGATCCCGGTAATGGATGGCAAGAAGATGACCGGTTCCAGCAAGGTCCTGGAAGATACTTCTAATCCTCATTATGATCAGATCGCCGAAGCTATCGCTTCCGCTGATGATGCACTGATGGATAAATTCTTTGAAGGTGAAGCTTTCACTCCTGAAGAGACAGCCAAGGGTATCAAACTGGCTCTTAATTCCGGTGATGTCAAACCGGTATTTGCCGGAAGTGCTGTCAATTCTCAGGGTATCGAACAGCTCCTGGATTTCCTGAAAGACAACTGTCCGGTCTACTGTGACCGCGGAACAGTCAAGGATGCGGAAGGTCTTGAACTCAAGACTGATGATTCCGAAGCATTCTCAGCTCTGGTCTACAAGACGGTCGTTGATGCTTTCGTCGGAAAGATCTCATATGTCAAGATCATGTCAGGCAATCTGACAGCCACTACTCCGTTATACAACTCCAAGAAAGACCAGGCTGAAAAGGCTGGTGGTGTCTTCGTTATTTCCGGCAAGCAGCAGCTTCCGGTAAACAAACTGTCATGCGGTGATCTCGGTGCTCTGACCAAACTGGCCGTGACCGAATCAAACGATACACTGTGCACAAAGGAAAAGAGAGTCGTCTTCAAGGATATCGAATATCCGAGACCGATGCTCGGTGTTGCCGTTTCACCAAAGACCAAAGACGATGAAGACAAGATGTCTGATGCGCTGAAGAAGGTCCTGGTCGAAGACAAGTCGCTGAACTTTGTCAGAAACGCTGAAACAGGTGAACAGGTTCTTTATGCTGTAGGCGATCAGCAGATCGATGTTGTCGTCAGCAAGCTCAAGAACAGATATAAAGTCGAGATCGCTCTGAAGGAACCTAAGGTTCAGTATCGTGAGACGATTAGAGGAAAATCTGAAGTTCAGGGTAAATATAAGAAGCAGAACGGTGGTGCAGGCCAGTATGGTGATGTCTGGGTAAGATTTGAACCGAATCCTGATTCTGAGGAAATGGTCTTCGCTGAAGAAGTATTCGGCGGTGCTGTTCCGAAGAACTACTTCCCGTCAGTTGAAGCAGGCCTCAGAAGCTGCATGGCCAAGGGTCCTTTAGCCGGATGCAAAGTCGTCAATGTCAAAGCTACACTGTATGATGGATCATATCACCCGGTAGACTCAAAACCTAACTCTTTCGAAGCTGCCGCCAGACTGGCATTCAAGGCCGGTATTCCTAAGGCTAATCCGATCCTTCTGGAACCTATCGGTAAAGTTACTGTTATCTGTCCGGAAGAATATACCGGCGATATCATCGGCGATTTCAACAAGAGACGTGGCATGATCATGGATACCGGTTCTGCAGAACCTGGTGAGGCCAAGATCGATGCCGAAGTTCCGATGGCTGAAATGCTCAAGTATGCTACAGAACTGCGTTCCATGACCAAGGGCAGAGGCTCATATGTCATCGACTTTGACAGATATGAACCGGCTCCTCAGAACGTCACGGACAAGGTCGTAGCTGCTACAGCTGCTGAAAGAAAAGACGAAGACGAAGACTGATTGCAAATATCCTTTCTATTTGCTTATTAGAAAAAACCGTTCAGATGAACGGTTTTTCTGTTAATTGATTCTGTTAAGCAATTATTATTCGTGTACGACCGGCTGCAGAGTCAGACGGAAATCCATCTCTTTGTTGTCACGCAGGATCGTGACCGTGATCTCATCGCCGATATTCTTGCTGTCAAGAGCTTTAGACAGTTCACCGTACGAAGATACTTCGGTATCATCGATGGCGATGATGATGTCGTTGACCTGTAATCCTGCTTCTTCAGCACTTCCTCCTTCGATCACGGAAGTGATCAGGACTCCTCTGCTGGTATAGTATGAAGAATTCAGACTGACCGTGACGCCTAAGGCCGGACGGTCTTTGACATAGCCGTATTCGATCAGATCGTTGATGATCTTGACGACGGTATTGGAAGGGATCGCATAGGCCATGCCTTCAACTGAACCTGTACCGTATGCTGTCGATGCTTTCTTGGCATTGACGATACCGATCAGATTGCCGTTGATATCGAACAGACCGCCTCCGGAGTTACCGGCATTGACTGCTGCATTGGTCTGGATGACGTTCATATAGACGCCGTTGACATGGATCTCTTTTTCCAGAGCTGAAACGATACCGTTGGAACACGAGATGCCCAGTCCAAGCGGATTGCCGATCGCAATGACATCTTCTCCCAGCATCAGATCATCGGAATCGACGAACATCGCATAAGGAAGATCATTTGCATCGATCTTGATGACGGCCAAATCGGTTCTGGCATCATAGCCGATCACTTTTCCGGTATATGTCTCATCAGTATAGATCTTCACCTTCAGTGTCTCTTCATCGACCAGTCCTTCGATAACATGATAATTGGTAACGATATAGCCGTCTGATGAGAAGATGACACCGGAACCGGCAGAAGTGGTAGCTTCAGTTCCACTGAAGAAGAAGTAGGAGCTGGCAGACTGCGTCTGAACCTCACACTGGATCTCTACGACCGTATTATAGGCTTTTTCGATAGCGGATGTGAGATCCGATTTTTCAACATTCGTATACTGGACCTCATTCACTACGATATTGCTTTCGGTATTTGCAGAAGATGTTCTGCGATCTCCTTTATAGAATGACAAAACGCCAAATGTGCCTAAACCTGAACCTAGTAAGGCAACCAGAAAGACTATCAGAATACTTTTAAATGTAACTTTCATTTTCCTCACCTCAGGTATCAATATACTCCGCAAATGTGAACTTAAACTGAATTTTACTAATCTCAGACATAAAGTTATAATTTGTATATGGCCGGAAAAGAACACAAGGTGTCCAGAAAATATGCCAAGAGATGCTTCGGAACGATCGGTCTGCTGCTGACGATGTATGCGCTGTTCGTACTGATCATTCCTTTCTTCATGCATATGTACATGCTGAATGTCGAATCGGATATCCTCGATGATAAACTGCTTTATTACGGTATCTATTTCATCATCATCCTGTTCGGTACTTTTGTGCCTTTTTTTCTTATGCGGCTTATTTTCAAACTGAAATTCGGCAAGTTCAATTCTTCCATCAGCGCCAGTTTTTCCGATCTGTTCGTTCAGACGATCGTCTTTTTTACGCTCTGTATCGCTCTGACATACGTTTCGAACCTGCTGTTTGCATATCTGGGAATGGAAGGGAAGCTGATCTCCAGCATCGGTTTCAGTTATGATGAAGCCAATCTTTCATATCCGCTGTATATCTTTATGCTGATAGCAGTCACACCGCTGATCGAAGAATATGCTTTCAGAGGTGTCCTGCTGAATACACTGTCTAAATACGGAAAACGTTTCGGTCTGATCGCCAGTGCTGTCATTTTTGCCCTGGCTCATCTTCATTTTGCCGAGATGCTGCCGGCTTTTGCCATGGGCATCCAGCTGGGCAAGACTTCACTGCGTTACAAAAGCATTCAGCCGACAATCATCATCCATATCCTGTTCAATGCGCTGATCTATGCGTTATGTGTGATCCCGGCTTCGATCACCAAATATATGGCATTCGGTATCGCCGCGATCGTCATCATGGCTGGTTATCTGATCATTTCCGGAAGATATGAAAGGATCAAGATCCAGAAGCTGCGTTCCAACAGGACGACAAACATCCTTTTCTATTCCAGTCCGGCTGTCATCATCGCGATGATGCTGATGATCCTGGATACGCTGCTGTTCATGTATCTGAAATGATTTAGTTGAATATGACGGATTTAAATAGTATAAATTACGACGATATAAGTGAGAAACTGTTCGAGAAAGATTATGCAGTGATTGATTTTCTGCCGGAGCAGGTCAGCAAGGAAAAAGCTGATGCATATTCCAGGACAGAGAAGTTCTATCTTGATGAAGCTCAGCGCAGAGAACTGTATCGCCGTTTTGCGTATGTACTGATAAAGCTCAGTTCATATTATGATTTTGTGATCTGTGATAACGGAAAGTGGTATCACGATCATCCACTTGCCGTTCTTTCGGAAAAGATCACAGGTCTTACGGAAACGGCCTATGTCAATATACTGCTTCCGGAAACAGAAGCCCTGGTCACTTTCAATGGAGGTGATCTGTATATGACTGTCTATAATTGCGATGAAACTCTGTTTAACAGAATAAAACAGCTGGCGATGAGCGAAGGACTGTTTGTCAGGAGGAAGATTGAAGATGAAGAATAAAGCTCAGTTTACGGACCGTATGAAGATGATTTTAAGCAGGCTGATCCCTGTTGTACTGCTGATCATCCTGATCTGTCCGCTTAACATCAAAGCCAATACCGGTGACAGCGATGACTATCAGCTGAAAGAGATCGTCGTATTGAGCAGGCACAATATCAGGGCTCCTTTATCGGTAAAGGGTTCGGTGCTTGATTCGGCGACTCCGCATACCTGGTTCGACTGGTCAGGCAATGCTTCAGAACTGTCTTTAAGAGGCGGCATGCTGGAAACGGCCATGGGGCAGTATTTCCGAAAATGGATGGAGAATAAAGGACTGATACCGGAAAACTTCCGTCCTCAAGAAGATGAAGTGAGGTTCTATGCCAATGCGAAACAGCGTACGATCGCTACCGCCAACTATTTTGCCGCTGGTTTCCTGCCGGTAGCTGATATCGATGTCCTGACGAAGCAGGAATACGACAAGATGGATCCGGTGTTCAATCCGCAGCTGACTTTCGTCAGTGAGAAATACAATGCGGATGCGATCGCCCAGATGAAGACAAAACTTCCGGATCTCAGTGAAGAATATAAACTGCTCAAGGAAGTGCTCGATTTTGAGGAATCGGAAGGATATAAAGACGGCAGTGTTGCCGATCTTGTAAATGGTGATACGCAGTTCGTCATGGAACTGAATGCTGAACCGGGTCTCACGGGATCGCTGAAGACAGGTACATCGCTTTCTGATGCGCTGGTACTGCAGTTCTATGAAGAGGAAGATACGAACAAGGCTGCCTTCGGACATGATCTTACGATCGAACAGTGGAAGACTATCTCCAGCATCAAGGATACTTTTATCGATGTGCTGTATACGACTCCGCTGGTCAGTGTCAATATCGCTCATCCTCTGCTGAAGGAGATCAGAAGTGAACTGAAGAATGAAGGCAGGCTCTTCTCGTTCCTGTGCGGACATGATTCCAATATCGCCAGTGTGATGGGAGCACTGGGAGTGAAGGATTTCGCTGCTCCGTCATCGATCGAATCAAAGACGCCGATCGGTTCAAAACTGGTCTTTGAAAAACTGGAAAAGGACGATGAGGAGTACATAAGGATGTCTCTTGTCTATAACAGCTATGATCAGCTTCGTGATATCTCCCTGCTCAGTGATGAGAATCCTCCGCAGCAGTATTATCTGGAGATCGAAGGACTTGAAGCTGCAGGACAGGGGGTCTACAGGGCTGCCGATTTCTACAGTCTGCTCAATGAAAAGATCGATGCCTATGACCAGCTGGTCAGGAAATACGGTGATGGTGATAACGTGCTTCCTAAGACCGGTATTGAATAGACAAAAAGGAGAGAAAAATGGAAGAACTGCTGCTGAATGAAAAACTGGTAATGACTTTGCCTGACGGACTGAGAGTCATGAGCGATGAAGAAACGGCAAAGTTAAATTTCTATAAAGACAGGAAAGGTCTCTGCTTCAATGATCCTGAAAAGCATCTCATGATCACATCCGGTTTTAAAAAGCTTAACGGCATCATCAATATGCTGATCTCGGAAAAGGATCTCAATATGAACAGTGAGGCCGAGATCAGTAAGGCTATGAAGCCTTATGGTTATCGCCTGATAGATCTGGGATCACGGACGATCGCCGGTTCGAAGGCTGAATGCTACAGTTATGAATATAATTCTGAAGGTATAGACATGTTCGGTGAATCATATGTCTTCAAAAAGGACAAGGATGCCTATTATCTGAATATGTATACCAGAGCAGAAAACAAGGAAGAGAATCTTGCCTGCTGGAACGCTTTTCTCGATGGCCTCAAGTGGAAGGACTGAACAGTCATCATATCTCTTGTGTGCAGAAGAAAAGATGATAGAATTATTTCAAAGATCATAATGAGGAAATGCCATCTGTCATTTATTTGCATGTCCGGAATTATGGTATAAAATAAAATTGGTTTTGGAGGTACATCAATGGAGATAATCAAAACTGTAAAAGATGAAACGGCAGAGCTTTCTCTGATCGGAAGACTTGATACAACGACTGCTCCGGAATTGGAAGAGGAATTAAAGAAGCTGTTTGAAGCAGGATCTAAGGACCTTGCGATCAATCTTGAACAGCTGGAATACATCTCTTCTGCCGGACTCAGAGTTCTGCTTTTTGCCCAGAAGAGTGTCACCCCTGAGGGCAAGCTGGTCATCAGAAATGCCAGACCGGAGATCATGGAAGTCTTTGATATCACCGGTTTTACCGATATTCTGACGATCGAATAAACAGGAATAACAAGAAGTCTTATCTGATGCGCCCGTTAAAGGCGCTTTTTTATTTCACCGTGAGATTTGTTGGAAGATGTTTCGTATAGTATGATTGTTTTGAGGAAATTAAAGATATGGATATAGAATACTTGCTGCTTTTACAGAGATTCAGAGAACTGACGAACGATATCCTGACGCCGTTCATGGAAGCGATCTCTCTTTTTTCGGTCTCTTATCTGGTCTTTATTCCGGTTCTGATCTACTGGATCTATGACAGAAGAAAAGGTCTTTTACCTTTAGCTTCTTTTTATCTGTGCATCGGCATCAATGCTGCAGTCAAACTGACAGCCTGTATATACAGGCCGTGGATCAGAGATGCCAGAGTCGTACCGGCCGGTGATGCGATAAGCACGGCAACAGGGTATTCTTTCCCGAGCGGGCATACTGCCACCTCAAGCCCTTTGCTTGCAGGAATGGCGCGGTCCTTCGCCGATAAGAATAAATGGATCTCCCGGATCTGTATCATCGTCCTGCTGACGATCGCTTTTTCCCGCAATTATCTCGGTGTTCATACGCCGCAGGATGTGCTGATCGCCCTGCTGGAAGGTTTTGTTACTGTATACGTGATGGAAAAGATCTTTGCGTATGTAGATAAGAATCCTGAAAAGGAGGATATCCTGCTTCTGCTGGAATTCCTGTTTGCCGTAGCAGGACTTGTCTATATAACTTTCAAGTCTTATCCGATGGAATATGTTGACGGTGTGCTCATCGTCGATCCGCAGAAAATGATGAATGACGGCTATGGTGATCTGGGCATGATGGTGACCTATCCGATCGCCCACTTCATCGAAAAGAAATGGATCAGATTCGATCCGGCAGGTCTCAATAAGAACGGCCTTATTGCGGGTGTTTTGGGTTTTGCCCTGTTTGCCCTGATCAGAGAACTGCTTAATACTTATCTGGTAGCGCAGTTCGGTTCACACTGGGGCAAGCTTTACGGAGCTTTTATCCTTGTTTTTTTCTGTATCACTCTTTATCCGCTGATCATCAAACTTGTTTTCAATAAACAGAAGAAAGAAGAACAGGAATGACTGACAGAATGAAGAAAAACATCCGGACAGTTATCTGTCTGATGATGCTTCTGATGGTATTTATTGGATCCGGTATCAGAAGCACAAGCACTGTAAGCGCCGATCTGAATACGACCCGTCCGTCAAAGAACGGTCATCTTCATGTGGAAGGCACACAGCTGAAAGATGAGGAAGGCAATGTCGCTTTTCTGAAAGGCATCAGTACTCACGGACTGACTTGGTATCCTGAATTTGTCGATGAAGGACTGTTCAGAGGTCTTTCTGAAGAATGGGACTGCAATCTCATCAGACTGGCTACTTATTCTTCGCAATATCACAAAGGACAGAAGAAAGAGACATTGGATGTCGTCTTTGAAGGCATCGAGGCAGCGATCGCCGCAGACATGTATGTACTGGTCGACTGGCATACGATGATCGATGAGAGACCTGATGATTTCTGGGATGATGCCATCGAGTTTTTCACGATCGTCACTGACAGATACGGAAATGATCCGCATCTGCTGTATGAAGTATGCAACGAACCGGGCGGTGATTGGCTGGCAGTCAAAGAATACGCAGAAGATATCATTCCGATCATCCGCAGCAAGGCTCCTGATGCAGTGATCATCATCGGTACGCCTAATTACTGTCAGGATCTCCATTATCCTGCCATAGATCCGCTGTCTCTGGATAATATCATGTATTCAGCTCATTTCTATTCGGCTACCCATGGCAAGGAGTTGCGTGAGCAGATCGACAGAGCTGTTCATTCCGGACTTCCGGTCTTTATAAGTGAATGCGGGATCACGGAAGCCGACGGTAACGGCAAGACTGATTTCATCTCTGCGGCTCAATGGTTCTCCTACGTCAATAAAGAAAGGATCAGCTATACCGTCTGGAGCCTTTCAGACAAGAACGAATCGTCTGCTTTCTTCCTTCCGGGTACAGAACCGGATGAAGCGCTGAATGAAAACAACATCTCTCAGACCGGCAAATGGATCAGAGCTCTGATGCAGGGGACGGAACCTTTTGCTATCGCTGTCAGCAATGATATAAAAACAGCCGATTTCAGAAAGCTGATCCAGATGAGATTCAGAGAATTCACCAGTGAAAAAGCCATCAGAACATGGGCTTTCACTTCTGCGATCATACTTCCTCTGATATTGCTTCTGACGCTTGGATGGAAACTGCTGAGTTCAAAGAAGAAAAATGCCTACACCTATGCCGATCTGAAGGCAGACGAGAAGAAAGACAGAAAGAGTATCGTTAACGGGATCATCATTATCCTTAGCTCTTTCTTTACACTCATGTATCTGTTATGGCGTTTAAGGTATTCTCTGCCTTTATCCAAGGGTGTGATCGCGATAATATCCAGTGTATCTTTACTGATCGTAGAGATCCTCGGTTTCTTTGAATCACTCATCATGTATAAGGGATTCATGAATCTGAAGGTCTATGATACACCGAAGATAAGTGATGAAGAGTATCCTGATGTCGATATCTTTATCGCTACTTACAATGAACCGGCTGAACTGCTGACTAAGACTGTCAACGGCTGCAAGCATCTTGATTATCCCGATAAGGATAAAGTCCATATCTGGCTTTGTGACGACAACCGCCGCTCCGAGATCAGAAAACTGGCCGAAGAGATGGGTGTCGGTTATTTTGACCGTCCTGACAATAAAGGCGCCAAAGCCGGTAACCTCAATCACGCTCTGTCGCTTACCAGTGCACCTTATGTCGTGACTCTGGATGCGGATATGATCGTCAGAAGCTGTTTCCTGCTCAAGACCATTCCTTTCTTTGTCGATGCGCAGAAGCACTACGATGAAAAGAAGAAGATCAGACTCGGTCTATTACAGACTCCGCAGTGTTTCTATGACCCTGATGTCTTCCAGTATGCGCTGTATTCTGAAAACAACGCGCCTAATGAACAGGATTTCTTCTACCGGGCGATCGAAGTAGCCAAGACATCGGATAACAGTGTCATCTACGGCGGTTCCAATACCGTTATTTCAAGGGCAGCTCTTGAGGCCATCGGCGGTTTCTACACTGAAACGATCACTGAGGATTTTGCGACCGGCATGCTGATCGAATCAGCCGGATTCGTATCTCTGGCTCTGAGTGAACCTTTAGCCAGCGGCACGGTCCCCAAGACTTACCAGGAACACATCAAGCAGAGGACAAGATGGGGCAGAGGAGTCATATCCACTGCCAGACAGTTGCATCTGCTTTCCCGCAAGGGGCTGACGCTGTCGCAGAAACTGAGTTACTGGAGTTCAGTCGTCTACTGGTATTCACCACTGAAGAATCTCATCTATATGATCGCTCCGCTGATGTATGCGGTATTCAATATCCCGGTCTTTATCTGCAACTGGAGTGAACTGCTTGTTTACTGGCTGCCGATGTTCATCATGCAGGATATCATCTTGCGTGCTTTGAGCAATAACTCGGTATCGACCAAATGGAGCGGTATCTACGAGACCAGTGTCATGCCTTTCCTGCTCATACCGATGATCAAGGAATCCTTCGGTGTGACGCTGAGAAGCTTCAAAGTTACAGACAAATCCGGCAACCGGAGTATCAAGAATAAAGATACGAAGTCGATGAGGCCTTTCGTCATCCTGCTGATTCTGCATATTCTGGGTTTTGCCAGGATAATCTGGCTGCTGTGCAAAGTACCTTCAGTGGGACTGATCACGATCATCTTCTGGATCGTCAGAAACACTTATCTCATCATCATGGCTCTGTTCCTCATCGACGGCCGTGAACTTGATAAGGAAAACGTCAAGGTCAAAGACGGCGAGATGGTGAGAGTCACGGAACCTGACGGATCGGTATATGAAGGAATCACGACACTTATGACCGAACACAACATGAATCTCTTCCTTGATGATGCCAGAGATCTGAATATCGGTGAATATGTGACGGTCGAGATAGATACAGAGAAATATCATGTCAGTCTGAAGTGTGTCGTAACCGATACAGTCATTTCTAACTATACCGATCAGCGCACACACCGACTCGAGATCATGGACTTCGGTGATGACCGTTTTGAGTATCTGCAGATCCTCTATGACCGGATACCGACCTTGCCTCAGTCATTGAGACGTGATTTCGGTATCACAAGACACCTGTGGCGCAATATCGCTTGCAGGATCGAAAGAAGTACAAGATAACCGTTATTAAACAAGATGAATAATACGGCAAATACAAAGATGCTTACAAAGCTGATGTTCAGACTGCTCCCGGTACAGGTCCTGCTGGCAGCAGTGGATTCCCTGGATTGTCTGGTATCCAGTTATTTTGCGAGCAATTATATCGGCGTATCGGCCATGTCGGCTGTTGGCCTTTACAGTCCGATCAATATGTTCATTACTGCAGTAGCGCTTCTGCTGGCAGGGGGAACTTCGATCATCTGTGGAAAGTATCTGGGCCGCAATGAACATGAAAAACTGCAGAACGTCTTTTCCCTCGATCTGTTTCTGACAGCTGCTGTTTCATTGGCCCTGACTGTACTGTTCATAACAGGCAGTCTTTTTGATCTGACCGGTATCATTACTGCTGATGTGATGATCCGACCGATCTTCAATAAATATCTGTTCGGTCTTGCTCTGGGCATTCTGCCTAATATCATGACCAACCAGCTGCCGATCTTTCTTTCCATGGAGAACATGAACAGCCGGACCTTACTTTCAAGTATCATCTATACCGTCTCGACAGTCTTCCTTAATTTTCTTTTCGTCAAGGTCTTACGTATGGGAGCGTTAGGTCTGGCTCTGGCTTCATCTATCGGAAACTGGATCTTTCTGGCAGTCCAGATCCAGTACTTTCTTTCAGGAAGATCACAGCTTATGATCTCATTACAAAAGCCGGACTTTTCCGACACCGGCGAGATCGTTGCGACCGGTCTGCCCGGTGCTGCCAGCAACGGCTATCAGACACTGCGCGGTCTGATCGTCAACCGGCTGATCTCGACTTATGTCGGCAGTGTCGGTGTTTCGGCTTTTGCGACAGCTGACAATATCCTGCGTATCTTCTGGGCCGTTCCGCTGGGGATGCTGGCGGTATCGAGGCTGCTGATGAGCGTCAGCATCGGTGAAGAAGACCGTCAGACACTGGCCGATATCATGCGTGTGGTGTTCAGAGCCTATATCCCTACGATGGCCATCACTTCACTGGTACTCATGGTCGCTGCCGTACCGGTCACTTCCGTTTTCTATCATGATCCGGCCGATCCGGTCTTCATGATGACGGTCTGGGGTTTCAGGATCCTGCCGATCTGTCTTCCTTTAAGCATCATCTGCATGCATTTTACCTGCTATGCTCAGGCCAGCAACAAGCAGGCACTCGTCCACATCCTCTCACTTCTGGACGGAGTCATCTGCGTGACGGTCTTTACAGCGATCCTAATCCCGCATCTGGGCATGAACAGCGTCTATATCGCCAACGTCCTCAACGGGATCGTGACGACCATAACGGTCTATGTTTATTCTTGGATCATGAAGAAGCATAAACCGCGCAATATGGATGAACTTATGGTCATCCCTGATGATTTCGGTGTTCCGGAAGAAGACCGTCTCGATCTGAGTATCCAGAACATGGATGACGTGGTCAAGATCGCTCAGCTGGTCCAAAATTTCTGTCTGGAGAAGGGGATAGACAAGAACCGTTCCTACCTGGCGGGACTCTCTCTTGAGGAGATGGCTGGCAATGTCGTAGAGCACGGTTTCACCAAAGACAAAAAGAAACACACGGCTGATGTCCGTGTCGTACATAAGGATGATGATGTCATCTTGCGCATCAAAGATGACTGCATACCATTCGATCCGCGCGAAAGACAGCAGATGGACGACAAGAACGATCCGACCAGAAATATCGGTCTGAAGATGGTCTTCAAGATCGCCAAGAGCGTTCAGTATCAGAATCTGCTCGGTCTTAATGTTCTGACGATGAGGATATAAAAATAATAAAAAAAAGAAAACTGCTTCTCTACATCACCCAGGCGGCTATGATCGCTGCCATCTATGTGGTTCTGACGATCGTTTTTGCGCCTATCTCTTTCAATTTCATGCAGGTGAGGATCTCGGAGATCCTCTGTATCCTGCCGCTATTTACTTCGGCAGCGATACCCGGACTGACGGTAGGCTGTGTCTTGGGCAATCTGTTTGGCGGCGGTGTGATCTATGATATCGTTTTTGGCAGTCTGGCGACCTTGCTGGGAGCTTATTTTGCCTATCTGCTTCGTTTCAACCGCTGGCTGGTTCCGATCCCGACGATCGTTTCCAATGCCGTTATCATTCCGCTGGTTTTGAAATACGGATACATGATCGATGAACCGCTGTACCTGATGTCGATCTATATCGCCGTAGGCGAATTCATCAGCGTCTTTATCCTGGGTGAGATACTCATCTCTTTTCTGCAGAAACGCAAGCAGGTGATATCGAAAGAAGACAGGTAGAATGCTTTCGGAGAGAAGGCATTTTTGTTTTATAATTAAGTTTAGGGAGATTGATCATGGATCTGAAAAAAGGCATAACTTATATCGCATTCGGTTTTCTTTTTACGCTGGTAAATTTCAGTCTTACTTTCAATGGCACTTCAGTCGTAGTCACACCCGATTTTGTCGGCTGGATCCTGCTGTTTCTGGCTTATGACAAGCTTGGATCATATGCGCAAGACAGAAGATTCATCAAGTGGATCTCACTGGCACAGGCATTGGTATATGCCGTGGTCTGGACAGCCGAGATCTTTTATCCTGAGCTGAATGTCGATACGATCAAAACGGTCGCGACGCTTGTTTCAGCGATCTATATGTTCTTCCTTTTCGGGATCCTGGAAAAGATCGCTCACGACTGTGCTCCAAACAAAGAGAAGACGATCAGAACTCTGAAAATAGCCAACCTGGTGCTGTATGCGGCACTGTTTGCGATCAGTCTGATCTGGAAGCTTATTTCACAGGAAGCGGCTGTCACCATGTTTGCGCTGGTCGGCATCGTCGCTCTGATCGTAGCGATCATCACGGCAGCTGAACTGTTTAAACTGCGTTCAACCATTTCCGCAATAAAAGAAACGGAACAGGCTGAGGAACGAGATGAATCTGTCTGCTGATCCGAAAGGTTTTACGATCCTGAGCGATGTGATACCGGATGTCTTACTGGATATCCGTTATTATTCGACTTTCAATTTCGTCGGTGAACGGATCGACGGATATGAAGAACCGCTGGCACTTATCACGAAAGAGGCTGCTGAAGCACTAAGAAAGGTCAGTGATGAACTGATCATAGAAGGCTACCGGCTCAAGATCTTTGATGCCTACAGACCGCAGAAAGCCGTATCGCATTTCGTCAGGTGGTCTAAAGATCTGAATGATCAGCGGATGAAGGAATATTTTTATCCTGAGCTGGAAAAAAGCGAGCTGTTTTCCAGAGGATATATTTATGAATACTCAGCTCATACCCGTGGCAGTACTGTCGATCTTACTTTGTTCGATATGAACAAAGCAGAAGATGCCGATATGGGCGGACCGTTCGATTTCTTTGGCGAGCTTTCGCATCCTGATTACAAAGGCATCAATGAAGACCAGTATGCCAGACGTATCCTGTTAAGAGATAAGATGGTGAAACACGGGTTTTTGCCGATCGAAGAGGAGTGGTGGCATTTTACGCTGAAAGATGAGCCATATCCTGATACGTATTTTACTTTCCCGTTGAACAGAAAATCACTGTCAGATAAATGATTAAAGGAGATCGATCATATGTTTGAAAAGAAACTCTACCGTTCCGATATGCTTAAATGCGCATTGTGTTATGATGCGCCATGCAGCAAGGTCTGTGAAAAACTGGATCCGGCAAACCTGCTACGCAGTATATGGTTTGATAATGAATATATCGCATCACTTAATTATCCTTCAGCAAATCCATGTCTTGACTGTGATGCACCATGCGAAGATGCATGTCTGCACAAAAAGGAAGTAAAGATCAGAGATCTGATGCTGAAGCTGAATAATGATGTCAGACCTGAACTGGAGATAGACATGCCGGATAATGAAGACAGGCTGAGATGCGATTTCTGCGGTATCAGTCTGGAGAATCCGTTCCTGCTTTCTTCATCTGTCGTCGCCAGCAATTATGACATGTGCGCGAGAGCGTTTGAAGCCGGCTGGGCAGGCGTTAGTTTCAAGACGATCTGCTCCTTCGATATCCATGAAGCTTCACCGCGTTTCTCCGCCATCAGCGGTGATAACGGTACGATCATCGGTTTCAAGAATATCGAACAGCTCTCTGACCACAGTGTTGAGGAAAACATGAAGGTCTTCCGCCGTCTGAAAGAGAATTATCCGAAAAAATTCATCCTGGCATCCATCATGGGAAAAGATGATGCGGAATGGGAATCGCTCGCAAGGAAATGTGAAGAGAACGGAGCCGATGCGCTCGAACTGAATTTCTCCTGTCCGAATATGATGGACGGTGAGCTCGGTTCAACTATCGGTCAGGTCCCGGAACTGGTCGAAAGGTTCACGGCAGCAGCCAGAAGGGGAGCGCATATTCCGATCTTGGCCAAACTTACACCGAATGTTGCGACGATGAGCGAAGCTGCTGAAGCGGCACTTCGCGGCGGAGCCGACGGTGTTGCGGCGATCAATACAATCAAAAGTGTCGCCAACATTAATATCCATACCTACGTGTCAGCTCCTGCAGTCCACGGAATGTCGGCAGTCGGCGGCTACAGCGGCAATGCCGTAAAACCGATCGCCTTGAGATTCATAGCGGAACTGGGACAGAATCCGGCCATGAAAGGCAAACATATCAGCGGCATGGGCGGCATTGAGACCTGGAGAGACGCTCTGGAATTCATCCTGCTGGGTGCAGGAAGTGTTCAGGTCACGACTGCTGTCATGCAGTACGGATATCGGATCATCGATGATCTCAAATCCGGTCTCAACTACTATCTTGCTGAGAAAGGGTTCAGATCCGTTGAAGAAGTACGTGGTCTGGCTCTCGATTCCGTCAGTGAAACGACTGATGCGCTGGAAAGAGACACCATCCTGTTCCCGCATTTCCATCCGGATAAGTGTATCGGCTGCGGTCGTTGTATGATCTCATGCATGGACGGAGGACATCAGGCTATCCGTCTTAATGAAGACAGAAGACCTGTGCTGGATGGAAGCAAGTGTGTCGGATGTCATCTTTGCGTTCTAGTCTGTCCGCAGAAGGCTATTTCTTCAGCCAAGAAACGTATATACCGGAAGGCGATCAAGAAAGACAAGGAATAATAAAAAAACATATCCGATGAAGATATGTTTTTTTTGATCATTTACCTGAAATATAGCTTATTTTTTCTTGAGCTGGGCAGTTTTCTGAGCTAACAGATCAGTCTTCTTAGCCATGAGATTATTTTTCTGAGCCATCAGATCAGTTTTCTGATCGAGCAGATTGCTTTTCTGAGACATCAGATCAGTCTTCTGAGCCATCATGTCGATTTTCTGAGCCATCATATCAGTCTTCTGAGCCATCATGTCGATTTTCTGAGCCATCAGATCAGTCTTCTGAGCTAATGAATCCAGAGCGAGACCGCCGTTTACTTCATCGAGTAAAGAATCATCTAATCTTTTCTTGTTATTCATGTTGATTTCCTTTCCTAACTTTAGTGTTATTCAATCTTCTATATAATTATACGAAAAGGTATATATCGAGGTAAATAAAATCGCCATTTTTATTAAAATTTATAAAAAACCGCATTTTTGTTAAGATAAATCTATAAAGATCAGGTAAAAAATATGAAAAAAACAATCATTATTCTGCTGTGTATTCTGTTTTTAGCCGGTTGTACAGGCAAAAAAGAAGAACCGGAAGTGAAGATCGACGGTGCATATTATGTCGAACAGATGAGGAATTTTAAGCCGGGAAACAAGAATAAGGGCAATACTGAGCCGAATAAGGACTTTACGCAGTACCTGGACTGGCTCTTTGAGGAGAAAGCTGTTTCTTCTTTCCTGGATTTCCATTTTAATATCTATGACTATAAAGCACTGGGTCTGGAGAAACCGGAAGCAGTACTCGGTCAGTATAAATATGGACTGGATGAAGAACAGATCAAGTATTATACCGATGTTCTGAATGATCTCAGAGCTTTTGATTATGATTCGCTTTCCTATGAACAGCAGTATGACTATGACTGTATTGAATTTGATACACTGTGCCAATTGGCTTCGCTTTATTTCTACCGCTACAATTTCTGCATGAAAGCCGGTGAAAGCGTTCTTGATACAGTCATGGGGTATTTTACCGATTACACCTTCAATGATGAAGAAGCAGTCGTCGATTATCTGAACTGTCTTAATGATATACCGAGGGCTTTTGATGATGCGCTGACATATACCAAACAGCAGGCTGATGACGGCTATCCTTTACTGGATGAATGGGTCAATTATCTTCAGGAAACCTGTGACAGCTTTATCAGCGCCGGTGAAAAGAACGACCTGATCCTTTCTTTCGACCGCCGTATCGAGTCATGTGAAGGGCTGGATGAAAAGGCCAAGGAAGACTATAAGAATCAGAACAGGCAGATCATCCTGGAACAGCTCATGCCGGCATATAAGAAAGTCAAGGAAGATGTCGAACAGTACCGCGGCAAGGCAAACGAAGATGATTACCGTTTCTTTGTGATGGACAAGGACTATGCGGATTATATGTATATGTCCAAAGGCTGCAGCTCCTACAGTGCCGATGAGATGCTGCAGATCATGACGGACGGTCTTTCGATCGTGGAAGCAGAATATGTCTCTTCACTTTACGAAGATGGTTCTTTTGAAAAGACGATAGCAGCTCTAAACGGAGAATATGAAGTGTTTACCATGAGTCATGAAGATACTTTGGCTTATCTTTATGAACATGAGAATGAGTATTTCCCTGAATTGGGTGAGGTGAAATATACTGTTGAGATGCTTGATCCGGAAAATGCGCCAAGTACCGTTGTTGCCTATTACTGGCAAGCTCCGATCGACAATGACGACATCAATATCATCAGAGTCAATCCAAATAATGATTCGGAGATCACCTATGCGCCATACGGCACACTTGCCCATGAAGGGTTCCCGGGACACCTTTATCAGATCGTTTACTATCACAAACAGAATCCTTCAAAGATCAGGCTGCTTTTGGTAAACAACCTGGCTTATCTGGAAGGCTGGGCTGAATATGCTTCATATTACGGCTACAGAATGGCCGGTCTGGAAGATGACTATGCTGCCTCTGTACTCTTCTATGACACCAACGAGTATTTCTTTGAATACTCGATCGCTGATCTGCTGACAAATTATTACGGCTATACAGCTGAAGAGATCCGTGACTTCTTCAACGAGAATTCGATAAATTGCTACTCTCTTGAATACTATGAAGCTCTGCGTGAGATCATGATCGAATACTCCGGTCAGTATTTCCCATACGGACTAGGAACATCTTTCATGCTTGATCTCAGAGATCAGGCAGCACAGAAAAAAGGCAGCGACTTTGATATCGTTGCTTTGAACAAGGCGATCCTGGACAGCGGCATCATGCCTTTGAACGTCCTGAAGAGTTCGGTATTCGAAAGACTGGGTATCGCAGAATAATCACCTGACAGGAGTTTTCTAAATGCCGATAAGGATACATGAGATATTTGCGGATGACGATGAAAAAAGAAAAGACCTGGTAACGGATATCACTTCACTGATCCGAAGCAGGAATCCAGACAGAGGTTATCACAATGAAGGAAAAGGGATATATCTGCTGGCTTATGATATCAATGATTCTATCAGCAAAGATACAGTTCTGAAGATCGTCTATACCATTCACGAACATGACGGTATCAAGGAGATCATCGATGTCGATGAAGTGATACCTAATGAAGAGCTCATCAGTCTTGATTTTGAGAAGAGAGAATCGGAAGATAGACTGGAGAACGAAGAGTGGATGTGTGAATATGACGGACGGAAAAACATCGTTGAAACAGTAAACCGTCATCTGATCAAGGGTAACCTGAAAGGTGTTCAGAAAGTCTCGCTTAGTGCCATGCCTTATGCCGAGATCATCTTTGCGCAAGATATCGACAAGATCAACGAAGCATTTGACTGGCATAATACGGAAGTAAAAGGTTTTGCGGAAGATTATATCGGAATGGGGATGCTGATCTGTACGATCCTGTCTCATAGGAAAGTGAACCTGAAGCTCATCGAAAAAGAATACAGCTGCATCATCGCTGAGCTGAATACCGGTTTCGGAAAGATGCCGGCCGTGTTCTCCAAGAAGTATGAAGATGAGATCATCGACGGACACTGTGTACGGATGTATGCCGATCTGAAAGCCGATTTCTCCTGTGGAGATCGTGCTTATTGAAAAAGCTGTCTTATCATTAAAATGCAACAGGTGCCTTATGGCACCTTTTGATATGATCTTGTTCTATCTGTTTCATTTTAATGAATGATAAGCAATACTGCTATAATTAGTGTATAAATCCGTTTCAGGACTGAATTAGAAAGGATCTGTAATATGGAGCGTCTGAAAAGATCATTCAGCAGGATATGTCTGCTTCTTCCCACAATCATTCTGGAGTTTGTGCTTCTTTCTAAACTGATGCACTGGTTTGGCAACCGCGTCGTCTGGATCGAAACAGTACTGCATATAGTCGGCGCCATCATCATCCTGACGATCGTCAGAACGGCCAGACATCTTTCTTCGAGCATTATCTGGATCATCTGTATCGCCATGTTTCCGGTTTTCGGAACGGTCACCTTCCTGCTTTTGGGAGCTGATCTGCTGATCAGCCGGACTTTCAAAAACATCACGAAGTGGACTGATTTTGCCAGATCATACTATGTTCAGGATAAGAAGGTCATGAAGGAACTGGCTGAGAAGGATCCTGATCTTTACGGAGATTTCCACTATATTTCAAAGAGTGAAGGCTTCCCGTTCTATAAGAATACTGGTTTTGATTACTACAAGACAGGCGATGAAGGCTATCCGGTGATGCTGGAAGAGCTGAAGAAAGCGGAAAAATTCATCTTTATGGAATACTTCATCATTGAAGAAGGTGTGATGTGGAACGGTATCCTGGAGATCCTGGAACAGAAGGCTAAAGAAGGTGTCGATGTCAGAGTCATGTATGATGATCTAGGTTCTTTCTTTACAGTGTCCGGAAAATTTGCGTCACATCTGGAGGAAAAAGGGATCAGATGCATTCCTTTCAATCGCATCAATCCGATCATCGGAACCATCCTGAATCACCGTGACCACCGCAAGATCATGGTCATCGACGGAAAAGTTGCCTTCTCCGGCGGTGTAAATCTGGCTGACGAATATATCAATGTCATTTCTCCTTTCGGTCACTGGAAGGATAATATCATCCGTATCACCGGACAGGCCGTCTGGTCATATACCGTCATGTTCCTGACGCATTGGAACGCCTTGAGCAATGTCAAGGATGAAGACTTTGCCGTTTTCAAAGCTGAACCGCTCAGAGGACGCAAGGACGGTTATATCGCCCCTTATGGTGAAACACCTCTGGATCTGGAGATCGTTGCCCAGAACATCTATATGAGCATCATCAATCAGTCCAAGAAGTACTGCTATATCATGACGCCGTATCTCATCATCGATACCGACATGATCAATACACTGATCCTGGCTGCCAAGAGGGGAGTAGATGTGCGCATCATGACTCCCGGCATTCCAGATAAAAAGGTCATCTGGAAGATCACGCGTTCCTATTATCCTCAGTTGATAGAGGGAGGAGTCAAGATCTATGAGTATACACCGGGCTTTGTACATGCGAAAGTCTTTGTATCTGATGATATGGTAGCTACGGTCGGTACGGTCAATCTCGATTACCGCAGCCTGTATCTGCATTTTGAGAACGGAACATATCTCTACGGTTCAAAGAAGGTCCTTGAGATCAGAGATGACTATCTGGAGACGATCGATCAGTGCCGTCAGATGAACAGCAGCGAAACGAAAAACAACCTGCTGATGGAACTGGTCATTTCCATACTGAGGATCTTTGCACCGCTTATGTAATAACGATCTGACTGTTACAGTCAGAATGGGGAGGAACGATAAAATGAAATTATTCAGTAAATTCTACGACAAGAAGTATTCAAAGATATCACTGTATGTGATCAAGACGCTTTTGATGACGTTCTTTTTCGGACTGATCATCTATCAGCTTTCGATCAAAAGCTATTCAGCTTTTACTTTTATCGGCTCATTTCTGACCCCTCTGATCCTGGGTATCGCTATAGCCTATCTGCTAACGCCGCTGGTCGAAACGTTTGAAAGAAAACTGTTTGCGAAGGTCAGCGAGAAAAACAGAAGACCCCTGGCGGTAGGACTTACTTATGTCATTATCGTAACCGTCATCCTGTTTGTCCTGTCGGTCCTGGTCATGACTGTCACCAGCAGTGTGGCCAATATCGATTTCAATAATTTGCAGGCTTATGTTCAGTCATTACAGACCGACTTTGCGAAATTCTGGGCTGTAGTTGAGAGCAAGCTGGCTGATTACAATATCTCTTTAGGCAGCGTCGGTTCCAAGATCTCCAAGATCTTCAACAATATCAGTTCTGGAGCTTCAACGCTGCTGTTCGCCAATATCTTTGCGATCTATTTCCTGCTGGATTTCAAGATCAGGGAATACTGGTCAGATATCCTGAAACTGTTTGTCAAGGAAAGTACGAGACAGAAACTGGCTGAACTGGCCAGTGATGCCGACAAGGTCTTTTCCGGCTATATCCGCGGTCAGTCGATCGACGCGCTACTGGTCGGCGTCATGGTAGCCATAGCGTTGCTGATAATCCGTGTGCCTTATGCCGTGGTCATCGGTCTTTTGACCGGTTTTGGCAATCTGATCCCTTATGTCGGACCGCTGATCGGCTTTGGTTCACTGGTGATCATCTGTCTTTCGGAAGGATCGCTCATCCATCTGATACTGGGAGCTGTCGTCCTGGCCCTGGTGATGGCGATCGACGGCAATATCATCAATCCCAGACTGCTTTCAAACAATGTCGAGATCCATCCGGTCCTGGTCGTCGTTGCACTGTTGGCCGGAGGCAATATCGGCGGTATCGTCGGGATGCTGGTAGCTGTACCGTGTGCAGCGTTGCTGAAAATGCAGTTTGACAAGTATGTCGCCGCAAAGAAAGAAAAAGCCGCCAAGGAAGAAAAGAAAAAGA
Source organism: Erysipelotrichaceae bacterium (assembly GCA_017432005.1). GTDB lineage: Bacteria > Bacillota_I > Bacilli_A > Erysipelotrichales > Erysipelotrichaceae > Colivicinus. Next base: position 26,085 of record JAFRKA010000025.1, read on the forward strand.
AGAAAAGTGGTCAGAAAAGATCATGATCCAAAGTTGCAGATAGATGTCATGTTAAAATAACAGTTGAATTATAAGAAACACAAAAGGAGAGATAATCATGTCTGAAGCATTGAATATAGTTAAGGATACGACTCTGACATATGATCAGACACTGCTGGCGCTGGCCAAGCTGGGTGAGAACACAGATGACAGTATCGTTTATTCCGATGCCTATTATGCTGCTAAAAAAGCGGGAGCACTGTGTGACCTCAATGAGGGAAGACTTCCTTACCGTCCGCGTTATATATGTCCTGACTACGATCTGCTTTTTGAAAAAGGCTGTGATTTTCTCGGACTGACTCCGCCTAAGGATCTGCTTGAAGCGATCAATACCCTTGAGATCTTCTATAATCATGTTCCGTCTGTGACCTGTTATCCGGTCTATCTGGGCGACCTCGATCATCTGCTGGAACCATTCGTCATAAAAGAAGACAGAGAGTATGCAAAAAAGATCCTGCGCCTTTTCCTGCTGCATATCGATAAGGTCCTGACAGATTCCTTCGTCCATGCGGACATCGGACCAAAAGATTCTCTCACGGCCAGGATCCTTCTGGAACTGACGGAAGAGATGCAGCTGGCGATCCCTAATATCACTCTGAAATACGATCCTGAACTGACCAGTGATGATTTTGCCCTGGCCTGTATCAGATGCATGCTGAAAACAGCGAAACCGTCTTTTGCGAACCACAGGATGTTTATGAAAGAGTGGGGTGAAGACTATGCGATCGCTTCATGCTATAACGGTCTGAAGAAAGCCGGCGGCGGTTTCACTTTACCGAGACTGAAACTCTATGAGTGTTCACTTGCCGCTGAAAGCATCGACGATTTTCTGAAAAACAAACTTCCGGAATTCATCGATCTGCAGCTGGAATACATGGATAAACGAGTCAGATTCTGTGTTGAAGAATCAAATTTCTTCAAGTCGAATTTTCTGGCAACAGAAGGCTTTGTAAAACAGGAGAATTTTACCGGCATGTTCGGTATAGTCGGATTAGCAGAATGTGTCAATCATCTTCTGCATATCGAAGACAAGAAGAAGGGTTTCGGTCTCAATCCTGAAGCTACTGAACTAGGTCTGAAGATCATGGACGTCATCGACAAACGTGTCGCTGAACATGTCGCTCCATACTGTGATGCATTCGATCACCGCTATCGTCTTCACGCTCAGGTCGGAATCGATTCCGACGGCATGGAGGATTCTCCGGGAACCAGGATCCCGATCTTCGCTGAACCGACGATCCTGGAACAGCTGGAAGTCAATGAAAAGTTCCATCCTTATTTCCCGACAGGAACAGGTGATATCTTCAAGTTCGAAGAGACTTACGAAAAAACTCCGGAAGCCATCCTGCCGATCATCAAAGGTTCTTTGAGCAGAGGTCTGCGTTATTTCTCCGGCTATCTGGAGAACTGTGATGTCGTCAGAGTTACCGGGTATCTGGTCAAGAAGTCAGAGATCGAAAAGCTGAATCAGAAGAAACAGTCGCTGAACAATGTGACCGTCTTCGGAAAGGGTGCTCAGGACGGTGCTCATGCACTGGACAGAAGAGTAGTCAGATATGACGATTAAAGCACCTGTCAACAGGATCATACCGTTTTCCAATGTCGATGGTCCATCCAATCGGATGGCCATCTTTTTTCAGGGCTGTCAGTTCAACTGCCGTTTCTGTCATAATCCGGAAACGATCCATATGTGCATGAACTGCGGTGACTGTGTAAAGACCTGCTCGGTCCAGGCACTGAAGATGGTCGAAGAAAAAGTCGTCTGGAACAAAGATGTCTGTGTGAACTGCGATACCTGCATCAAAACCTGCCGGCATGATGCATCGCCCAAGGTCACCTGGATGTCTGCTGACGATCTGATGAAGGAAGTCACAAGAGTAGCTCCCTACATTCAGGGTATAACTCTTTCAGGCGGGGAATGTACACTGCGCAGTGACCTGATAAAGGAACTGTTCCCCAGAGTGAAGGCCATGGGGCTTACGGCATTACTGGATTCCAACGGTTCCTATGATTTTGAAAAAGATCCTTCGATCCTGGAATACTGTGACGGAGTGATGCTGGATGTCAAAGCCGTCAGGAAAGAATTCTCGGACTGGCTGATCCGTTATCCCAATGAGATCATCCTCAAAAATCTGGACTATCTGCTTAATGCGGATAAACTCTATGAAGTACGAACGATCATTTTCCCTGACCAGGATGAAGATAATGAATACACCGTATCTTATGTAGCAAATCACATCAAAGACCGCTGTTTCTACAAGATCATCAGATACCGGCAGTTTGGTGTCAGAGATCAGCAGAGAGAAATACTTGGCGATCTGACGACTGATGAGGAATATGCTTCGTCATATGTAGAACTGGCGAAAACGCTCGGTGCAGCTAAAGCGTATCTGATATAAAAGGAAAAATGACAGGAACAAAATGTATCGATCTGACAGACAGATCCAGAAAAGAAAAACTAAGCAGTAATCGAGATGATCTCAGGCGTCTGAAAGTACGTTTTTATTATCCCGGTAAAGATGATCCTGATAAAGCACCGGCTAAGATGCTTAGAGAAAATGTTCTTAAAGGCCTGGAGATCAATGATCTGGATTTCTCTTTTTACCATCAGCGTGTAAAAGTATATGAAGATCTTGAGATCGCAGACGGATGTTTTCCTCTGATCCTTTTTTCTCACGGTTACGGAGCCTGTGCCGAACAGAATTCCGATCTGTTTAGTCAGTTGGCTGATAAAGGATTCATTATAGCTTCTATCGACCATACATATGAAGCAGCTGATGTCGTATTTGAAGACGGTACCGTGATCGATTTCGATACTTCTCTGATGGAGAAGATGCATAAGACATGTCTGACATCTCATCTGGATGACTTTATCATGTACAGACTGAAACACAGTCCAAAAAGAGCTCTCAGGTATTTTGACAGGCATCAGCGCAGATATGATTCCTTTATGATGGAACGACTGGAAGAATGGGTCAAAGATGATCTTTTCGTTCTTTCACAGATACATGAAATGGCACAGGATAGGGAATCGTTCCTGTATCAGAAGATCGATTTCTCTAAAGGTGTCGGTGCAATAGGGCATTCTTTTGGCGGAGCAGCTGCCTATCATCATTGTGTATATGCGGATGAGATTAGCTGCGGTGTAAATATGGACGGATCTCTGTATGGCGACTATGGCGACAGGATCAATCATAAGCCTTTCATGCAGATAGTAGCCAATGATGACACCAATACAGTCGCCAGGGCTTTCCTGTATCATGACAAGCCTCTGCATTATCTCTCGTTCGCAGATATGGCCCATCTCGGTTTCACTGATCTGAAATTCGTCACACACAACAAGGACTATGTCGGTACTTCTGATCCGATAAAGACGATAGACACTCTGAACAGTTCGATCATCGCTTTCTTTGAACGTTATCTCAAAAAAGGAGATACAGAGAACAGTACGAGATTCGATATCGATGAGAGCGTATTGCTCAGATATGAAGTCATGTAGATAGGGATAATGATCCCGTAACCGTCATGTGAGTAAACTTAATAAGGGCATTGCAATGCCCTTATCTGTTTTTTTGATTTATTATGTGATCTGTTACTGTTTATCCAGAAATCCTTTGACCCTTGCAAGATAATCCGGTGCTTCATCGTAGGCACCGTGACCGTAATCTTCATAGATATAATACTCACAATGCAGTTTATCAGCCAGATCATACGAGGCCTGTACACCCAAAGCCTTGTCTTTTCCTGCACCGATGACGAATACCGGACAACTGATCCTGTTGAGCTGGTCATAAACATCGAAGTCAAGTATCGCATCCGTCGAAATGATGAAGTTGCGGAAATCATCTTTATCAGCTCCCTGACCGGAAGCGATGATCATGTCTTTGTACTGTTCATAGAAGCCAGGAGAATACACGTTCTCACCGAAGGATTCCATGAGTTTATCAGTATCCCGGTCCAAAGCCAGTTTTCGCCAGGTCTCGAAGATATCTCTTTCACTGTCTGTGATCCTGGATGTTGAAGAGCACAAGATCAATCCTTCAACTAGTTCAGGATATCTGATCGCGATCGTTTCACCGACCATACCGCCCAGAGAAACACCCATGATATTGATACGATCCAGCCCGAGTTTCTTTATGGCTGAGACAGTATCGTCAGCCATCTGTTCCACAGTGTAACCCTCTGGTTCATTACGGATGTGGTCAAGAAGATAGATGTCATATTCCTGCGCAAGTATTTCGTATGCCGCCACAACTGCTTCAGCCGAACCCATAACACTTTTAAGTGAAAGACCCGGCAGTATCACCAGTTTTCTGCCATCCTGTTTTCCAAAACGGAAATAGTCCATTTCTTTACCGTCAAAATCCAGCCTTTTGACCAGACCATCTGTCTGATCAGTCATATCCTGTTCAGACTTATCCTTGTTTCCGGTACATGAACACAGGATCAGAACTGATAAAATGATACAGATAGTTACGGTTAAATAGTTTTTGTTCATAAATGACCTCTACTATAAACAAATAACATAAATCTCAGAGAAAATCATGGAAAAAAGATGTTATATTGAACTGTTATTAGTTTGATTTTATCTCAATACAATGATACTTACTGTCACCTATATTGCTGTTTTCAATTACGTTTAATCGGAAAGGAGATTAGAGTAGGGTATGGTGATCGTTACGACTGTGCCTTTTTTATCGTGAGACTCAATATTCATACTGCCTCCGCACATTATTTCCAGACGTTGTCTGATATTTTCAAGAGTAGCATGCGATGTATTGCTGTTGGTAAGATCAAAACCGGAACCATCATCTTCTACAATGATCTGAACAGCATGATCTGCCTGCAGTGTACGGACCGATACATGAAGAGGTCCTGCATACGGATCCATTCCATGTTTGACAGCATTTTCCACTATGGGCTGTAAAGTAAGCGGTGGTAAGCGGAAATTTATAAATGGTGTATCATAATCCACAACAAGCATCTCATCATGCTGTGCCTGTTCTACAGCTAGATAGGCACGGGTATGTTCAAGTTCTGCCGAAAAAGGAATAGTGCTGTCGCTGACGATTGCATTGAAGTTTTTGCGCAGGTAATTCGTGAAATCCATTGTGACCTGCCTGGCTTTATGCGGATCCTGATTGCACAGACTGTAGATGCTCATCAAGGTATTGTATATGAAGTGCGGTCTCATTTGCAGCACCATGATACTGGCACGCTGATGGGCGATCTCCTGCTGCTGGGCAAGCTGTTCCTGCGTCTGGTCTGACAGGATCAGACCGAACATCGAAATTGCAGAAAGAACGACGCTGATATCAATCAGCGGTGTAACATCTGTGAATGCGTGTATAGGCAAGGTGATCGTTAGTGGAATTATGGCTACTAGGAAACCGATATAGTATTTGCGCGAAAGAATATTCCGTGATTTGATCGTTACTATCAGATTTATAAACATTATGATGATCAGCGGCAGCATAAACAGAGGAAACCACTCTCCTCTGACATACTGACCGTCAGGTGTGACTGAATAAAGATGATTTGTAAAAGGTGCACTTAACAGCAGGACCAAAAATATTGTCCAGATAAGCAACACCAAATGGAAGATCATATTTCCTGATATGCTTTCTTTTCGGCAATGAATCAGATAAATCGTCAATAAAGGTACCGGCATTGCGAGAGAAAGAGATTCAATGAATCCTAGTATATGTAACAATACTTTTAAATTGGGATAAGGGGCAATCAGTAGATCGATAAGGCTGGCTAAGCTGCACAAAAGAAGGACAGAAAAATAGACGAAGAAAAAACGTCTGCTCCATCTGTCCATGCAGGGCATGATGAAGGTAAACCACAGGCCCATTATTGTTAACAGCATTGTTGCACCGATTATGAAATAATAGAAGGAAACTTCCAGACCGTTCATCTGGTTTCACCTCCAAACGAAAACGGATAGCGCAGCTTCTGAAGCTGTTTTCTGACGTTTTCCGGGTTCAGAGGTTTGACCAAGAAACCGCAGGCATTTGTATCCCATGCGTCAAGAGAATAGTCGGGGTAGGCGGTCAGATAGATCACATTAGTACGCTGATTGATGTCAAGCAATGTCTTACAGAGATCAAGACCGCTGGCATTACCCAGTTCAATATCCAGAATGGCTAAAGCAACCCGATTCATCTTTGCATATTCGATCGCCTCGTTAGGCCAGATAAAACCGGTGATCGTGGCATCCGGCAAAACCTCTTCCAATACTGTCAGGCTATCAGAAAGAACGACTTTACTGTCATCCACCATGATGATGTTCGGTGATTTATCGCTTTCGGCTGCAGCATAAAGCAGCGTGCTTACATCCACTTCCAGCACTTTGGACAGACGGGTGATCATGGCAGCATCAGGCAGACGACTGCCGTTCTCCCAGCGGGCAACCGTGGAATTGTTGACAAACATCTGTTTGCTTAACTGAGTCTGGGAAAGTCCTTTTTCTGTTCTCAGCTTTTTTAATGTTTCTGCAAATAATGTATTCATAGTATTTTAGATCTCTAATTATTTCTAATCATAAACCAGCAATGCTTCATTAGCAAAGAAAAAGCAAAAAACAAGGTTTGACATTCTGGAAAACCCTCTTGTAAAGCATTGGAATCAACGCAAAAATATTAGTAAGCAGATTTATTTGGTTGTACACTAGATCTCAATATACGGATCTTATAGAATCAATTAGCTGAGTTTTTCATGGACATTTTCAATCAAAGCACAATAGCTAACAAGTTGAAAACCCTCTAATATAGTTTTTTGTTTTTGCGTTCTGCAGATATAGAAGGGTAGGAGAATTACGAGATAGTATGAAAGTAGAAAAACAATTCTGGGACGATCTGGTCATCATCAGACCATACGGAAAGATCGATACGCTCAGTGCCGATGAATTCAGGAAAGAGCTTTTTTCTGTCCTGGATGAAGATCACAATGTCATCATCGATCTGAAGGAAACGGAATATATCTCCTCTTCAGGATTAAGAGTCTTCCTGGCTGCCAAGAAGCAGGTCGGCGACAAAGCGGCCTTTTCGATCATCAATGTGAATTCCAGTATTCTTGAAGTGTTTGAAATGACCGGTTTCACCAATATCTTCCAGGTCGTGGAGAAAAGCGCTGAACATAAAGCCGATATAAAGGTCATCTTCTTTGACATAGACGGTACATTGCTGTCCCATGCTACAGGCAAAGTGCCGGAGTCTACGATAAATGCCATAAGGAAACTGCAGAAAAAAGGCATTAAAGTCGTAGTAGCGACAGGCAGAGACATAAACGAAATGAAGAAACTGCCTTTGGATGAGATCGACTTTGACGGCTATCTTACCTTAAACGGCAATATCTGCCTGGATAAGGATGAAAAGATGTTTGCGGGCAATGAGATCGATCAGGGCGAAGTGGAGATCCTGGTCAGCATCTTTGAAGCGGGAAAGCTGCCATTCGTGCTTATAGGCGAGAAGAAAAGATACATCAACTACGTCGATGACATCGTCATACAGACCCAGGAATCCACCCATGGCACGATCCCTGACATAGGAGAATACAACGGTGAGAAGATCTATCAGTGTCTGGCCTTCGTCAATGCCGAGACCAGAGCGAAACTGGAGGATCTGCTCGATCATTGCCTGATCACCAGCTGGTACGATACAGGTATCGATATCATCGCCAAGACCGGCGGCAAGGCTGCTGGCATTCAGAAGTTCCTGGACAAGGAAGGCATCAGCAGATCACAGACCATGGCCTTTGGTGATGGTGAGAACGACATGACGATGCTTAAGTTCGCCGGGATCGGTGTAGCCATGGGCAATGCCGGTGAGGCCTTAAAGAAAGAGGCTGACTATGTGACAGAGCATATCGATGATGATGGCATAGCCAAAGCACTGATACATTTCGGATTGATCGA
>JAFRKA010000026.1 GCA_017432005.1 Erysipelotrichaceae bacterium
TATTATAATAAATTATGTCGATTTAGTATATAGCCATCTTACAAACTATGGTTATCTAAAATCCTTATAATTAGGCGTTTTAAACCGGTTTTAAACATAAAGAAAGGTTCTGTTTCCAGAACCTTGATGTTATAATGGTGCCAACTACAGGAATTGAACCCGTAACCTACTGATTACAAATCAGTTGCTCTACCTATTGCGCTAAGTTGGCATCCAGATGGTGGAGACTACAGGGCTCGAACCTGTGACCCCCTGCTTGTAAGGCAGGTGCTCTCCCAACTGAGCTAAGTCTCCGTTTTCAGATGCTTCATTATATTAACATAAGTATTAGTTCATTTCAAGAAAAAAGGGAAAGATTATAAACCGTTATCGTGTACAGAAAATCATACGTTGAAGTCGATCTTGATGCACTGATCGACAATGCCAAATACTTTATGAAAAACACCGATAAAAAACTTATCGGTGTCATTAAAGCCAATGGCTACGGCCTTGTCGATCATATGGAAGCAGCGGTCCTGAAAGAGTCCGGTGTCGACTTTTTTGCTGTGTCAAGTCTCGATGAAGCACTCAATCTGCGTAGACACGGCTTCACCGACAAGATCCTGATCCTTGGTTATGTGGATCCTGATGATCTGCATCTGGTCAGAGAAAAAGATCTGTCAGTTGTAAGCGTCAGTAAAGATTATGTCGAAAAAGCTGATCTCAAAGGCATAAAGGTCCATCTCAAACTCAATACCGGCATGAACAGGATCGGTGTAAGACCTGATGAGGCTAAAGAAGTGCTTGAAATCATGAAGGAAAAAGGAGCCGTTGTCGAAGGCGTTATGTCCCATTTCTCCAGCGCTGATACCGATAAGGAGTATTCCATCAGTCAGTATAAGATGTTCAAAGACTGTGTAAGATCGCTGGATCATGAATTCAGATATATCCACATGTCAGCGACTGATGCTTCGCTCATCATCGATGACGATATCTGCAATTACCACCGTGTAGGTCTTGGACTGCTGGGTTTCAGTTCTTATGAAACTGAGCTGAAACCGTGCATAAGACTGTTCTCGGAAGTTTCGATGGTCAAGAAACTGAACAAGGGCGATACCGTATCTTATGGCCGTCATTACACAAGTGACGGTGAAGGATATGTCCTGACTCTGCCGATCGGCTATGCGGATGGTTTCTGCAGGGCCAATACCGGCAAGAAAGTCTATGTCGGAAACGAATACGGGACGATCATCGGCAGCGTCTGTATGGATCAGCTGATGGTTCTCACTGACTCATATCACGAAGTCGGAACCAAAGTTGAACTGTATGGCGATCATATCAGTATCGTCGAACGGGCAGCTGACATCGGAACAATCGTCTATGAACTCATCACAGGACTTTCTGACCGTCTCGGAAGAGTATACATCAGAGACGGAAAGATCGTCAGAATGATCGATCCTCGGTTCTGAAACATGAAAAAACACTGAAAGTCATTGAAAAATGACTTTTTTTAGCAAAAAGTGACATCAGGGGGTAGGTAACTGCCCTCTTTTTTGCAGATAAAGATATGAAGGGAGTAATAAACCATGAAGAAAACACAGACTCAGAAAGACGAAAAAAGAAAGAAGATCATCCTGCTGATAATACTGTTACTGTTAATGATCATCCTGATCATCACGACGATCATGCTGATCCAGAAATCGAAGGCAGACGGCAATATCATCAGTGACAAGGATGTTTCGGGGTCACAGAGCGATATCGATCTTGATCTGAATCATAGTCAGAACGAAGACGTCTTCACGGAATTGATGGGATTCGGGACTCTGGAAATAATAGAAGACTACCCCAATATCTATCTCGTCAATCCTGAAGACAATGATGTCTATCTCAGTTTTGATGTGATATACAACGATGAGGTCCTTTATACGAGCGGTCTCATCGAACCGGGCAAGATGGAGGCATACGATATCTTCAGCCGTCTGGATGCAGGCAGACATGAACTGATGTATTCGATCACTTCCTATGAACTCGACAGCAAGACTGTCCTGTGGTCCGGTATTCAGCAGAATCAGGAGATCCTGATCAGAAAGTAAGGAGAATCAATGAAAAAAATCTTATCTGTACTGTTGGTTGCCATGATGCTGGCGATCATGCCTGCCACCGTCTTTGCGGATGGCGACACCAATGAAGTTACCGGTGATTCAGCGACCGTTGAACTGGAAGCAAGCATGACTTCATCATATAGAGTCAGACTGCCGAAGAAAGTCGATGTATCCGATGCTACCAAGACCTTCGACGTCTATGTCTGCGGCGATATCGCTGCCTCAGAAGAACTGGTCATCGCCTACACTAATAACGAAACACTGTATCTGCACGATACTGTTACAGGCAGTTCCAAGGCCGATGTTCCTCTGAACATCAGTGTCAGCGGCAACACCTTCGCTCACAATGTCCTACCGGCAACCTATGATACTGCCAAGGCTACTTTCACTGTCACCCACAATGCACTCCAGGCCGGACGTTATTCAGCGATCATGCCGGTAACGATCACTTTGCGCACTGTTACAGCTTAACCATACGGGGAACCTGCATCCCCATTATCGATTAATTACTGCTTATGAAAAGAACGATACTTTCCTTACTTATACTGCATCTGATGATCTTTACGGTCTGTGGTGACGATCTTAATGATGAGGGATCATACGTGATCAATCTGAGCTGTGACATAGCTCCGACATATACGGTAAAGATCCCGAAAAAGATCGATGTTTCAGGCAACCGGACGATCATGACTTTCTATGTCAGAGGTGACATCTATGCCGATCAGTGCCTGGATGTGATCTTTGACAGTTCTACGGTCATATCTGACCGTGTAAGCAATATCCCTATCTCTGTTGAACAGGACAAACAGTCCTGGTCATATAGTGAACTGAACGATGACTATACTTCTTCGCAGATCATACTTACTCATACAACATTAAAAGCAGGAAGATGGAATGGTCATCTGGATGTGAGAATATCTTTGCGGGGGGCGTCGTAATGTATCTACAACTCCTATTTGTTCTGCAGTCATTTCTTGGAGGTCCCCTATCCGATACGCCTCCCTGCGAAGATACCTATGTCATCCGTATCCCTCATGAATTAACCATAGAGGAAAACGGATCCTTTCAGATCGAAATGAGAGAAAACAATCTCTCATCTAATCAGACCTTGCATATCGATCTGCCTTCGGCTTTCACACTGAGTGACAGCCATGGCAAAGATGATATCGAAGGTCATCTCAATAACTGTTCTTTCGTTTATGAAATGAACGATACAGGAAACAGGATAGTTGTCTACAGTATCGATGAGATACCGGTCGGTGACTGGCATGGCGATCTCTCGATCACGATTTGTCTTGAGACAACCGTGATCTCCAACAAGCTTCAGAAAGGCAGCAATATTAATACATATCTAGACGCCCTGGAACCAAAGACGATCACTTTCTCTGTATCACAGACCTATTCCGAAAATGATACGGATGTTTCTGCAGCGAATGACCGCTCCGTACTGGCTCATTACGAGAATGACGAAGTGATCATATATACCAGAGACAATGGTACGATGATCGCCAATGAAGACATGTCTTCCATGTTCGAGAATCTGAATAATCTGGAAACGATCAACGGTCTCAATATACCTGATCTTAGTTCCTGTACCTCGTTTCATAAACTTTTCAAAGGAGCTTCAAAACTCAAGACCATCAGCGGGATAAACTATATCGATACCGGTAATATCGAGGACATGTCCTATATGTTTGACGGCTGTACTTCGATCACCAGGATCTCGCTTAACAATCTTGATACCTCAAACTGCCGGAATATGTCATACATGTTCTCCCACTGTCTGAACATGACCAGTCCCGGCAGTGTACGTAACTGGGATTTGTCGAAGTGTGAGAACACTTCGCATATGTTCTATAACTGCTCAAAGCTTAAAAATGTCGGTTCCATGGCTTCATGGAACACTGCACAGGTAAGGGACATGTCTTCAATGTTTGAAAACTGTCCTTTACTGACGACGACAGGCAATATATCTTCCTGGAACGTTGAGAATGTCGAATCATTCAATTCGATGTTCAAGGCAGCAGCATCTATGGTAAATATCGGTGATCTTTCATCATGGTCGATCAGTTCCCAATGTAAGGACCTTTCAAAGATGTTCGCCTACAGTGAGGATATATTGCCTTCGTCACTCGATTTAAGAAACTGGGACGTCTCTTATGTTGAAGACATGTCCGGCATGTTCTGCAACTGCTTCTCGATTAACAGTATCGATATCCGCGGTTGGGACACTTCTGAAGTAAATGACATGTCCATGATGTTTTCTTCAGATCATGGCACGCTGGATAGTTCACTTCAGATCGTTGACGGACTTGGCGATATCGATGTCTCATCCGTAACCGATATGAATCATATCTTCTACGGAAACAAGTATCTGAATTGTGATCTGAGCGGCTGGAAGGACTCTCTGGGAGATCTGCTCGATCTTTCGTACGCCTTCTGGGGCTGCTGGAACTTCGATCTGAGCAGTTTAAAAGACTGGAATATCTCCAGTCTCTGTAATACTGATGAAGCCTTCGGCAACGCTGCCGGCTCACAGGTCGCAAGTGATATACCTGACTGGTATGATCACTGATTATCAGCTATATACTGATCGACGATCGCTTCCAGCTGTGAGAACGGAAGCGGTCCGTTCTTGATCAGCAGTTCGTGGAATTCCGGGAAGTCGAATTTGTTTCCCAGAGCCTTTATCGCCTTGTCCCTGAGCATGAACATCATGGAAGCACCGGTACCGTAGCTGCAATAGACACCCGGTATCTGGATGACCCAGTTCCTGATGCTTTCAAGATAGGCTTTGGAATAGGAAAGGATGGAATTATCCTTGAAATACTTATACAGATCGTTGGTGCTCCAGCCGTAATAGTTGACAGCCATGTCGACCAGGGCATACTCAAAGAAATAGTAGTTGTCCAGATAGAACAGACATGCTGAAACATATTCGTTCAGATCCAGGCTCTGTAAAGCATAATAAGTCGTATAGACGGCCCAACCCTCAGAATAACCGATATAGCCTAAAGCCGTGCGGTACAGATGCGGATTGGTCTTGTAGAAATAGATGTTCTGATAAAGATGACCCGGGAATCCTTCGTGAGCCAGTGTCGCATAGATGCTGTAGCCTTCACGGTTGGAATTAGGATTGACACGGATAATGTTCTGATCCAGATTGTCGACAGGAGCATGCCAGTAATAGGCGACCGCTCCTTCGGAAGCGGTATCGGCATTGATGTAGTCGACCGTATAATCGACATCGCCGAGATCCTTGAAGAAAGCTCTAGTATTGTTACGCAGATGTTCCAGCATATCTTTCGGTGAAAGACCGAAGATACCTTCCCTGCTTTCAGTGATCGCTTCCAGTTGTGCAGTCAGATCAGTATCATAATAAACACTGACAGCTTCAGCCTGCAGCATCGAGAAAGCATCTTCCACGACCGCAAACTGTTCATCGATACTCAGATTCGAACTGGCGGAAAGAATATACTTGAGTTCCGCATAGTTCTTGTCCAGTTTGCACAGGACATAGTCTTCGCTCTTGGCTTTGCCGCGGTATTTCTCGACTTCTTCAGGGATCTTCCTGTAAAGCGGAAGGATCTCGTCCAGAACGATCCGACGGTTTTCTTTACTGTATTCTTCTCTTTCACTGTCGCTGAGAAAATCTAGTTCAGCGAGTCTCTTATCAAAGGAAAGGATCAGCTCATTGTTTTCACTTTCCGTCGTGAAACGGTTGCAGAATTCCTGCGTATAATCGATCCAGTCATCGATCATCGGATAGCCGTCTTTCGCCTGTTTCTCCGTATAAGTCAGCACGTCATTCAGATAACGGGTGACGTCTTTCAACAGGGTGATATAGTCATCGACTGTTTCCTTGTCATAGAAAGTGAAATCGGTAAATTCCGTAATGATATCTTCCGGCGCATTAGTGCCGGAGCTCATGATGAATTTGAAACGGTAGTAGCACAGATCGGCCAGGGTCTCCAGACATGAATACTCGATGTTCTCATAGTCGATCTGCTGTCTGTAGGAAAGCTTGTCAAAATCAAAACCGGCCAGTTCATCAAGAACGCCGTTGAAATAATCAAAGCTTTCTTTGTCCAGTGCATATTCGACTTCACCCAGATCGACAGGCGGTTTTTCAATGCCCATCTTGTGGTAATCGGTCATGTTGAAATGCATATGCAGATAACTGTCTTCAAAAGACTCGACAAAGAAACGGTCCAGAAATTCATCGAACTTCTTATCGTCCGTCGTGGCATTCGGGTTCTTCTTGCGCACTTCGTAATTCTTCAGCCTTTCGATATAGACCAAAGGATCGGCATCAGCGTCGACCGTCGGTTTGGTCTTTCTGACGTGACAAGATGTCAGTAAGAGGATCGCAAGTAAGATGATGATTACTTTCTTCATGATATTCTTCCTCGAATAGTATAATGTAGGTATGCTTACCAAAAACATGCCCTTAAGGAAAATGCTGGATTTTGCTCCGTCTGACCTCGATATGGCCATGCTGGAACTGAACGTCGTCGTCTACATCAAAACGACAGTCGTTTCCCTTAATAACACTGATAATTATAACTTTATAAGATATCTTTTTTCAAACCCGGAACTGCCCACATACATCAAAGATCACAGGGATACGATCTTCTATGATTTCGATGCCAGAAACACCGATCAGGAGAAATTCATCACGATCTTTGAGATGTACTCACTGTACAATTATGACAACATCTCCACGTTCATGAAAGAGGTCCTGGAATCCTATTCTCATGAGGCAGATGTGATCATGGATTTCTATACTCATGATTCAAAAAAATACCGCCTTTCCAACCTGGACGGTATCGTAAAACTTGAACAGATGAAAACAGAAAACGCAGCCTCGTAGGCTGCGTTTTTAACTGTATTCTTCTTTGGTCTTCTTGCGGATCGAAGGATGTGATGCCTGGATCCTTTTGACACCGAACGGATGTGCGAAAGCGATCTGCAGTATCCCTGAATCATTGCCGATGACGATGCCTTCACCATAGATCTTGTGGATGACGGTATCGCCGTTGCGGTAAAGATCATCCTTCGGTTTTTCTTTTTTCCGATCCTGAATGACGATATCTTCATCAAAGATACCGGAACTGAAAGTCTTCGGTCTTTCATCGACATGTTCGACATATCTGTCATCGATCTCCTTGATGAAACGTGAAGCCAGCTTGGCCGACTGGATGACATAAGAGAAACTGTTCGACTCGCTCAGATACAGCAGCTTTTTGGCTCTGGTATAAGCCACATAAGCCAGTCTGCGTTCCTCTTCAAGTCCCTTCGTACCTTCAGCCAGTGTCCTTTCTGACGGGAAGATTCCTTCAGAAAGACCGATCACGAAGACCACTTCGAATTCCAGTCCCTTGGCGGAATGGACCGTACAGAGACTGAGACCGTCAGCCGTGTTCTCGGATGCTCGGTCGGTATATAAAGCGATCATCTGCAGATATTCATCTAAGGTCGATTCAGGATAATCACGAGAATACTCCTGGATATCATCGAGCAGCGACTTGACGTTCTCCAGTCTTTCCGTCTCCCCGTCTTTTTCCAGCATCGTCCTGTAACCGGAATCATCCAGAACTTCCTGTAAAAGGATCTCCAGTTCGACATTCTTCATGTCCTCACGCCATTTTTCGACCATGCGGACAAAGTTTTCAAAAGTATCACGGTTCTTCGGATAGAGACCTTCCTTTATCACTTCATACATGCTCATGTTCTTTTCCATGGCGATGTTCTGGATGGCTTCGATCGTCTTGGCACCGATCGCCCGACGTGGCGTATTGATGATCCTGATGAAAGCCAGATCATCTGCTCTGGTGATCATACGCAGATATGAAAGGATATCCTTTACTTCCATACGTTCATAGAAACGCAGTCCGCCGTAGATCACATAATTGATCCTGTTCTCGATCAGCACTTTTTCTATTTCTCTGGACAGGTAGTTGGCTCTGTACAGAACAGCCATATCTTTATAGTTGTAGCCGTCGTTGTGCAGCTTGATGATCTGATTGACCACATAGTTGGCTTCAGCCACTTCTGATGAGCAGGTCTTGTGGATGATCTTGCTGCCATCACCGTTCTTCGAGAACAGTTCCTTTTCCACCCTCGCCTTGTTGTTGCGGATCAGGGAGTTGGCACCGGAAAGGATATTATTGGTAGAACGGTAATTCTGATTCAGGACGATCGTCTTGAGATCAGGATAATCCTTGTCCATATTGACGATGATATTGATATCGGCACCTCTCCAGGTGAAGATCGTCTGGTCCGGATCACCGACGACATAGAGATTGTCATGACAGCGGCTCAGATATCTGATCAGCTTATACTGTTCCTTGTCCACATCCTGGAACTCATCGACATGGACATAATGAAAACGTTTGGACCATTTTTCCATGATCTTAGGGAACATTTCAAACAGTCTCGTCGTAAACAGGATCAGATCGTCGAAATCCAGGGCATAAAGCTGTTTTAAACGCTTCTCGTAATAGGCAAAGACTTTGGCCTTATTCACAAGTCTAGGTTCCCCATAGGCAAATTCAATGGCCTTTTCCGGCATTACATACTGATATTTGTTGTTGGCGATATAATCCAGCATCCCTCCATAGGGATATTCCTTCTTGTCGATGCCGATCTCTTTATAAGCTTCCTTCAGGATCTGCTTCTGGTCATCCGCATCGATGACTGTGAAGTTCTTCGGATAATTGAGCGCTTCGATATCTTCGGACAGGATGCGCATGCACAGTGAATGGATCGTCGAGATATGACATCCCGTTCCCGCCTCTTTCAGCATGTCGCTGATCCTGTTCTTCATCTCTCTGGCTGCCTTGTTGGTGAAAGTGATGGCCAGGATATTATAAGGTTTAACGCCCTTATGTTCGATCAGATAGGCAATGCGCATCGTTAAAACGCGGGTCTTCCCTGAACCGGCACCCGCGATTATCCGTAAGTGATTTGCCTCATCAGTTACGGCCAGTTTCTGATTTTCGTTAAGCTGCGAATAAGTTACCATTTAATATTTCTGTGATTTAGCCAGATAGTAGTTCTTGTAGTTGATGTCTCCGGTAACATCCTTGATCACCTTTACATAATCAGGAATGCGGATCGGTCTGCCGTCAGACGGAACATCGATCGAAAGGATGCCCTTCGTGGTATCGAAATTGAAGACATCCAGTTTATAGAAAAGATCATCATCGATGAAGGAATAACGCATCTTGTCCAGTACGTTGAGATCCTTATCAGCCTGATGCAGATAATCCTTGTACTGTCTTTCCGTGATGACGCTGTCGGTCTTGATTCGCTCATTGGTATTGAGATAGTTGGCCTCAGAATAGGTATACATGACCGTATCATCGCTCTGACGGCTCCTGACTCTTCTCTCATAGCCGTTCTCGGAACGCAGATAATGCTGAACGATATGAGAAGTCGAGTAGTTGGCTTCCTGTGCAAACTTGGCCAGCACTTCATCATCTACTTCGATCAGATACTTGTTGAACTTCTCGACCGGTGTACCTTCACCCAGGAATTCAAAGACGGTCTGGATGGCCTTGATCATCTTGACTTCAAACTCGTTCTCATTGCCGATGATCACCCTGTTAGGATGGCTGTCCCAAGCGCGCAAAGCCATATCATCCATCTCTCTGGCCTGATCGATCGTCTCATAGCGGGCAGCATTGTTTGCCAGCGTATAGGCCTCTTCCTTGCCCTTGGCGGAAGTCACCAGATGTACGACCATATCATAGCGGTCGTTCAGTTCTTCAAGCTTCATATCAAAACCCTTCAGGATCTGCCGGAAACTGTCTTCGCCGACATAGGCCATATCATCAAAGATACCTCTGTCGATGAAAATCAGGACCTTGTCACCCTCGATCTCCTGAGCAGCCTGATAGCACAGTTCTTCTTTCTTGAGCTGCAGAGCGACACAGTATTTCTGGAATTCATACATGCCCATGGTCGCCGGGGAGATACCGCCGGTGATCAGATCGGTCGCCGACTCGTTGTCGATGATGACCCGATAGCCTCTTTCCACAAAGACCTGTCTGGCTCTGGAGGTGAAAGTCGTCTTTCCTGAACACGGTCCTCCTGTCAATACGATTCGCTTAATTGTTTTCATACTGTCTCCTCAACTTCTCATTCAACTTGCTGTAGATATTATCTCTGAACCATTTTTCATTTGATCTCTCAACTGCTTCATCCATTTCAAACCAGGCTACACCGCTGTTTTCATCGTCCTTGACCCTCACCTGTTCATGATCATCTGCTTCCAGAAGATAAGTCACATTGAGATGCAGATGGGTCGGTACATAGTTTCCTCTTTTCATATGGGCATTGACGCTCAATACTTCCAGCGAGAAGATCTTGTCACTTAAAGCAACGACGGAACTGATGCCTGCTTCTTCCTTTACTTCCTTGATGGCCACTTCCAGGCAGTTTGTGTTTCCGTCACAGTGACCGCCCAGCCAGGACCAGGAATCATAGATGTTATGATAAGCCATCAGGATCCTGTCATGGTCCCTGTTGGTCACCCAGGCAGATGAAGTCATATGTGCCAGTTCATTGCTGCGCTCAAAGGCATCAGGATATTTTTCCAGAAACGCCAGAATGGTCTTTCTGTCCTTTTCCTCCTGTACATTATATGGCGTATATGCCTTTATCTCCTCGTACACATTCACATATATATTTTACTACAACGCATGTTAAAATTTAGGTATGATTACCAGCGAAAGTTTCAAAGATTATACCCTTCTGGATGCCGGTGACAAAGAAAAGCTGGAAAACTGGAAAGGCGTCATCCTGAGACGTCCAGATCCTATGGCGATCTGGCCTAAAACAAAGCCTGAACTGTGGGAAAAGGCCGATGCAGTCTATCACCGTTCCCATTCCGGCGGCGGCTCCTGGGAGTATAAAAACCGCTTCCCCGAATCCTGGAACGTCAATTACCGTGAGCTTGTTTTCAAGGTCTCACCGACCGGTTTCAAGCACACCGGACTCTTTCCGGAACAGGCAGCCAACTGGGATTTCATCTATGAGCGCATTCAGGCAGCAGACAGGCCGAAGATCCTGAATCTTTTTGCCTATACCGGTGCAGCCACGATGGTTGCGGCCGCAGCAGGAGCTGAAGAGACGGTCCATCTGGATGCTTCAAAAGGCATCAATGAATGGGCTAAAGAAAACATGAATCTTTCAAAGCTGCAGGATAAGACGATCCGTTTCATCGTCGATGATGCCCTGAAATTTACGAGCCGTGAGATACGCCGGGGCCGGCGATATGACGGCATCATCATGGATCCGCCATCATACGGCCGGGGGCCGGACAATGAACTCTTCCGTTTTGAAGACAAGATCAATCCGCTCATCTGCAACTGTCTGGATCTTCTCAGTGATAAGCCGCTGTTTTTCATCATCAATACCTACACGACCGGCTATTCACCGACCGTCATGTACAATCTGATGAAAAGGCACACGGAAGAAAGAAAACTTGAAGGAAAGATCATTGCCGATGAGATCGGCATCAGTATGAAAGACAGTGACTATGTCCTGCCTTGCGGACAGACGACCAGGTGGTACAGATGAAAGTCCTCTACGAAGACAATCATCTGCTGGTGATCGAAAAACCGGCAAACGTTCCCATGCAGGAAGACAGTTCAAAAGACGAAGATCTTCTGACCATGGCCAAAGCATATATCAAAGAAAAATACAATAAACCGGGAGCAGTCTATCTGGGACTGGTCCATCGGCTCGACAGACCGGTAGGCGGCGTCTGTGTTTTTGCCAGGACCTCCAAAGCCGCTTCACGTCTCAGCAAGCAGATCCAGGATCACACTTTTCATAAAGAATATCTCGCCGTAGTCGAAGATAGTGATCTGGAAGACAGAGGTCATTTTGAAGACCGGTTGCTCAAAGATCACAGAAACAATACCGTTAAAGTCGATCCGCAGGGAAAAACTGCCATCCTTGACTATGAAGTATTAAGAAGAAAAGATGGTCTGGCTCTGGTAAAGGTCGATCTCAAGACGGGCCGATCCCATCAGATCAGAGTCCAGTTCGCTTCCCGCAATCATCCTCTGTGGGGCGATCAGCGCTACAACAAAAAAGCGATCGCCGGCCAGCAGATCGCTCTATGGTCACACAAGATCGAATTCAGACACCCCACCACTGATGAAGTGATGAGCTTCACCAGCGTCACTGACCGTTATCCTTTCGATATCTGATTGTTGCGTTTATACGCTATACATTCATCCGACAGAAACAGCTCCAGAGCTGTTTTAAATTTCTCCGGACTTTCGATATTGGAATAAGCTCCGGTGAAGGTGCCTTTATCCACAAAGACCGCCGTCGGATAAGCGATGATCCCGAAACCGAAGAAGTTATCAGGCATATAACCTAAGACCGATACGACCGGACAGTTGAATGATTGAGACATGCCGTTTAATGCAGCTGATGAAGAATCCATACCCTCGATCAGCACGACGATATATCTGACATCACTGTTTTCATCCATGAGTTCATTGATGAATCTTACTTTTTCTGTTTCCGTACTGTCCTTGAGATATGTATAGATGAGTACCAGTCTCTCATCCTCATAGGCGCTGAAATCACCGATATCATTTCGGTACAGTTCGCTGTGAGGATTGCTGAAGGTATTAAAATCCAGTTTCTTTCCCATCAGTTTCAGCGTCAGCTCTTCCGAATAATCGTCATTATCCAAGGCTTTCAGTTTCTTAAGATTTTCATCCGAGAGATCATTTCTGACCTCATCGATACTGCGGCTGAGTTCGGTATAAAGAACACCGTTCTCATCCTTCAGATCATCTTCGCTGATCAGCTCAGTGAAACCGATGTTCAGGATCCTGCGGAATGCCCTGAGATCGATCTCCCCTTCCGCTGCGAATGTTACTTTATCATCTTTAAAGGTGATCGTCGTCGGATAAGTCTTGATCTGTAATGTCTTCTTCAGATAATCATTCAGTCCGTCATCGTGAGCGACGACGATGATATCATCCGGTATCGTCATACCTTCCTCTTCATAGAGTTCCACTATCTCATCTTTTGTGCCGACATTGAAATACTGAACGAACGGCACCTTGTTTTCAGCCATGAACGCTTCCAGCATCCCCAGCTGCCTGCGGCAGTGTGAACACTCGACTGAAACGATCTCCAGGATCACCTGATCATAATCGCTTAATCTGAACTTATTGCCATTTATATCTTCCAGTACACCGTCATAGATATCCTTATACAGCATCATGAACTGATAGTTCTTGAAATCTTTACCGGCGTTGGCATCCTTGATCCTTGAGGCAAGGTTTCCATCGATCTGATCAAAAATAAAAATATCCTTTGCAGGATCGATGTACTCTTCTTTTGTGATCACTGGTTCTTCTTCCTTCTTCGTACAGGAAGTCAGAAAAAGAAGCAGGACAAGCATGATCTTCTTAAACACCAAGCAACCTGAAGATCGCATCCTTACGCATCTCCATGTCTTCATAACCAAGATTGAAAAGCTCTGAAAGTTCTTCTTTGGAACCGCCGAGCCTCGTCACTTTCGATTCCTTTGACGGATAGGAATAGACCGCTTCTCCCTTATCTTCAAGATCTTTGATCATGCTGATCTGATCCTGATAATTGAGATGTCTCACCTCATAGTCATGAGAGATCCTGTCACATTGCGGATAGGTCATCTTCATCAGTTTAACAATCGCCGGTTTGGCCGGCTTGCGCACATAGTTGCCCGGTTTGGTCGTGATGATCAGATGCCTGTTGCAGCCGTCCTCGACGGACTTTCTGATCGGGATCATATCGGTGATGCCTCCGTCAAGGATCTCCTTGCCGTTGTCATTGACGATCTTGCCGATGATCGGCAAAGATGTGGAAGCCTTGAGTTCATCAAGATTCATCTCTTTTACCGGATAGTAGACCGTCAGGCCTTTATCCAGTTCATAAAGACCGACGTAGCCATCAGTTGTGATATCCTTGAGACCGCTCATGTCGAAACCGCGCTGGGCGACCATCAGTTCATCGAAAACGAAATCGTAGTCGACGATCCTTCCGCAGCGCAGGATCGCTCTGATACCGATGGCTCTCTTATCGGCGATCGCATCGGTCGAAAAATCAAAAAGATCTTTCTTGTTTTTAAGCAGGAAATTCACAAGATGAACGGCACCGGTAGAGATGCCATATGCATTGTCAAATTCTATATCATGGTCGATAAGCCAGGTGAGTGATCCGGCGGTATAGGCACCGCGCATTCCTCCGCCTTCCAGGACCAGTGATGTCTTCAATCTGCTCATGTCTTAATTTTATGCTTTACCCTCTTTTTGTGCAATAATATAAACATGAGTAAAAAGCAGATCCGCATCTATATAAATGCCCCGATCACGATCGCCTTTGCGTGCATCTGTATCCTGGCACTGGCTCTCGATTATCTGACCGGCGGAAGGTCCACGGTCCTGATCTTTTCGACCTATGGAAGCTCGTTTCTCGACCCCCTGGCCTATATCAGACTCGTCTGCCATATCTTCGGCCATGCCAATATAAACCACCTGGTCTCCAACATGCTTTATATACTGCTGCTGGGACCGATCCTGGAAGAGAAATACCATGATAGACTGTTGACGGTCATCATTGCTACCGCTTTAGTCACCGGTATGGTCCACAATCTCTTACAGCCTAATGTCATGCTTCTGGGCGCAAGCGGTGTCGTCTTTGCTTTCATCCTGCTGGCTTCGATCACCGGCAAGGAGCACGGCATTCCGATCACCCTGATCCTGGTCGCCATCCTGTGGCTCGGACAGGAGATATATTCCGGTGTCACTTCTTCCGACAATATCTCTCAGATCACCCATATCATCGGCGGCATTTCCGGAACGGCTCTGGGCATGTTCTTTAAGAAAAAATAAAAAAGCCTTTACTTGCGGTAATACCGGTAATAGGCTTCATCCTTTGTTTCATCGATCTCGGCACTTTCTTCATACAGATAGAAAGTGCTTTTCTTATACAGCTGTACAAAGTCTTCAGGTTCCAGAAAGAAACGCGTTCCCTCATTATAGACACAGATCTTCTCATTTTTAAGCACAAACTGATCTTTTCCATTGGAAGTAATGACATCACCTTCATTCAGATAAGATACGGCTTCTGCGATATCGTGCAGTTTTAACATATTTATCCTTGAATTACGAATATATTATAATTAATATGTGAAAGAAAACAAAACCGGAAAAAAGATCGGCTTAGGGATTATGGCCGGACTCGCCTCAGTTTCCGTGATACTCGGAGGACTTTTTGATTCGGCTCAGGAACTTAAACAGGAATATCCCAAGACACCTAAAGCCGTGATCGAAAGTATCGAAGACTATTCGGAAGACAACCTGGAAGAAAATGAGAGAGTCGATTCCTTCAAGGAGAAACTGAAGAAGATGATCTACCGCATCCCGGTCAAGGTCAGGATCTGTTTCCTGGTCCCGCTCTGGGCCTTAGGTACAGTCATCATCGCCCTGGCTGAACTGGCCTTCAAGACGCTGATCGCTCCGTTCGCCCATATCATCCTGGGTTTCCTGCTTCAGACGCTGATCTTGTTTGCAGTGATTGGGATCTGTATCAAGATCCTCTTCCCTGATCTGCCATGGTCCAAGATCTTCAACAAGAAGACCTTCCTGATCGTGATCATCGGCAGTCTGTTCATGTCGGCGTGCGATTACGTCGTACCGAAGTTCTGGAAAGACTACACATTATACAGGAACATCTCCAAATTCGTCCTCGGACTGATCGTCATCCTGATCGTCCTCAAGCCGTTCATAAAAAAGAAGCTGGCTGACGGACCGGTGTACGAGATACTATATAACGGCAAAGCGCTCGGTTAGGAGCGCTTTTTAAATGATATTCAGATGTTCAAGGACCGTCTTGATCCCTAAGAGGATCAGGATGATCCCGCCCAGGATCGGAGCTCTGTCTTTCAGCAGCAGGCCGATCTTTTTTCCGGCCAGATGGCCGAAAAGGCAGACGACAGTAGTGACGATCACGATGATCAGACAGCTAAGATACGGATTAAGACTGATCTCCGGCAGCAGGACACAGGAGCTCAGGGCATCGATCGAAGTCGCGATCGATTCAAACAGTAGGATCTTCCAGGTAAAGGTCTCGCCTTTGTTTTCCTCTTCTTTCTTCTCGAAAGCCTCCCTGATCATATTGATGCCCAAGATTGACAGAACGATAAGTACGACCCAGTGATCGATGTTTTCGATATATGATATGAAAGGCAGAAACAGAAGATAGCCCAGAAGCGGCATCAGTCCCTGAAACAGACCGAAAGAAAAGGAAGAAAGGATCATCTGTTTTCTTCCATAATTACTGTATCTTAGACCGTTGGCGATCGAAACGGTAAGTGAATCCATCGCCAGGGCAAAACCTAACAATATCGCATCGAACATACAAGTGTTATGATATAGCAATTCTTCCTTCAGCGCAATCAGTTAAGATCGATCTTGTAGCGGAAGATATACTTCGTCTTTTCTCCCGTCGCATAAAGCTTGTGGTTGCGGGGAACTTCGACCAGTTCCAGAAGTTCACCATTCAGTCTTTTTAAGGTCATATAGGAAGCAATGTTTTCCGGTGAACAGGTGATGATCAGCTCATCCATCCCGAATTCACCACGGGCGATCTCAAAAAGCACTCTGCAGGCTTCATAGGCATAGGAATTGCCCCGGTATGCTGGTAAGACATTGTATCCGACGTGACCGTAGTAATACATATCACCTTCCACCGTCATCCTCAGATCGATCGTTCCGACCTTTACCTGATCCGCGTGTCTGATGATGTCGTAATAGACGGTAGCTACTCCGTCATAGGCTTCCTGTTCACTGACGCGGTATCTTTCCTTCAGATCGACGATCTGACCTTCATAGATCTTCTTTTTAAACAGGCGATTGAAAAAAGAATACATAAATGAATTATAGCACTCAAAAAGCCTTCTTTCGAAGGCTTTGACTGTCTATTCAACCGGAGTGATCGAGATGAAATCGGTTATCTTTCCCTCTCCGGTGACATTTGCGCTGATCAGATCACCCTCATGGATGAATGATGCGGCATAGTAGGAACCCGAGAGATCATACCAGTAAATCTTTCCTTCACTGTCCTTCATCAGGACGATACTGTTGCCGTCCTTCACGATGATCCTGACCTCATCGACGGTGAAGTGTTTCAGTGTCGTTTCGCTGTTGCCGCTGTCAACTGGAGTATCCGTTTCACCGATCAGTTTCAGATAATTATTATATGCCTCTTCCACGGTCTTTCCGACAGCTACTGTCTGATAGTTCTCATAGCTCACAAAAGCGTAGTTCTTGATCAGATTCGCACCGTCGACCAGTCCCATGAAATAAGTCGGGACGCCCTTTACATTGACCATGCTCGGGAAGATGGCAGTGTAGTGATACTGCTGGACAGCACCTTCAGCTGAGCTTCTGGCAGAGTATTCCTCAGCTCCAGCTCTTCTGATGTATGATACTTCACCGTTGCGCAGATTCACATAGGCGAAGCCGACATTTGATTCATCCTTGCCAACACTGGTCACGCCGGTATAAATGCAGACATTGTGGTCGAACTGGACATAAGCATAGTCGTCAGTGAATTCCACGACGCCCTTGTTGGACCAGTTGAACAGACCGTTTTCATATTTCTTGCTCTGCATGAACTGTGTGTAGACCAGGGAGACCGGATAGATGTTGTCCACCCATTTCGGAGCTGAAGCATTGTCATAATAATCGCTCTTGCCGCTGACCGGATCGGTGATATAGATACCTTTTATATCTCTGGTCTTGCCTACCCAGGTCACATCATAGACCGGAGTCACCCAGTATGGTTTCTGATTGTCATCGAGTTCAAACTTCGGGCTGCCGAAGATCGCAGTCGGATCTTTGAAGAACAGATGACGCTGCAGGTTATCGTTGAAGTAAGCGCTGGTCATGTATCTCATGCCTTCGCTTCTCACCAGTTTCGCATCACCGCTCTCACAGTCGACCATGATATAGCCGGGCGTCGTCCTCGTTATGAGATACTTGAACATCCCACCGAAATCGATCGGTGTGACTCTGAACAGTGAATCATTCAGAACGATCTGGACCCAGTCATCTCCGACATCATACTGTGATACTTCATCTGATCCCAGAGTACCGAAGACTCTATCACCAAGCTGAACGGCCGTGTTCTTGTCGACCAGCTGGACCTGATTCGGATCGAATTCCTCGATCTGTTCGAAATCGATCTCTCTGATCGGTGACTGATCACGGTAATTGCTCAGACCACCGGTATAAGGTGTGCCGATCAGCACCGCGATAAAGAAGACGCTGATGATGATCGACAGAATGCCGATCGAAGCAGAAAACTTTCTTTTTCTGGCTTCCTTTGGCACCGTTATGAAACCACCCAGGAACAGAAAGACGATCAGGGCGATGAACAACAGTTCGATCACGAAGGCCGGCGAGTGCAGATTCAAAGGAATGCAGCACATATACTGGCAGAATATCAGCAGGATAGCCAGTACGATCGCCATCATGATCAGATAGATTCCTTTATTCTTTTTCTTCATTTTCTACCACCTCTCAAACTGTCAAGGTTGATGGCAATCTGTTCAAGACATCTTCCGGATATATAGGCATAGACCATGACCTTAAGAGCTTTTAAGAGCCTGTCATAGTTGATCTCCTCCACTTTATCAAGTAATGAAGAGATCGTTGCCTCAATGCTTGTTTCAGACAGACACTGTTCATCCAGACGGCTGACAGCCTTGCAGAAATAATCATAGAGGTCCTCTTCCGAGACGATATCATCGCTCTCATCATCGGTATCACCGTTGATCAGATGCATGAGTTCTCCGATATCCTCGATATTCATACAGTCTCTCAAAGCTGAAATAAGTAAGACTCTGGACAGATGCCTCTCAAAATACTTCTTTCTTTCAGGCCGCGGTACGAATTTACGCTTGACCCAGTTTTGGATCGTCGAAGCCTGAAGACCCGTGATCCTGCAGATCTGACCGAGAGACAAACCTCCCGTGATCTCGATCATCGGTTTCAGTACCGAGAATGCATCTTCATTTCCGCCGTATTCGATATTCGTGCCAGGAATCGTCTTGCTTAACATATTGCCCCCTTTTTCTTTTTTCGATCAATAGATTAAAGAGGATCAGCTGCTCTTAAGCAGCCTGATCACTCTTTAAAGGTAAGATAAGTTATGCTTAGTAGCGTCTGTAGCCTCTGGGTCTCAGAAGGAAGATCAGGATCCATAATGGGCTCAGATAGAAGCAGACCCTGATGATCAGCCAGACAAATGATAATGCCAGATCCAGCATAAGACCAAACATTCCAAATAATATCATTAACATTATTTTCTACCTCCTTTACCATCCCATGAAAACTACATTACCTTCATGGTAATTTGATTATATCAGAGGTTCATATGACTGTCAAGTGATTATGATAAAAATCTTACAGATCTTTTATCGCCCTTTCCAGCTGCTGATAAACACCTTCAAAATCGCCTGTATACCACGGATCGTCGATCTGCTCTTCAGACAGCAGACTGATCTTGTGATCATGGTCATCGATTATCCTGTTAATATAACGCAGATTGAGGTCATCCATAATATATATCTCATCGAAAGTCTCATAATCTTCCTGAGTGATCCTTCTGGCGTGATGCCTTTCATAAGGGATCTTATGCTTATCCAGACATCTTTTTGCCGGCGGATAGATATCATTACCATCTTCTTCATAAGAAACAGCCCGAGATTCACAATAAAGATCAGGTTTCAGATACTTACATATATACTCAGCCATCACACTGCGACAGATATTGCCGTGGCAGACAAAAAGCACTTTTCTTTTCTCTTCCATCAAAAAAATCTCCGTTATTCTACATCATAGATCCAGTCGATTATCCCGCCGAAATCATAGACGTTCTCATAACCCATCTTCACCAGCTTCTCAGCCGCTTCCTTGCTGCGACGTCCGCTGCGGCAGTAGACCAGGATCTTCTGTTTCTTGTCTTTCAGCGTCTCACTGATCTTCTCATCGATCGATTCATTAGGGTAACAGATCGCACCTGGAATATGTCCACTGTCAAATTCATCCTGTCTGCGCACATCCAGGATCACATAACCGGTCTCTTCATCCATGATCTTTTTGGCTTCTTCTTGTGAGATCAGATGATATTCGGCTGCACTGTTACCGGTATTGCAGGCACATAAGATCAGCAGCATGATCGCGATGATCACCTTTTTCATATTTCAGTGTCTCACTTTCTCGAATATCGTAATGATCAAATAAACGATCACAGCGATCACCAGGATATGGATCAGCAGATTGACAGGCGCAAAACGCAGTGACTGGCTGCCGCTTTGTCCCATCTCCATCGCATAGATATGTACACATCTGAGACCAAATCCATCCTGGATCGTGATCTCTCCGCCGTGATTCGTGATGCACAGTTTCAGATATCCTCTTTTAAGATAACTGCGATAATTTATCAGCATTCCCAGCAGACTGACCACCAGTCCCGCTGTCAGAGAAATCAGCAGTTTTTTCATTCAGTGATCCTCCCTCGTATCATCTTCAATTATAGCCCCTATTGTATAATTAAGATATGAACAGCTATGACACATACTATCCCCGTCCGCAGCTGAAAAGAGCTTCGTTCTTTTCGCTCAACGGTAAGTGGAAACTCAATGATCAGACCATCAATGTACCTTATCCACCGGAAGCCGAACTCTCCGGATACAAAGGGCCGACTGAGCAGCTGCACTATGAAAAAAGCTTTGTTCTGCCTGCCGATTTCTACGGATCAGACGACAAAGTGATCCTTCATTTCGGAGCTGTCGATCAGGTCTGCGATGTTTATCTCAACGATACATTCCTCACTCATCATGAAGGAGGCTATCTGCCTTTTTCTGTCGATATCACTTCCCATCTTAAAAAGAATAATATCCTGAAAGTCGATGTTACGGACACCCTGGATCCTTTCTACCCCTATGGCAAGCAATGCAAGGATCCCAAAGGCATGTGGTATACACCGGTATCCGGTATCTGGCAATCTGTCTGGATCGAAGCCTATCCGCAAAACGGTATCGATAGTATAGAACTGATCGCTGATGCGGATACACTTAAGATCCATATCGATTCCAAGGCCGATCATTTTATGATCGAAACGGAAGGATATAAAGAGACAACTGATCAAAAAGATATCACGATCAGTTTCAAAGATCCTCATCTCTGGTCACCGGCTGATCCGTATCTTTATAATCTGAAGATCTCAACTGATAATGATTCGATCGAATCCTATTTCGCTTTAAGAAAGATCAGTGTCAGAGAGATCGATGGCCAAAAGAAACTCTTCCTCAACGATGAGCCGCTGTTCATCAACGGTCTACTGGATCAGGGCTACTTTGAACCGGGCATCTATGTGCCTGAAGATCCTGAAGACTATGAAAAAGATGTAGTTAATATAAAGAAACTCGGTTTCAACACCTTAAGGAAACATATCAAGATCGAAGCTGAAGCCTTCTATTATTACTGTGATCTTCACGGTATCCTGGTGATCCAGGATATGGTCAATTCCGGACCTTACCGTTTCTTTAAAGACACGATCCTGCCGACGATCGGATTCACCCATCTTAAACAGAAGATCAAAGATCAGAAAAGATATGATTTCTTCCTGGAACAGGCCAAAGAGACGATCACCCATCTGAAAAACCATCCGTGTATCATCGCCTATACGATCTATAATGAAGGCTGGGGTCAGCAGGATGCATCAGGGACCTACGAGATCCTCAAGCAGTGCGATCCGGAAAGACTGTTTGATTCAACATCCGGATGGTTCTTTGATGACAAGTCGGATTTTGATTCCTATCATATCTATTTCCGCAACAAGGTACTCAATGGCGGCAAAAACCTGCTGTTCCTCTCGGAGTGCGGAGGCTTTATCAGAAATATCGCTGAACACCGTTCCGAGAAAGGCAGCACCTGGGGATACGGCAAGACCGATTCTGAAGAAGAACTGACGGACAAGATCATCGGCATGCATGAAAAGATGGTCATCCCATCGATCAGAAACGGACTTGTAGGTCTCATCATGACTCAGATCAGCGATGTCGAAGGAGAAGTCAATGGTCTGTTCACTTATGACCGTTCTATCTGCAAAGTGAATAAAGAAAAGATCCTGGAAGCCAACAGGAGACTTGACAGGATCTATAAGGAACAGTTTTAAACTAAGTCAATGAACAGGCGGTATCGCAGTCGTCGATCTGACTGACTGTTTCCGAATGCAGGACATCGATATCCAGATATCCGGCGAACCAGCTGCTCAGACCTTCCAGAGTCTGATAGTACGGAAGATCATCATTGCTTCCGGGATCAAGGTAAGCCTTGACTTCACCGTTCTCGTAGATGAACATCGAAGGTGTATAGGAAACTCTGTCGCTGACGGAGTTTTTTGTTTTTGCCAGCACCGTCAGATCCACCGCATACATGTCGATCTGATTGCTTTCGGTAAATTCTCTGACGATCGGAGCGAATGAAGCACAGGAGACACAGCCCGGCAGATAGACATAAAGAGCGAAGGTCTTCCCCTCTTTTTCCAGTTCTTCCAGCTGTTGTAAGGAAGTGATCTCGATGAACAGATCATCGGTGATCTTGTCTTCCTGCTTGTCTGCTTTTGAACCGGCGATCGGTGTAAGAGTCAGGAAATCGATATTGTGGTAATTCACTATCGAGAAATCGTAATGATCGCTTCCACCGTCTGAATACTTGGTCTCGACCTTGTTGTCACCGTCATAGTACCAGTAACCGCCGACATTGTAGATCTTCGTCTCATCCCAGCCCAGTTCCACCAGCATGTTTTTGGTCATGCCGGCATAACCGCCGCCGCCGCACATCAGGAAGATATATTTGTCTTTAGGGAAAAGACTTTCCAGGATATGCAGGGATTCTTCATAGTTGGCGGTATATCCGTTCTCATCATGAGTGAACAGCGTATAACCGCTGTAGGAACTTCCGACTTCTTCCGGCAGTCCTTCGACATTGCACAGATAAGGATAAGGAACGACTTCAAAGCCTTTCACAAAACCTGAAAGATAGGAATCACCGCCGATCGCTTCGTAATTGGCTTCATCCTTCAGCATCCGCATATCGCGGTATACCGCATCCTCTCTGCCCAGATATTTATCGATCGTCTTCTCATTGATATTCCTGTCGATGCCCAGCTGTCCTCGCATACCGTCTTCCACTTCCGGAAGCGGCAAAGTATCATCAGCTTTGCAGGCTGATAAGGACATGAACATACACAGGATCATCAGAATACTTATTGCTTTTTTCATACCTATATACTATATCACTAATCTGAAGACAAGCTGAATTTTACTCTCTACATAAAAAAGAAGCAGATCCTTTTTAGTTAGATACTAATTAATAAAATTTAAACGTATGAAAAGAGCGAAACTTGACAAAATCTGGGGGGGGGATACTATTCACATATACAAATAAATAAGATTAATTTTATACATATGGAGGTAAATGTGAAGAAGTTTTTTATATCATCTATACTCATGATTATAATAGCTATTTCTTTAGTAGGTTGCAGCTCCGGAGGAACATCTACTAAAAAGCCATCTGGTCTTTATCGTGATAGCGATAACATCCTGATGTCTCATCCTGACAACAACATGTTATGGAAAACGAATGTAGTTGTCATTGGCGATGAATATGAATATGAGTTTAAACTTAAAAACGATAAGCTTGAATTGACAGATCGTGAAGATGGCACATCATATGCGTGTAAGATAGAGTTTTTTGATGGAATAAAAGGTTATGATATTGATGATTATGATGCTGACAAGGATGAGTACTGTCCTGTAGGAGGCACATATTTCAAGTATGACAGCTCAGGAAAACCTTCTGGTCAGAATATCTCTGAAACAGATTCGCAGGACACAAATGAATCAGAAACCAATAGTTCGCTTTCAGAGAAAAAAACTGTATACGAGATTCCTGTTGAAGCTTTGAAATATAGGAAGGGGACTGTTGCTGAGATTGCAGGGTTAGATATTGACAAATATGGGGTTACCGAAATGTTCTATCCTCTTGAATCTTACTTTACTATTTCGATACCAAATTATGCAGCAAACTATTTTGGAGATGAGGTCTTTTATGATAATTATTATTATTATAACTTAGTGGATCAACTGAAAAACGACGTTGTAAATAATTGCAACAGCGAAGGCATATTTGTATACGGAGTATATACAGATCTTCTAGGCGATATTGATGCTGATGTTATAAAACTCCCGGAAGAAATTGACGGCTTACCTGTTATAGCCGAAAAACTAGATTTAACAGTAAATGATTGTGGCGGCGCAGCATATGAACAAGTTGGTAAAAATGTTATTCTGTTTCTTAGTGAAAATGGTCTTTCAAATTTAAATCAGATATTCGCTGGAAACACTCTCATAATTGATGGAAGCAGAAATCCAGAATTTCTAAACGATTATGAGCTGTTATATCTAAAAGCCACATTTGAAGACACTTTGAACTCAAAATCTGTGCCAGATGCAAAATATGCCTGTCTGGAAATAAGAGATGATGCGGCAAAATCTGATGTTACTTTGAATTTTGATAATACAAAAGTCCTTCTTATTGATAGTGTAATCCCTGGTCAAGTTAATTCACATGACCTATATAAGGTAAATTTGCACGCAGAAAATGTTGATTATTTAAATATCGAAGGGACATGGAATAGTGTTTATATAGAAGAAACAAATCTGGCTTTGTTTGATCAGTTTATTACAATTAATAAAGTTTTAACACTTAAAGGAGAAAATCATTTAGAGGATCTTGCTAATATCGAAATGCGTTCAGGTTCAAAAATAATCAATAAGACAGGGCAGGAAATAGATTGGAAGAGATTAATACAAAATTGTTATAATGAACAGGCAACATTTGAAACAGGACGTATAGATTGCGGTTCATATCCCGTGGAAGTTGTAAGTGAATAATCAAATTAATGTAACAGTTTATAAGTAGTTATACAGGAATCGTGAAAAAGGATCGTCTAAATTTTCTTAGTCATATCAATACGATCGAAAACACCAGCATCTATACGATCGCCGATGAGTGCTTCGTATCCCGCAGCAGCGTCCAGCGTTTCATCAAGAATATCGGCTATGACAGCTATACGCTGCTCAAGAATTATCTGAAGGATGTCATCTCTCACGAAAACGCACTGATCTACTATATCGGCAAAGACATCATGATCTCATCACGCAACATCACGATGTCCAAAAACGTCTACACCACCTACGGTCTGACTTTCTTCTTCGACCTGTTCTATCACGGGTGTTACGTCGAATACAATCGTCTCAACAATAAAGGGCAGTGATCGATCACTGTCCTTTATTCATATATCTTTCAATATCATCGGGATCCTTGATGATCTCATGAGACAGGACTTCGCATCCTGATTCATAGATCAGCAGATCATCCTCTATCCTGATGCCGATCCCTTCATCGGCGATATACAGTCCCGGTTCATTTGTAATGACATTCCCGGCCTGCAGCATAGATCCAAGTCCTCCGTCCACATCATGGGTATCAAGACCCAGATGATGAGAGACACTGTGGAAGTAGTATTCTGTAACATCTTTATCCAGCCCGTGCTTGGGCAGTTCTTCTTTATAAAAATCAACGACCAGCTGATTGAGTTCTTTCAGCTTTACACCGGCCTTCGCATTGTCTTCCACGATCTTCTGTGCCTTCAGAACGATCTCATAGATCTCACGCTGTCTTGGCGTAAAGACACCGTTGATTGGGAATGTTCTTGAGATATCGGCACAGTAGTAATCATTTGTCGCACCCAGATCACACAGGAAAAGCTCCCCGTCATTCATGATCTGATCATTGTCCTGATAGTGTAAGATCGTCGCTCTTTCTCCACTGGCCGCGATCGTATGGAAAGCATTCCTCTTACATAAGGATTGAGCCAGCACAAAGTTGAAGACTCCTTCCATCGTCATCTCATTGATGCCCGGCTTGGCTGTACGCATCATCTGCATGATGCCCAAATTGGTGGTATGGATAGCCTTGCGGATGCAGGAGATCTCATATTCATCCTTGATCAGGCGCATGCCGGTCAAGGTTGGATAGATATCTTTCAGATTAAGACCGGGATAATTGACTCTGAGCCCCGCAGCATAATTGTGAGCAGCTGTCAGCGGCTGATCTTTCTCATAATGCCAGAAATCGAAGTACATCGTGAAAGCCGGATCCTTGCGGCTTCTGTTGAGCAGCGATGCGATACTGTCATCGAGATCACCTCTGTCTTCAACTGACTTGATCTCTGAAATATTAGTCGCTTCTTCTGCCAGCATCCTTCCTCCGACCCATCTGGCCATCGTCTCGTCATAAGGCGGGATGAACAGCGTCTCGTGTTCCGTACCGTCCAGTCTGTACATCAGTAAGACCATGTCCTCTTTGTCGAGACCCGTCAGGTAATAGAAATTGCGGTCGACAGAAAAATCATAGGCTTCATCGGCAGAACGCATCGGTGCCTTTCCCGAGAACAGGATCACAGCCGCATTGCCCTGCAGTGAATCGAAAACACTGTGTCTACGCTTAGAATATTGATTCATCTTCATTTTCCTTCTTTCGATAAGATACGTTTATGATCTCGTCATTGCTGACGCATTGTGCTACTAAAGTCTGATAATCAAACAGTGATTCATAATAAAGACACTTGTCTTCCTTAGGTTTGGTGACCGGATTCTTCGGATCGAAGATCGTACAGCAGTCCTCATACGGAAGGATACTGGTCTCGTAGGTGTCGATATGCTTGGCGATATCGATGATCTCCAGTTTATCCATCATACATAAAGGTCTCAGGATCAGCGTATCAGAAACTCTGGAGATGACACTGATCGATTCCGGAGTCTGGGATGCCACCTGACCGATCGATTCGCCGTTGGTGATGACTCTGATCTTGCGTCTGCGACATATCTCATCAGCGATCCGGTACATCATCCTGCGCATGATCGTGATACAGTAAGGCTCATCGACGTTCTTGTAGATGGCCAGCTGCAGATCAGTGAACGGGATGACATGAACATTTACTTCCTCCTGACAGCAGGAAAGCTTCCTGGCCAGGGTCAGTACTTTTTCCAGCGCCTGCTTGGAAGTATACGGTTGAGAAGCGAAATGGATACATTCGATCTTCAAGCCCCTCTTCATCGTCAGATAGGCAGCGACCGGTGAATCGATACCACCGGACATCATGACCATGGCCATACCGTTGATGCCGGTAGGATAACCGCCCGGTCCTTTGACCTTCTCATCCATGATATAGATGAAATCGCGATCGACGGAGACATAGATCATCAGATCCGGTTCGTGGACATCGACCCGCAGTTCGGTGTTATGCAAGATGTTGCCCGCAACGGCTCTGTTGATATCATCGGAACGAAGCGGAAAAGACTTGTCATGACGTTTGGTGGCGACCTTGAAAGTCTTTGCTTCATGAGTCTTTGCCAGAGCCAGCGTCACCTTCTTGACTTCTTCGATATCCTTTTCCGTTCTGATGGCACCGGAAAAATAGGCATAACCGAAGATGTCTTTCAGTTCTTCTTTGATCTGCGTATAGTCTTCACCGTTGAGTCTGATGAACAGACCGTCATGGAGCATATTGAAAGTCAGTCCGTTATGATCCTTCAGCCTCTTGCGGATATTCTGGGTCAGCTGTCTGGTGAATTCCTTGCGGTTCTTGCCTTTGGTGGAGAGTTCACCGTAGCGGATGACGATGTGGTCATATAACAGTTCAAGCATACTTATCAAGTATCTCCTTCAGATTCTTATTGAAATAATCGATCTCTTCTTCCGTATTGGAATGATCCATCGAGATCCTGATCGCATAGTCTTCATCGATGTTCATGGCATTAAGTGTCCGGTTGGGTTCGTTCTTCCTCGAACCGCAGGTCGACTTCGAGGAGACCATGATCCCTTTTTCGTTCAACGCATTAAGCAGCACTTCCGATTGTATCGGTGTCGAGATGTTCACCAGCGTGATGAGCCCTTTATCGTAATTAATATGTACTCTTTCATCGAATCCTTTCACAAGCCGGTCATGTAAGGACTTCAGATGATCCTGATACTTATCTTTATTCTCAAGCGCGATCCTCAGCGTCTTGGCCAGTACGATATTGCTTAAGGCGTTGGAAGTGCCGCCGCGCAGCGAATACTCCTGCTGGCCGCCGGAGATCAGCGGGATCATAGGGACGTGTTCACGGCGGAAAAGGACACCGCTGCCCTTGAGTCCGTGGATCTTGTGTGCCGAGAAGGATGCCATATCCGTATCCGTCAGATCGAAATCCGTCTTGCCCAAGCCTTGAGTGATATCCGTATGGAAGAAAGTACCGGGATGTTTCTTGACGATCTTTGCGATCTTGTCGACTTCATTCACGGCTCCGATCTCATTGTTCACCTGCATGATCGACACCAGCAGCGTGTCATCTCTCAACGCTTCCTTTACCGCTTCCGGAGTGATCTGCCCGTTTTCATCAGGGTTCAGATAAGTGACTTCAAAACCGAATTCCTCTTCCAGCTGTTTGAAACTGTTATAGGCTGAAGAGTGTTCATAGATCGAAGTGATCAGATGCTTTCTCTTCTTCTGGGAAAGACAGAGTCCCTTGATGGCCAATGAATTAGCTTCCGAAGCACCGGACGTAAAAATGATCTCATCTTTTCTGACCTTCAACAGATCAGCGATGAGCTTGCGGGATCTTTCCTGCATATCATAAATAGCGACGCCATCATCATAAAGGGCATCGCTATTACAGTAATAATCATCAAGCAGTTTGGTGTAGGTCTTTCTGACTTCCGGATCGAGCGAAGTCGTCGAGACATTATCCAGATAGACCTTCATCAGGCATTCTCCATGATCTTTTCGTCAGCGTTCTCCGGGAACAGCGTCTCCATGCAGGTGATGGCCGTCTTTAAAGCTCTCGTATATTCACCGTTGAGATACTGGAACTCCGCTTTGGACAGTTCTCTGTCGATCTCCGGATAAGTTGAACGGTATTTGTTGCCAAAGACGATCGCGTTCTCGACCATGATGGCCATACCCACGACATTGTTGATGTTGTTGTAGAACTTGTAGGTGAAGTCGATGGCTTCATCCAGCAAGGCATTCAGTTTGGCGATATCGATCGGGACCTGGCCGATCAGTGATCTGATCCTGGCGATATAGTCTCTCGACTTCTTCAGGTCTTCCTTGTATGATTCATCGATCGAAGGCAGGTTGTATTCTGCCAGTTTGGTCTCGACTTCAGCCACGACCAGCTGCAGTTTGGTGAGCTGGGTGATGGCTCTGGTCTCGCCGTCCGTCGACTTGTCGATCGTCGACTTGTAGGAATACAGCGTCTTCATATCGGCTTCGACTTTACTGTCCAGCTCTTCCGCACTGACCAGGATCTCGGAAGACGGTTTGAGACAGCTGCCCAGATCGGCACTGATATTCTCATATTCCTGACGGTATTTCTCGATATTCTCCCGTTTCTGTCTCAGAACTTCCTTGACATCCTCAAGACCGAATCTTTCAGAATCTTTATCATAAGCGATCCTGACATAGTTCTCGACCTTCTCCATATCCTGGATATGTTCATAGGCTCTGTCATTGGTCTCTCTGGCTTCCTTGAAGGAACGGTTCTCCGCAGCGATCTGTTCAGTGAGTTCGTTCAGGATATCCTTGGCTTCATTGACATCGTCCCTGATGCCTTCCGTATCCGCACTCATGATCTTCTTGACGTCTTCATTGAGCATCGCCTCGATACTGGCGACTTTCTCTTCGGCATGCAGATGATCGGTATAGACGCCTCTTTGTCTGGTCAGAGCCAGTTCACGCTTGAATTCATCCAGCATGAGCGGCACGACGCCCTTGGTGTCCTTGATCAGCTTCGGGATCGCATTGGCGCAGCGCTTGATGTCCTCGAGATTCTTTTCGATGGTCTCGAGATCGATCTGGGCTGATCCGTAATCGGAAGCATACATGTATTCCTCCGAAGATGAGAAAAGCCTTTCGCATTCCTCGAGTCTCTCGACGAAACCGTCATAGGAAATGGAAAGGACCTGAGAATTCTTATTGATGGTCGTTTTGACGACCCGGTATTTTTCCTTGAGTTTGGAAGAATACTCGCGCTGTTCGCTCTCCTTGCGGGAGAATTCTTCCAGGAAATCATCGATCTGCTTGACTTCCTCTTCACACTTGGTCAGTTCATCACCGATCTTGGTCATGACCTCCAGATTTTCTTTGTATTTTCTCTGACTCAGTGAGTCATCAGCGTCGTTGAGCATGTCCTGGATCTCGTTGATGTGCTGTTCCGTCGCTTCATAGCGGGTATAGTAGTCAGCGACTGCGGCTGCCGTATCCGCATTGCGTCTGGCCATGGTCTGAGCCTTGTTCAGTTTGAAGGCCAGCGGAACAGTCTTGACGGCGGTGAAACGCACATACAGCTGATCCAGCATATCCTTGATCTTCTTTTTACGTGATTTATTGACAATCAGCAGCACGATGAGGGCAATAAAAACGATCACGGCGGCTGCGATGATCATAAGCTTGGTCTTATCCATATTCTTAATGAATTCCATACAGGTTCATTTTACAATTTATATAGGCTTTTTTCAATTGACAGGCCGGTGCTGATTTGCGATAATAAATGAGCACATAAATTTTTATAGCAGCATGTAAAGTCATCAGTCATGCGTCAGTACCCGCGGCGGAGACAAGTAGCCAGGCGCTATTGGTGAAAGTCAAATACGGACACACCTGATGATGATTTACACCTGTACTTACTTAAGGAGGAGAAACTTATGGCAAGAAACACAGGTCCTACTTGGAGAATCTCCAGACGTCTTAACTTCTCTGTTCTTGAAACAGGCGAAGAACTGACAAAGAGACCTTACATCCCGGGCATGCACGGATCCGCAACCAGAAGGATCAAGCAGTCCAACTACGGCTTACAGAAGGCCGAAAAGCAGAAGATGAGACATATGTACGGACTGAGCGAAAAGCAGTTCTACAACACTTATGTCAAAGCTGTCAAAAAGAAAGGTGTTACCGGTACTAACCTGTTCGTCATGCTGGAATCAAGACTGGACAACCTCGTCTACCGCATGGGCTTCGCAAGCACCAGAAAACAGGCCAGACAGATCGTAGCACACGGCCATGTCATGGTCGACGGCAAAAAGGTCGATATCCCTTCATGCCAGATCAGACCTGGATCAGTCATCGAGCTCAAGGACAACTACAAGAACAATCCGTTCGTAGCTGAATCCCTCGAGGCAACAGCTTCATTCAAGGATTTCGTTGAAGTAGACAAAGATGCCCGCAAAGGCAAATACGTCAGATACCCTGAAAGAAAAGAACTCAATCAGGAGATCAACGAACTGCTCGTCATCGAGTACTACAACAGATAATCTGAAGAAAGAATTCCCGCAATGGGAATTCTTTTTTTGTATAATACAGATATGCTCTGTGATTATCACGTACACACGGAATTCTCCGATGATTCGATATACGATATGGAAGATGCCGTAAAAGACGGCATCAGGATCGGTCTTGATGAGATCTGCTTTACCGACCATGTCGATTTCGGCGTCAAGCTCGATGTCGGTGAACCGGGAACTACTTTCCGTCTGGGTCATGATGGCAAGCCTTTAAGGAACGTCGACTACCCTCGCTATTTTGCCAAGATCGAGATGCTGCAGCAGAAATACGCCGGACAGATCACGATCAGAAAAGGCCTGGAATTCGGACTGCAGATGTGTCAGCTTGAACGCTATCAGAAACTCTACGACAGCTATCCGCTGGATTTTGTGATCCATTCCAATCACCAGGTCAACGACATTGAGATCCACCTGCCTGAGTTCTATGCCGGCAAGACCCAGAGAGAATACAACCGCGTCTATTACGAAGAGATACTAAGAACCGTGAACGCCTACAAAGACTACAGTGTCCTTGGCCATCTCGATGCCTTCAACCGCTATGATCCTAAAGGCGAATGTCCTCTAAGCGATTTCGAAGATCTCGTCTATGAGATATTCAAAGTCGTCATTAGAGATGACAAAGGCATCGAACTCAATACTTCCAACGTCCGCTACGGCGTCAGAGATCTTACCCCTTCAAGAGCTATCCTGAAGATCTATCATGATCTGGGCGGAAGGATCATCACGATCGGCTCGGATGCCCATTGTGCCAAGGATCTCGGTTTCAATATCGAAAACGGCAAGGAAGAACTTAAAAAGATCGGCTTCAAGGAATTCTGTACCTTCGAAAACATGACACCGATCTTCCATCCACTGTAAACAAAAAAGAGATGAACGTTACCTGTTCATCTCATTTAATATTATTTCTCTTACTTCGGCAACGGCGATATCCAGATCGTCATTGCAGACAATGTGCTCATAGAAGTCGATATCCTTGAGCTCCTCACGGGCCTTGGAGATCCTCTTCATGATCGTCTGTTCATCTTCGGATTTGCGTTCCAGCAGTCTTCTTTCCAGTTCCTCAAGTGAAGGAGGTACGATGTAGATGCTCAAGGCATCAGGACACTTCTCCATGACCTGTCTGGCACCCTTGATCTCGATCTCCAGGATGACATTCTTGCCTTCTTCCCTCATCTTGTCCACATATTCTTTAGGTGTGCCATAGTCATTGTCGACGAAGCGGGCATGCTCAAGCAGTTCTCCGTTTTTGATGGCTTCCAGGAAGCGCTTTTTTGTTACAAAAAAGTAATTGACACCCTCCACTTCACCTTCTCTTGGAGCTCTCGTAGTCATGGATACCGAATACGCCAGATTGAGGTCTTCCATCTCCATCAGCTTGGAAAGGATCGTCCCTTTTCCGACACCGCTGACTCCGCTGAATACAATCAATAATCCTTTTTCCATATATTTATTCTACTACATATTTTAAAATAGAAGCATGAATATCTTGTGTCCCGTATGCAAAAAAATACTATACAGAGAAGACCGTTCATACAGGTGTGAAAACGGACATTGTTTCGATCTGGCTAAGGAGGGTTATCTCAATCTGAACCTGAAGAATTCCCAGAATACCGGTGACAATCCGACCATGATAAAAGCCCGCAAAGCCTTTCTGGAAAAAGGCTATTATCAGTTCCTCAGAGATGGGGTCAACGCTCTGATCGACAATGAAGATGAACTGGTCGATCTGGCCTGCGGAGAAGGTTATTACACATCTTTTTTCAACGCCAAGGAAAGGATCGGCATCGATCTTAGCAAGACCGGACTCAAGATCGCTTCAAAGAGCGATCCTGATGGCATATACCTGCTCAATTCGATCTTCCACGATCCTCTGGAAGACGAAAGTGCCGATGTCATAACAACGATCTTCGCCCCATTAGCTAAAGAAGAGATCGTCAGGATCTTAAAACCCAAAGGAAGATTCATCTTTGTCAGACCGGATCAGAGACATCTCTATGAACTCAAGGAAGTACTCTACGATGAACCGTATCTCAACGAAACAAAGAATATCGATATCGAAGGACTGACTCTGGAAAAGCAGATACCGATAGCTCAGAAACGTGAAGTCCCTCAGGAAGATCTGCAGAACCTCTTCATGATGACACCGTATTTCAATACGACTTCAGATAAAGATAAGGAAAAGCTCAAAAAAAGCGAAAGCCTAAACATCACTTTCGCCTTCCTGATCGATGTTTACCGTAAAAGCTGATCTTCAGCTTTTCTTTTTGGTGCGATCCTGGATCATGCCTACGAGTCTGGCACACAGTTCCAGCGGCATGTGTCTGGCAGCACCGATGATGATGCGGTAAGCCAGGCCGTCGATCGCATACGGTTTATTCGTTTCAAACAGCATGTATCCTGTTTTAGCAGCATCAGTCGTCGTGCGGAAGACCCGCTGATCGAAGTCTGAAGAAGTATCAGCTTCAGCCGTATTCCAGAAATCCGACTTGGTCGGTGCCGGACATAAGACAGATACCTTGATACCGTCCTTGCGCAGTTCTTCTCTTAAAGCCATCGAGAAGGACATTACGAAAGCCTTGGTCGCATAGTAGACGGCCATATGCGGACCGGGGATCAGCGAAGCTACCGATCCGACATTGATCACATGACCGTAGCCTCTTTCTTTCATATCCTTGATGAAGTGATAAGTCAGCGTGATCAGAGCCTTGTTGTTGAGATCGATCATCCCTTCCAGTTTCCGGATATCACTGTCGATGAAGTCTCCGTAATCGCCATAGCCGGCATTGTTGACCAGTACGCTGATCTCATAAGCGTTGTCCTTGCAGAAATCATAGACAGCCTTGGGATCAGCAGCGATATCACAGGCCAGACAGGCGATCTCGATATTGTATTCTTCTTCAAATTCCGCTTTGATCTGTTCCAGCAGATCTTCTCTTCTGGCGACCAGCACCAGATTGTAGCCCCGGTAGGCAAACTGCCGGGCGAATTCCTTGCCGATGCCCCGTGATGCACCGGTGACCAGTACAGCTTTCATTTCATTCCTCCAAAGTTTCGGCCAATGCCTCGATCTTATTCAGGCGGTGTTTCATCCCCGATTTGGAGATGACTTCACCGTAACTCTTCTGATAGAGATCACACAGTTCCAGTAAAGATGCTTCCGGATGTTTCTTTCTGATCTCTGCCACGTTCTTCAGTTTCTCCGGCAGAGCGTCATAGCGGTCTGCCCCGATGATCTTCATGATCCCTTCCAGCTGTTTCTGACCGGCTCTGATGATCTTCTCTTCATTGGCGATCTCACAGTTGTCGATCCGGCTCAGGGAATTGCGGATATCT
Organism: Erysipelotrichaceae bacterium; assembly: GCA_017432005.1. Taxonomy (GTDB): domain Bacteria; phylum Bacillota_I; class Bacilli_A; order Erysipelotrichales; family Erysipelotrichaceae; genus Colivicinus. The sequence continues at coordinate 34,958 of JAFRKA010000026.1, forward strand.
CTGCCGATCCGCTCATCTTCAAAACGCATCTTCGCATCATGAGCTCCGATCAGCGCCAGGAAATCAGATACGTAGTCGGCTTTCTTCAGATAGACGATATAGTATTTACGCCTGCGGGCGATCTTTGCTTTTATCTCAAAGCGCGCGATCATCCTGACGATGAAGTTGGCGTATTCCAGTTCATTCAGGGAGATCTCCAGATGGTAGTTGGCGTTCTGCGGATCGTTGCAGGAACCGTAGGCCAGAAAAGCTCCGGCCAGATAGGATGCTGCACAGCAGTTCTTCGTGACGATCTCATGGCTCGGATGTGATTCAAGTCCTCTTGATGTATAAAGACCCAGATCCTCCAGGATCATCCTTCCCTTGTCGATGATATCGATCGTATAGACGTTGTTTTTCTTGAGATTGGTCTTCTTCGCTATCTGCAGATGAGTATCCACATCATAAAGTTCCTTCACCAGGAAGACGATCCTTTTGGCCGTCGTCGGTGATTCACTTCTGACCTGAATACCGAGATTGCCTTTAGAGATGACTAAAGAACTGGTCAGCTGGATCAGAGCGCTCAATTGGGCTCTTTCACAGTGTCTTTCCAGCTGCCCGTTGGCTATCTCCTGTTTTATTTCTGCCGTAAAAGACATCAGAGGATGCTCTCCAGAGCAGTTCTGATCTTTTCCGGATCGTGTCTCACAAGTCCGTTATCGAATTTCAGCATTTTGAACTTCAGTACTTCCAGTCCCGTATCGCCGTTATCGACGACTTCGATGGAATTCTGCTGACTGTAGCGGTAGAGGATCTCTTCCGGGATCTTGTCTTCGTGCATGATGACCATGTCTACAGCCGTATCATGATTTCTGAAAGCATCGATATGAGCCTTCAGATCGTAATTGTATGTCTCATTTGACTGCGTCATACAATTGGCGATATAGACCTTGCGGGCCTTGCTTCTGTTCAATGCTTCGTTGATGCCTTTGATGATCGTATTAGGAAGAATTGATGTGTAAAGTGAACCGATACCGTAGACGATCAGATCGGCATCGTCGATCGCTTCGATCGCTTCCTTGCTGGCCTCGACATGTTCCTCATAAAAGACTTTCTCGATATTGTGGATGAGGCTCGGGATATTAGCCTCCCCTTTGACGATCGTATCGTCATCCATGCGGGCAAACAGCGTGACGTTCTGTAAAGTCGAGGGAATGATCCGACCTTTGATCTTCAACATTTCTGAAGTGATCCTGATCGCTTCCGAAAAAGATCCGGTCATATTGGTCAGGGCCGTCAGGATCAGATTGCCCAAGGAGTGCCCGGCGATGTCCATGTTGTCTTCACCTTCAAAGCGGTAGTTCATGAGCTCATGAAGCAGCGGTTCACTGTCTGAAAGAGCCAGTTCCACATTGCGGATATCGCCCATGGCCGGTATCGTATAACGTTTTCTCAGTCTCCCGGTCGAACCGCCGTCATCGGCTACGGTCACGACAGCCGAAATACTGATATCCTCGATATCTCTGATACCTCTTAAAATGGCGGAAAGACCGTGTCCTCCGCCTATTGCTACGACATTCTTCATTTGAGTTCCCTGTGTGTCACATAACACATGTATTTATCTTTATAGTGATCATAAAGATAATTTGCCATCGTCACACTTCGATGCTGACCTCCTGTACAGCCCACACAGATCGTCAGGTGACGTTTTTCTTCGTTATCATAAGCCTTGAACATAAAGTCCAGATAAGCCAGAGTCTTCTTGATGTAACGCTGGGTCAGTTTGGAATTGAGGACATAGTCCCTGACCGGCTTGTCATTACCGGTCTTGTGCTTGAGCTTGTCGACATAGAACGGGTTGTCCAGCATCCTGACATCCAGGATCACGTCCGCATCATCAGGCAGTCCGTTCTTGAAACCGAAAGACTCAAAAGTGATGGCCAGATTATTGAAATCATCATACTTGAGGATCTTGTCCAGTTTGGCCTTGTGCTGCTTGTTGCTGAGATTGGTCGTATCGATCACATGAACATTGCGTTTCTTGAACTTGTTCAGGATGTTCTTTTCGATATCGATCGCTTCTTCCAATGTTGAACAGGTATTGGAAGTGACCAGCGGATGGACTCTTCGGGTGAACTTGTAGCGGTTGATGACCGCATCCTTGCTGGCATCCAGCAGGATCAGTTTCGTATCCAGATCCGAATTGGAGACCAGATGCAAAAACTTGTCCAGATCGCTCAAAGGAATCGTCAGAACGACCTTGTCAAATTTGATGGAATCGTCTGACTTGATCAGTTCGATAAGATCCGGCAGCAGTTCGACCGGATACTGGTCGATACAGGTATAGCCCATATCTTCCAGGATGTTGGAAGCCGTCGATTTGCCGGCTCCGGAGATTCCGCTTATCAGTACCAGTTTCTTCATGTCTTTATTATCTCACATTCTATGGTGTTTCATGATCATCAGAAACTATTTTTCATCTCTGAGTTCATACAGTATATCTCTGAGTTCGGCCGCTCTTTCGAAATTGAGCTCCTTGGCCGCCTGGCGCATCTCAACCTCGATCGAAGCCATCATCTTCTCTTTCTCAGCCTTGGTATGATGAGTTTTCTCGCGATACTTGCGGCTCATCTCCTGGGTCTCTTTCGAATGGATGACCTCACTGATCTCCTTGACGATAGACTTAGGAACGATATTGTGTTCAGCGTTGTATTTCTCCTGAATGCTGCGGCGTCGGTTGGTCTCGTCGATCGCTGTCTTCATCGAATCGGTCATCGTATCCGCATACATGATGACTCTGCCATGTTCGTTTCTTGCCGCTCTACCGATCGTCTGGATCAGTGATCTTGAAGAACGTAAGAAGCCTTCCTTGTCCGCATCCAGGATCGCGATCAGTGATACTTCCGGGATATCGAGACCTTCTCTTAAAAGGTTGATACCGACCAGCACATCGTATTTGCCGGCACGCAGGTCATGGATGATCTCACTTCTTTCCAGCGTCTTGGTCTCGTGATGGAGATAGGCCACCTTGAAATTGAGCTTCTTGAGATAATCGGTGAGATCTTCCGCCATCTTGACCGTCAGGGTCGTCACCAGCGTCCTTTCTTTTCTTTCGATGTTGTTTCTGATCTCTTCCATCAGATCATCGATCTGGCCGGAAGTCTTGCGGACTTCGATCTTGGGATCCACGAGTCCTGTCGGACGGATCAGCTGTTCGACCGGTCTTCCTCCTCTTTCCAGTTCATAATCGCCCGGAGTGGCAGACATGTAGATGCGCGGCGCATCAAGTTCTTCCCACTCTTCAAAGGTCATCGGACGGTTCTCCAGAGCACTTGGTAAGCGGAAGCCATATTCGACCAGCGTCAGCTTGCGCTGATGGTCGCCGTTATACATGCCTCTGATCTGCGGCAGAGAGACATGAGACTCATCTACGACGATCAGAAAATCATCATCAAAATAATCGAAAAGATTGAAAGGTCTTTGTCCCGGGACACGATGGTCGATATGCATCGCATAGTTCTCGATGCCGGAACACATGCCCATCTCTCTTAAAGCTTCGATATCATAACGGCAGCGCTGTTCAAGTCTTTCATATTCCAGAGGCTTGTTGTTGGCCTTGAAGTAAGCCAGTCTTTCTTCCAGTTCCTTTTCGATATTGTCACAGGCGATATTGATATCTTCCTGTTTGCGGGCATAGCCGCTGGCCGGGAAGAAAGAATAGACGGTATAGCCGTCCAGGACGTTCTTGGTGACCGGATCGATCTCGGTGATCCTTTCCACTTCATCATCGAACATCTCGACGCGGATCATGAATTTGTCGGTATGACCCGGACAGATCTCGATCACATCGCCCTTGACGGAGAACGTACCCCTTAACCTGTCGGTATCGTTCCTCCTGTACTGCATGACGATCAGTCTTCTGATCAGGGTCTGCCTGTCGATGATCTCACCGGTCTTCAGTGTGAAGAACATCTCCTTGTAGTCTTCCGGATTGCTTCCGGCATAGATGCAGGCGACGGAAGCCACGACGATGACATCTCTTCTTTCAAGCAATGAGTTGTATGCCGACATCCTCAGCATATCGATCTCATCGTTAGTCACAGCGTTCTTTTCAATATAAGTATCAGTCTTGGGCATATAGGCTTCCGGCTGATAGAAATCAAAGTTGGAGATGAAATACTCGACCGCGTTATGCGGAAAAAGTGCCTTGAACTCAGAATAAAGCTGACCTGCCAGTGTCTTGTTGTGCGCAAAGACCAGGGTAGGCTTGTTGACCTGCTGGATGACATTGGCGATCGTAAAAGTCTTGCCTGTTCCGGTCGCACCCAGAAGGACCTGTTCGTGTTTTCCCTCTTTCAGGCCTTCAACGAGCTTCGCGATCGCTTCCGGCTGATCACCGGTCGGCTTATAATCTGATACCAGTTCAAAACGGCTTTCTTTCATGTTTATTATTATACCTTAATAATAATGGTATGATAGTTTAAGGAAAGAGGATCTGTTTATGAAGAAATTCAACGCACTGAATGAAAAGAAGCTCGCTGAGCTCAACAAAGAATATCTAGGAAACAACACTCACCGGATCGTGAGGAACGCCTTAAGTGAGAACGATATCGGCCTGATCTCCAAACGCCTTGAAGGCAAGATCGATAATCCCAATCTGTTCTCGATCGACATCAAGACTCTGCCGGTCAACGACCAGATGCATTCGGGAAGATGCTGGATCTTCTCTTCGATGACACTGTTAAGAGAGATGCTGGCGAAGAAATACCACATCAAAGATCAGTTTGAACTCTCCCAGAACTACATCGCCTTCTATGACAAGCTCGAGAAGGTCAACTACTTCCTCGAGACGATGCTGGCCGAAAGAGAAAGTGAAATGGATTCCGACACGATGCGTTACCTGCTGAAAACAGCGATCGGTGACGGTGGACAGTGGGACATGATGGTCTCTTTGGTCAGAAAGTACGGCATCTGTCCGAAAACAGCCATGCCGGAGACCTTCCAGTCATCCAATACTTCGAAGATGAATTCCATTCTGAACAAACGTTTGCGCAAGTTCGCCTGTGATATCCGCAGAACAGATGACGAAAAACAACTAAGAGAACTGAAAGATAAATGTCTGAAGGAATGTTACGGTCTGATCTGTGACTGCTTCGGTGTACCGCCGAAATCATTCACCTTCGAATTCTATGATCAGAAAGACAGATATCATGCCTTCCATTATGTCACTCCATTAGAGATGTACAACAAGTATCTCGGTGTCGATCTTGATGAATACATCGGCATCATCAACGGTCCGACCGCTGACAAGCCGTTTTATCAGACCTATACCGTCAGATATTTGGGCAATGTCGCCGGTACACAGAATGAAGTCTTCTTCCTCAATCTGCCGATGAAGGAATTCAAGGAACTGATCCTGAAACAGCTCAAGGACGATGAACCGGTCTGGTTCGGCTGCGACTGCGGCAAGGACATGGACCGCAAAGCCGGCTTATGGGATGATTCCAGTTTCGATTACGGAAACACCTTCGGCATGGATCTTTCCATGAGTAAGGAAGATATGCTGAATTCCAGAGAATCGGCGATGAATCATGCCATGGTGCTGACCGGTGTCAATCTGTATAAGAATAGACCGACCCGCTGGAAGATCGAAAACTCCTGGGGTGAAAAAGCCGGTATCAAAGGCTACTATATCGCTTCCGATACCTGGTTCGATAACTATGTTTATGAAGCGGTCGTACACAAAAAATACCTGAATAAAAAACAGTTAACGGCAGCGAAAAAGAGACCGGTCGTTCTTGAACCATGGGATCCGTTCGGTTCACTGGCTGATTAAAAAACAAGGCACGTCGATCGTGCCTTTCGTTTACCATTTATTGCTTACTTTTTCCGCAAAACCGGTAAAGTCTTTTATCTTTATTTCCTTACCGTCATCCAGGATCGCTGTTCCGCTGAAGCGGCCGAAGACCTGATGCTGGTCAGAGCCCAGGATCACGAAATCCGTATTGGAAGCCCGATCCATGATCGGCACGAAGTCCATCTCGAATCTTCCGTCATCGGAAGTGAAAGTCCAAGGTGAGAGATAATCTTCCTTACCGTCTTCCATCGGGATATTGAAAGTGACCTGTGAGAGCTTGTGTGCCTTGCCGTCATAGAACAGCATGTTTTCACTGGCGGCACTGGTATCACCGAAACCGTAGCCGATATTGAAACCGAAACGGTGTCCGTCCACCTTACCGGATGCCGAACCCCAGTACCAGGTATTCTTGTAGGTCCAGACGCCTCTGCCCCAGTCCAGAGTACCGAAGCTGCTGTTCTTATCGAAGATATACTCCCTGCCGTCAAAGAGCACTTTCCCTTCTGCCGGCATGCAGTTGATCTTCTGATTGTAGTAGAAGTGGACCTTGCTTTCTTTATATGGGGTCACGATGACCATCGATTCGTCATTGTCATCATACAGTGTCACTGTTCCTTCGATCTTCTTGCCATCCAGGAAATCATCCATCCGGAAATCAAGGATCCTCTTTCCTTCTTCCTTCCTGAATTCGATCCTGTAGCCCTTGCCTTCTCCTTTGACATCTCCTTCAAGGGAAGATGCAGGGAAGTTGCGTTTACCCAGGGTCATGAACTTCATCGGTGAATTAGTATGTTCCCACGGGATCCTGAAATCCAGCAGTGAGATCGAATCCAATGCCATATAGGAGTTGTCATCAACCGTCAGCGCAAGTGCAAAATCATCGTTACAGACCAGATAATAATCCCATTCCTTGATCCTCAAGGAATTGGCTCTGATCTTGCTTCGCTCATAATCCAGGATCAGTGACTTCGCAAAACCGGTCTCGATCAGATGACCGTTTTCATCCAGTAGAGGATGTCTTTCTGTAATCTCGTGCTGCATAATGTTTCCTTTCTTTCTGACAAGATAGGCATATACTTCAGGATCGATCATATCTTCGATCAGTTTCGGTTCATTCAGATGGTTCCTGATGAAAGTTGAACTGATGTCGATATTCTCCAGATCCAGGATATGATATGAGGTCTTATGGAAACCTTCCATGATCTCAATGATCTTATCTTTGCTGATATCATCTCTGGCGATCACGATGAACTCGTGCTCCAGCAGTTTCTCATATTCTCTCCATCTGCTGAATTCCGGCAGATTGTCGGCTCCGACGATCAGAGCGAATTCATCTTCAGGATGATCCTTCTCCAGCTGATCGAAGATCATGTAGGTATAGGGAAGATCGTTCATCGTATGATCGATGATGATATCTTTGCCTGCCACCATCTCCAGCATCCTTATCCTGTCTGCCAGCGGGATCAGTTCCTTCTTGTCCCAATATGCACCGGTAGCGATGATCAAAACTCTGTCGACCAGTTTTTCCTTCAGACATTCATTGGCGATCTTCAGATGTCCTTTATGGACAGGCGAAAAAGATCCGCAGTATACTCCGATCTTCATTCTTCGACCTTGTATACCGGGATATTGAATTTATGAGCCGCCTTCTTATGCAGGATCTCGATCTTTTCTTTTTCAGCCGGATCGACTTCTTCATTCCTGATGACAGCGGCAATGTCTTTATACTTTACTCCAAGCTTGTCTTCATCGCTCTGATTGGAGATGCCATCATCCGGTGTCCGGTAAAGGACCTCAGGAGGTACGCCGATGACTTCTCCGACCTTGATGACTTCTTCGACCGTCAGACCATAGATCGGAGCGATATCGTAGACGGAATCACCTCCCTTGGTGAAATAGCCGACATAGAGCTCACAGGCATTGCTGGTACCGGGAACGATATATGTCCCGCCTTTTGTCGCTGACAAAAGAGCTGCCATATAATATACAGACGCCATCCTCAGACGCGGTTTGATGTTGATGTCCGAATTCTTCCTTTCTTCTTCCGTGAAATCACCGAGTTTCTTAATCTCTTCACCGAACGAATCAAAGACCGTAGTCAGGTCGATGTTGAGCAGTTCAAATCCGAAATGGTCAGCGACCAGTTTAGCGCCTTCAGCATCCCTGCTTTTAGAGTGACACGGAAGTGTGAGTCCGACGACATTCTCCGGACCGATGGCCTTGCACATGAGACCAGCAACGACTCCCGAGTCCTTGCCTCCGGATATACCCAGCACGGCACCTTTCAGTCCGCACTTCTGGTAATAATCGCGGATGAACGCAATGATCTTCTCAGTTTCTTTTACAGCATCAAACATTATTTCACCACCTCGTTATTCATACGCCATTCGATACTTCTTGACAGATACTCGACATAATCCTGATTCTTGCACATGGACTTGCCATCGACATCGGAGATCTTGGCCACATCCTGTCCGTTGCATCTGGTGACCTTCATGACGATATTCAGAGCTTTCTCCAATGTATCGTTGGAAAGGAAGGTCCCGATACCGAACGCCACCTTGCAGCGTCCCTTGAAATGATCGTAGATCTTCGTCGCCTTATCAAAGTTCAGGCTGTCCGAGAACAGCAGCGTCTTGTTTTTCGCATCGATGTCGAGACTCTCGTAGTGCTTCAACATCTTCTCGCCCCACTCGATCGGATCACCGCTGTCGTGTCTGACGCCCGAGAACAGCGTCGCAAATGTCAGCCGGAAATCTCTCAAGAAACAGTCGGTCGTGATCGTATCGGTCAGTGCCGTACCGTTGAGGACTCCGTATTCCTTGATCCAGGCATTCAGGGCATAGTAGTTGGAATAAGCCGGATTGTGCTTGTGATCGCCCTGTCCGACACACATGATCCACTCGTGTGCCATCGTGCCGACCGGCGTCAGATCATACTTCCTCGCCAGATAGACATTGGAAGTACCTAAGAAGAATGAGTTCTCAGCCTTCGTGTCTTTGAGTTTCCTGACGATGTAATCCTGAGCCTCACCGGAAAGTCTTCTTCTAAGACCGAACTCCGAATAGGAACCCAGGCGGTATTCTCCTTTGGAGACCTTCAGAGCTTTCTCATCAGCTCTTTTTTTGAATTCTTCAAAGAGCTTATCGTGATCATAACTCATGCGGAAGTAAACTTCATTGACGATCGCCAGGGTCGGGACTTCATACATCGAAGTGTTGAGCCAGGTCCCCATCGTCTCCAGCAGCAGTTCACCGTTTTCACCTTCCGAAATATGGAAGTCCTCATAGCGCGGTTTCCACAGTCTCAGGAAATCCACATAACTGCCCTTGATCCATTTGATATTGTGAAGATACTCCAGTTCATCTTCCTGGAAACGCAGGTCGCAATAAAGTCTGATCTGATGTTTTATCTCATCGATCATTTCCGGCGTAAAACGCACACCTTCATTGCGGCAGCGGAAAGTCCAGGTCGTCTTGTAGTCTGAGTACTGATGATAGATGGCCTGTCCCATGGAGAACTTGTAAAGGTCGTTTTCCAGCAGGCTTTTGATTATCTGTTCCATATCTTAGCTTCCCTCTTTTCAGCTTTTTTCTGTTACATATATTATTATAAACAATCAGAAAAAGATTGAAAAACAGGCCTTTTGGCACGGCTGAAGCCGTGAAACTGCAGAATATGCATATAATATGCATTTTATGCTTGATTTGGGCGATCATTTCTGTTAGTATAAAAAAGCTGATCAGATCCGAAAGGATCTATATATAAGTCAGTTATTTGGCACACCTGATAAAGTGTGCTTACAAAAGAAAGAAAGGAGATACAGATGCCAACAATTAATCAGTTAGTAAGAAAAGGCAGAAAAGCTAGAACATTCAAGTCAAAAGCTCCGGCACTCAACAAGGGTTACAACTCGCTGAAGAGCCGTCCTATTGATCTGGCTTCACCGCAAAAAAGAGGTGTTTGTACCCGTGTCGGTACGATGACTCCGAAGAAGCCTAACTCAGCTTTAAGAAAGTATGCCCGTGTCCGTTTATCAAACGGTATGGAAGTCACTGCTTACATTCCGGGAATCGGACACAACCTTCAGGAACACTCAGTTGTTATGATCCGTGGCGGACGTGTTAAGGATTTACCAGGTGTACGTTACCACATCATAAGAGGCACACTGGACTGTGCGGGTGTTGATGGAAGAATGCAGGGTCGTTCATTATACGGCGCTAAAAAACCTAAGTAAAACATGAAAGGAGATTAAAAATGCCTAGAAAAGGACACATTGCGAAACGAGATGTATTAGTAGATCCTATTTACAATTCGAAGCTCGTGACACGCTTAATCAACAAAATCATGTTAGATGGTAAAAAAGGCGTTGCACAGAACATTCTATATAATGCATTCGATATCGTAGAAAAGAAGACAGGACAGCAGCCAATGGAAGTATTCGAGAAAGCCTTGGACAATGTCATGCCTGAACTGGAACTGAAATTAAGAAGAGTCGGTGGTGCCAACTACCAGGTCCCGGTCGAAGTATCTGACGAGAGAAGACTTACTTTAGGTCTCAGATGGATCGTCAACTACTCCAGACTCAGATCCGAAAGGACCATGGAAGAAAGACTCGCTGCCGAGATCATTGATGCCTCTAACGGTGCAGGTCAGTCCGTCAAGAAGAAAGACGACACGCACAAGATGGCAGAAGCAAACAAAGCATTTGCTCATTATCGCTGGTAAAAGAAAGGATACAACGTTATGTCACGTCAATATGCTTTAGAAAATACAAGAAATATTGGCATCATGGCGCATATCGATGCAGGCAAGACTACCTGTACCGAAAGAATCCTTTTCTTCACAGGAAAAACACATAAAATCGGTGAGACACACGACGGCGCCAGCCAGATGGACTGGATGGAACAGGAACAGGAAAGAGGTATCACGATCACCTCTGCTGCGACTACCACTTTCTGGCCGGGCTCAAAGAATCAGCTGCCCAAGACCAGAATAAACATCATCGATACTCCGGGACACGTCGATTTCACAGTCGAAGTCGAAAGATCCCTGCGTGTACTCGACGGTGCAGTCACGGTGCTCGATTCCAAAGCCGGTGTTGAACCACAGACCGAAACAGTGTGGAGACAGGCGTCGACCTACAGGGTCCCGCGCATCGTCTTCGCCAACAAGATGGATGCTACAGGTGCTGACTTCATGATGTCTGTAAGATCGATCGGAGAAAAGCTTGCTGCCAATGCGGCTGCGATCCAGATGCCGATCGGTGCGGAAAACACTTTCCGCGGTATCATCGATCTGGTCGAAAGGAGAGAATATCTCTATCCTAACGATCAGGGAACGGATATCCAGGAAAAGGACATCGAAGACCAGTATAAAGATGAAGCCGAACTGCTCAGGACCGAGCTGATCGAAAAACTCTGCGATTATGACGATGAACTGATGGAAGTATTCCTTGACGGAAAAGAACCAGAAGTTCCGCTGATCAAAAGAGCGATCCGTAATGCCGTTCTGACATCCGAATTCTTCCCTGTGCTCTGCGGCTCTGCCTACAAGAACAAAGGTATTCAGCTGCTGCTCGATGCGGTCATCGAATATCTGCCTTCACCGCTTGATGTTCCGGCGATCAAAGGAACGACCAAGTTCGGTGATGAAGCGGAGAGACACGCCAGCGACAGCGAACCGTTTGCGGCTCTGGCCTTCAAGGTCATGACCGATCCGTTCGTCGGCAGACTCACCTACTTCAGAGTTTACTCCGGAGTTGCGAGTGCCGGTTCTTATGTGCTCAATGCTACTAAAAATTATAAGGAAAGATTTGGAAGATTGGTACAAATGCACGCAAATCATCGTGCAGACATCGAAGAGGTCGATGCCGGTGATATTGCTGCTGCTGTAGGACTTAAAAACACTACAACAGGTGATACCCTCTGTGATGAGAAACATCCGATCATTCTGGAATCCATGATCTTCCCTGAGCCGGTCATTCAGATGTCGGTCGAGCCTAAAACAAAGGCCGATTCCGACAAGATGGATGCAGCTCTGGCCAAACTGGCTGAAGAAGATCCTACATTCAGAACATATACTGACGAAGAGACGGGTCAGACCATCATCGCCGGTATGGGTGAGCTCCATCTGGATATCATCGTCGATAGAATGAAGCGTGAATTCAAGGTCGAATGCAATGTCGGCAAACCGCAGGTAGCCTACCGTGAGACCATCAGGTCGGCTGCTGACTGTGAAGGACGATTCGTCAGACAGTCAGGCGGACGCGGACAGTATGGTCACGTCTGGATCAGATTTGAACCTAACGAGACCGGAAAAGGTTTTGAGTTCATTGATGCCGTTGTCGGCGGAACAGTTCCGAAAGAATACATCAAGCCGACACAGGAAGGACTTAAAGCAGCTCTCGAGAACGGTCTGATCGCCGGTTATCCGGTCGTCGACATCAAGGCTACCCTGTTCGACGGTTCAGCTCACGAAGTAGACTCTTCGGAGATGGCCTTCAAGACAGCCGCCAGCCTTGCGCTCAAAGAAGCTGCCAAGAAATGCGATCCGGTCATTCTGGAACCGATCATGGATGTTGAAATTACCGTCCCGACCGAGTACCTCGGTACCGTCATGGGCGATGTCACAAAACGTCGCGGACACATCAACAACCAGGAAGAAAGAGGCAATGCAGTGGTCATCAGAGCATTCATTCCTCTGTCCCAGATGTTCGGTTACGCAACCGATCTGCGGTCCAATACACAGGGCCGTGGAAACTACATGATGCAGATGGATCACTATGCTGAAGTACCATCAAGCATCGCAGAAGAAATTGCCAAGAAAAACGCCAGATAGCAATTGCTTATTACTGCGTTTTATCTTAAAATATTAATTGTTAAATTAGGAGGAAAAACTTAAGATGGCAAAAGAGAAATTTGACCGTTCGTTAGAACATGTCAATATCGGTACTATCGGTCACGTTGACCATGGTAAAACAACATTAACAGCTGCTATCACCAAGAGATTAGCAGAAAAAGGTCAGGCTGAATTCAAGGCTTATGACCAGATCGACGGCGCCCCTGAAGAGAAGGCACGTGGTATCACTATCAACACTGCACACGTTGAATACAAGACAGACAAGAGACACTATGCTCACGTCGACTGCCCGGGACATGCTGACTATGTTAAGAACATGATCACCGGTGCTGCTCAGATGGATGGTGCTATCCTGGTCGTTGCAGCAACTGATGGACCGATGCCTCAGACTCGTGAACATATCCTGTTAGCCAGACAGGTCGGTGTTCCATATATCGTAGTATTCCTTAACAAGTGCGATATGGTCGACGATCCAGAACTTATCGACTTAGTTGAAATGGAAGTAAGAGAACTTCTTGATGAATACGGATTCGACGGTGACAATACTCCTGTCATTCGTGGTTCAGCATTAAAGGCTCTTGAAGGTGATCCAGAAGCTATGAAAGCTATCGATGAACTGATGGATGCATGTGACTCATATATCCCTTCTCCAGCCAGAGAAATGGACAAGCCATTCTTAATGTCAGTAGAAGACGTATTCACAATTTCAGGTCGTGGTACAGTTGCTACTGGTAGAGTTGAGCGTGGTGTTGCTCACCTGAATGATGAAGCTGAAATCGTTGGCTTAAGAGAAACAAGAAAGACTGTCATTACCGGTCTTGAAATGTTCCACAAGCAGCTGGATGAAGCTGAAGCTGGTGATAACATCGGTGCTCTGCTCCGTGGTGTCAACCGTGACGAAATCGAAAGAGGTCAGGTCTTAGCTAAACCTGGTTCAGTTACTCCTCATACTCAGTTTACTGCTCAGGTATACGTATTAACTAAGGATGAAGGCGGCAGACATACTCCGTTCGTTGCCAACTACCGTCCGCAGTTCTATTTCCGTACAACTGACGTAACCGGTATCGTTAAGGAATTAGGCGGTGCTGAAATGGTTATGCCTGGTGACCACGTCGAAATGACTGTTGAACTGATCGCTCCGATTGCTATCGAAGAAGGAACTAAGTTCTCTATTCGTGAAGGCGGCAGAACTGTTGGTTCAGGTTCCGTTATCAAGATCATCAAATAATAACTGACTGATTAATTGATTCAATATTAACCTTCCCTAACCGGGAAGGTTTTTATATACTTAAGTTATGCTGATAAATATCGTTATCCTCATCATTGTCGTCTATCTGGCGCTCATCTATCCCAACGTCTCTTCGATCCGCAAGGAAAAAATGAGACCCTATGAACAGAAATACATCTGTCACAGAGGCCTCTACAATAACAAGGACGTTCCGGAGAATTCCCTGAAAGCCTTCAAGCTGGCAGTCGAGAACGGCTACGGGATCGAACTGGATATCCAGATCACTACCGATAATCAACTGGTCGTCTTCCATGATGAATCGCTGGAAAGGATCTGCGGTATCGATAAAAAGCTCAATGAATGTACCTTTAAAGAGATCAGAAAACTAAAACTTCTCGATACTGATGAGAAGATCCCATTGTTCTCTGAAGTGCTCAAAGTACTGAAGCCAGATACGCCGCTGGTGATCGAGATCAAACCCGAAGGAAGATGCCTTGAAGCACTGGATCGGACAGTCGAAATGATGAAAGACTATGACGGACTCTACAACATCGAATCCTTCAATCCGACGGTCGTCACTTCCCTTCGTCACAACTATCCTCATATCATCAGAGGACAGCTGGCATACGATTCGATTCACGATCCTGAATGCGATCTTTCACTGGTAAAGAAGATCATAGAGACCTATATGCTGTGCAACTTCCTAAGCAAACCAGACTACATCGCCTATGAATGCAACAGCTATAAAAATCTGTCCTTCCAGATCATCTCCAGACTGTATAAAGCTGAATGTATCGCCTGGACAGTCAAGTCACAGAAACAGCTCGAAGAGCTGAAAAACCTGTATCAGTGTTTCATCTTCGATTCCTTCATCCCTGATGAAAAAAAAGGATCCTGAATGATCAGGATCCATTATTTTATTTTTATGTCAGTAATACCGTCTACTCGCTCATGCCGCTTTTGACGTATTCATACAGTTTACTGAAACTATTGGCAGTCATCGCTCCGTTGATATAGGTCAGGAAATCTCCGTCAGGATCGATCACGAAAGTCGTCGGGAAACTTCTGACACTGCAATAGTAGAACATCGTGCCGTTCTCATCGATCAGCGTCTTGACAGGACTTTCGTGAGTCTTCAGATACTCTTCGATATCGCTCATACCGTTCTGTTCTTCACCCGGACTCATCACAAAGAGACACTGCACATCACTGTTCTCCGCGAACTTTGCGAATTCCGGACGTTCCGCCTCGCAATATGTACACCACGTTGTCGCGAAGTTCATAAATATATATTTTCCTTTATAATCAGAAAGTCTGACCGTATTGCCGTCGATATCTTTCAGTTCCAGTTCATACAGATACTTCTCCAGATCCTCTTTCTCATCTGTAACTGAAGAAGACTCTTCGATCGTTTTGATACTGGCGATCGACTTTGAAGCATCCATGATCATATAGACACCGAAGATGATCATGATGATCCCGGCGATCCTGAGCACATTTGCGAAAAGCTGTTTCTTCTCTCTGATCAGCTGCAACACTTTGGAAGTGAAAAGACCAGTGATCAAAAATGGGATCACCAGACCCAGAGAGTAGGCAACGATATAAAGATAGCCTTCAGCCGAAGTTGCCGCCAGCAGCAGTGCATTGGCCAGTAAAGGTCCGATGCATGGTGACCAGCCCAGTGAAAAGACAAAGCCCAGTAAAAAGGCCTTGAAATAATTCATCTTCTCCAAATGCAGGTCAGGACGGAAGCGGAAATCTTTATCTAAAAGATCGATATGGATCAGTCCAACTTCATGAAGGCCAAATACTATCATCAGTGTTCCGCCGATGATCGAGATGACTTCACGATAGCGGTCCAGGAACGTTCTGAATGTTTCCAGTGAGACCGCCAGCAGGAAAAATGTCAGGCAGATCCCGGCAATAAAGAAAAGTGTTGTGATGAACACTTTACCTGTTTTATATGTTACATTGCCTTCCTCGTCTTCTTCTCTGGCATCAGCTGAAAGATAAGACATATACAGCGGTATCAGCGGCAGGACGCACGGAGATACGAAAGAGAGAAGTCCTTCAAGGAAGGTACCGAAAAGCAGCTTAAGATCCATTTTATCTTAAGAAGACCAGAATGATGATACCAAGCAGAATACGGTAGATGCCAAACATCGTAAAGGTATTCTTGCGGATATAGTTCAGCATGAAACGGATCATGAATAGTGAGACCAGGAAAGCTGAGATACAGCCGACGAGCAGAGTCATGATCTCACCGAAAGTGACGGCAGCCGAGAACTTCAGGATCTTCATCAGGCTCGCTCCGAACATGACCGGGATGGCCAGTTCAAAAGTGAATTCCGTTGCGCAGGAACGCGAGATGCCAAGCAAGAGCGCCGCAATGATCGTCGAACCGGAACGGGAAACGCCCGGGAAGATCGCTGCGATCAGCTGGGTCATGCCGATGATGAATGCCTGCATGAAAGTGATCTGTTTAGTCGAGATATACTTAGGCTTCTTTCCCTTTATGAGCATCTCTACGACGATAAAGATGATACCGACGATGATCAGAGCTGCTCCGATAAAGATCATCTCATTCTTCTCGTTGATGAAACTGATCCTGTCTTCAAGCAGAAGTTCGTACAGGATGACCGGAATACAGGCGATGACGATCTTGATCCACAGGAAGAACTTGTCTTTCTTGACGATGGACAGGATGCCCTCGCCCAGCGGATTCTTGGATTCGCCAAACGGCCAGATCTTGTTCCAGAAGACGATCACCAGGGCGATGATGGCACCCAGCTGGATGACAACTTCAAAGACCTCATAGAATTCAGGCGAGACCTCTAAAGGGATGATCGCATTCAGGATCTTCATATGTGCCGTTGAAGAAACAGGCATCCACTCGGTGATGCCTTCAACGATACCAAACAATATAGCTTTGATAATATTCATAAAACCTCCTAGTTGAAAGTCACGAGCTCGTCTTTCGGAGCTTCCGCTTCCTTGTAGCTTTTGACGTTAAGGGCAATGAGTTTCACTCCTTCATCATTGGTCACACAGCGTCCCACGCCCTTCAATGTGTAGTATTTTTCTTTATCGATCTTGTCTTCACTGAGTCCGATACACGGCAATGCAATATCCGTGATGTCATTGGCACAGCACACCATGGCTTTACGTCCCATGATCAGAACTCTCTTCTCATCTTCGATCTTGCCGACATATTTGGCTTTGATGCTCAGCTCGACCTTGTCATATTTCATCGGATTGTCGATCGCATCCATGAACCAGAGTCCGTAATCGATATCCGAGATATCCAGAGGCTTGCTGGTATCGAAGAGCTCATCTTCGATCTTGTTGGTGACATTGCCCTTTGAATCTTCAAAGATCAGTTCCACATACTGATTGATAGATTTCAGGTTGTTTCTCAGATAACGCTTGTCGACATCGTCGGACCTATTTAAGATCACGACTTCCGCATTTACGACATGGTTATAGAGGAACTGCCGCATATTGGTCAGATACATGGAGAACTTGGACGCATCGATCGTCGTCAATGTCTGAGCCAGCTCCCAATTTGCGATAAAGCCGTTATTGTAGAGGATGTTGTCATCCTCCATACCGTTGAGCTCAAGAAAGATCCTCTCGACGTTATACTGACTGTCGATCTCTTTCTGTTTCTCGATCGTCAGATCATTGATCGAATCCATATAGATGACCTGTGTATTGGTCATCTCCAGGAACTTTTTATCGTACTCCACATCACCCTGTTCAAAACAGATGATCAGTGATGCACCACCTTCATTGAAACGGGGATTATAGAGCGTTCCCTTGATCGCCTGGGTCTTGCCGGAATCAAGGAAACCGGAAAACACATAGACAGGTTTAATCATTGAACAGCTCCCTGAAATACTGTTCATCTATCTCGGTACCGATGATCGAAACAAGTGCTTCGTCTCGCTCAGTCCCTTTGAAGATATTGTATTCATTCAGCACATAGTTGAAATAACAGGTCCCCTTATCGGTATGGACATAGCCTTTGACACGGATGATGTCTTCCGGGATCCTGGCCAGGATATCCTGCAGTTCTTCTTCAGTGAAGACATGTTCAGGTCTTAAGATCAGATTCTTGAACAGTTCATCATCATGATGATGGTGATGTTCATGATCATGGTGATGATGCTCATGATCGCATTCGCACTCTTCGTCATCATCGTGGTGATGGTGATGACACTCGCATTCTTCGTCATGATCATGGTGATGATGGCATCCGCATTCCTCACCATGATGATGGTGGTGGTGCTGATGTTCCAGTTCCTCATCGATCTCAGGCAGGATATCGCCTCCTGCAACGATGATGTTTATGAGTTCTTCGATCGGGATCTCACTGATCGGTCTTCTGATGATCGCCGCATCTTTATTCAGTTCTCTGACGATCGCTTCAGCCTTATCGATCGTTTCTTCATCAGCCACATCGGTATGCGAAAGGATGATCGCATTGGCAACTATGACCTGGTCATCGAAGTATTCCTTGAAATTTAGATGATACTTGCGGCAGGTCTTGACGTCGACGATACAGATATGGGAAACGATACGGAAATCAGGATCAGCTTTGATGACATTGATGATCTCCGAAAGCTTGCCGACACCGGATGGTTCGATGATGAGATCAGAGATCTCCATTTCTTCGATCTCTTCCAGAGCCTTTTCAAAATCGCCCTGCAGCGAGCAGCAGATACAGCCGTTGTTGATCTCTCTGATGCTCAGCGATCTATCAAAAAAAGCTCCGTCAACACCGACTTCGCCGAATTCGTTCTCCAGCAACATTACTCTTTCAAACTTCTTTTCTTTTAAGAGTTTCTGGATGAAAGTGGTCTTTCCTGAACCCAGAAAACCTGAAACGATATAAACATTGATCATTTATCCTACCTTCTTTCTGAACACGATCTCATCATATCCCGTCTTCTCATCAAACAAACGCTCGGAACTGTATTCTTCCAGGATCCCCAATACCAGTTCACAGGTGGTGTTGATCAGGCATCCTTCCATGAGATGCCCGCCGATCGTCGCGCCTGAATCATCAGCCAGCGCGATATGGATATGGGCTTTTCCCTTGGATACCGTCCCGTTGAGGGATACGATCTCGTAATCTTCTTCTTTCTCAAAGAATGCCGTAGCCTTGGCCCGTCTGAATTTCGCATGATACACGCAGCCGACACCGCTTAAAACCACAGCTGTATCAAAGCCGTTCTCCCTGCAGATCTTCTCGATGGAAAGTTTCAGATCAGCGCCTCTTTCCAGTCTTACAGCATATTCTTTCATACAGTTATTTTATCATTTAAAATAATAGTATGATAAGCAAATTACACAGTGATCTGAAGCCTCTGAAAGATGAAAAGTACCGGGAATTCCAGCTGGGTATCGTCTCCTCGAAATATCCTCTGATCGGTATCCGTCTGCCCGATCTGAGAAATCTTGCCAGAGACCTTCTCAAGAAAAAAGAGGAACCGGAATTCCTCGATCAGTACTATGAGGAAGTGCTGCTCCACGGTTTTTATATCGCCGGAAAAAAGTGTCCATTTAAGGAAAAGATCGGTCTCATCGAAGACTTTCTTCCTTTGATCGACAACTGGGCGATCTGTGACAGTTTCGTCTCCTCGCTCAAGGACATAAAGAAAAACAGAGAGACCTATTACCCCTATGTGAAGAAATATCTTAAGTCAGATGAGGAATTCATCCAGCGCTATGCTCTGGTAGTGCTTCTTAACCATTATCTCTGTGATGAATATCTCGATGATCTATATACGATAATTAAAAAACAGAAATATAAAGGATACTATTCGGAAATGGCCGGTGCTTGGCTTTTGTCATTTCTGTTCATGAATCATTTTGAGCGGACCGTCGATTTCATCAGGAACGAAAAGCTCAATGAAACGGTCAGAAAAAAAGGAATCCGTAAAGCACTGGATTCCTATCGTTTGAGTTCAGATCAGAAAGATCTCTTACGCAGCCTTGGCTGATTTGGCCCTGGCTGTTTTTGTTTTGGCAGTTTTAGTCGTCTTAACAGTCTTAGCCTTGGTCTTGGTCTCTTTTACTGTCTTTTTCTCTTTGGTCGAT
Source organism: Erysipelotrichaceae bacterium (assembly GCA_017432005.1). Taxonomy (GTDB): domain Bacteria; phylum Bacillota_I; class Bacilli_A; order Erysipelotrichales; family Erysipelotrichaceae; genus Colivicinus. Next base: position 54,988 of record JAFRKA010000026.1, read on the forward strand.
TTGGCTGTTGCCGATTTGGCTGTTCTGCTGACTCTCGTCTTCGGCTTGATCGTCTCGACCATCTCCGGATCCTCCAGGACCGGAGCTTTCTTTTTGGTCTTGACGGAGAAGACGACGCCTGCATAAGGTGCCAGATCGATCGCGATCGAATTAGGCAGTCCATGCGATTTGACCTTCTTGGATCGGATCGGCTTGAAGTTGCACATATTGCAGCCGGAATAGATATCCTTCTCCGAATTGATCAGCTCGGTATAAGTTCCGGAATACGGAACACCGATGCGATAATTCGTATAAGGGATAGGTTTCATATTCAGTACGACTACGAAACAGTAATCCTCTTCATATCTAGAATAGATATAGACCGACTGTTTGTAGTTGTCGGCATCGATCCATTTGAAGGAAGCAGGATCGTAATCATAGGAATTGAACGCTTTATAGGCATTGTAGATCTGACACAGATCACGGAAGAAGCGGTTGAAGGAATCATGCAGCGGATACTGCAGGATGTCCCAGTCGATGCCCCTTCTTTCATCGAATTCTCTGTACATGGCGATATCATTGCCCAAGAAGTTCAGCTTCTTGCCCGGATGGGTGAACATGTACAGGAAGAGGTTGCGGCACATGCGGAACTGATCTTCCTGACTGCCCCACATCTTGTCGACGATCGTCTTCTTGGAGTGGACGACTTCATCATGCGACAATGGCAGGATGAATTTCTCGGAATAGAAATAAGCCATTGAGAATGTCAGCATATTGTGATGGTACTGTCTGTATTCAGGATCCATCATGTAGTATTTCAGCGTATCGTTCATCCAGCCCAGATCCCATTTGTAGTCAAAGCCCAGACCGTCATATTCGGTCGGAACGGTGACCTTCGGGAAGTCGGTGGAATCTTCGGCGATCAGCATCACATCCGGATGTTCCTTCTTGATGGAATAGTTGAAACGCTTCACGAAAGACAGACCGGAGGCGTTCTCACCGATATTCTTGTTTCCGTCAAAGAAGATGATATTGGATACCGCATCCATCCTCAGTCCGTCAAAATGATACTCGTTGAGGAAGATATTGGCAGCTGACATCAGATAGGAGATGACCGGACCTGATCCGAGATTGAACTGATATGAGCCCCACTGTGAGCGGGAAAGTTTCGGATCATCATATTCATAGCACGGTCTGCCGTCAAAGGTGCACAGACCGTAGGCATCGGTCGCAAAGTGGACATAGGCCACATCCAGGATGACACCGATATTGTTCAGATGACATTCATTGACGAAATCCATCAGATCCCAAGGTGTACCATAGCGGCTGGTCGCTGACATGAAGCCGGTAGCCTGATAGCCCCAGGAACCGTCAAACGGATGTTCGACGATCGGCATCATCTCGATATGGGTATAACCCATCTGTTTGACATAAGGGATCAGCTCTTCCTTGAGCTCCCTGTAGGTCGTCAGTTCGCCTTCGTGCTTGAAACCGTTGACGTGGACTTCATAGATGTTTAAAGGATTGTTGTAGGAGAAATTGCGCTTCTCCATGTATTCGTTATCCGTAAACTTGTATTGCGAAAGATCGTACATGACTGAGGCATTGGATGGTCTCCTCTCCGAATAGAAAGCATACGGGTCGGATTTCTCGATCACATGGCCTCTGTCGGTCGTAATGCGGAAACGGTAAGAATAGATACATTCACAGTTTCCGATGACCAGATGCCAGATACCGCGATCATCCACTTTTTCCATGCCGTAGAAATGCCTGAAATCTTCTCTTGAAGTGAAGACTTCGACTTTTCTTGCATGAGGAGCCCACACATAAAACTCGACTCCATCGCCGAGTTTATGACAGCCCATGTACTTGTAGGCCTGTGTATCAAGACCTGAAAAGAAATAATCCAGATTCATTTGTCCAGCACCTTCCTGTAAAGATCTTCGTATTCTCTCGCTGACTTGTTGAATGAGACATCATAGCGCATCGCATTCTTGATCAGCATCTTCCATCTTTCCGGATACTCATAATACTGTGTATAGGCGTAATTGAAGATATTCAGGAAATCACTGGAAGAGTATTCCCGGAAGGAGAAGCCCGTTCCGGTATTCGTGTATTCGTTGAGCGGTTCGACGGTATCCTTGAGTCCGCCGGTCTCTCTGACCATCGGCAAAGTACCGTAGCGCATCGAGATCAGCTGTGAGATCCCGCACGGTTCAAACAGTGACGGCATCACCAGCATATCCAGTCCGGCATACATCGCATGAGCCAGCGGCTCGTTGTAGCCGCAATAGTAGACGAAACGGCCCTTGTTTTCATTCTCCAGCATCTTGAATGAATACTCATGTTTGGATTCTCCGGTCCCCAGTACGGCGATCTGCACATCTTTGCGTAAGATGTCCTGAATGGCACCCAGGAAGATATCCGCACCCTTCTGGAAAGTCAGGCGTGACACCATGCCCAGCAACAGCGTATCAGGCTTTTCCTCAAGGCCCAGCTGGTATTGCAGCGAACGCTTGTTCTCACGCTTGCCGGTGATGTAGTTGCGCAATGAATAATTGTGATGGATATACTTATCCGTACTTGGATCGAAGGATTCGGTATCGATACCGTTCACGATACCATAGAGATCGGCACTGCGGTATTTCAGGATGACATCCAGCTTGCAGCCGTATTCCGGCGTCTGGATCTCTTCCGCATAGGTCCTGGAGACCGTTGTCACGAAATCCGCATAGACGATACCGATCTTCATGAAGTTGCAGTAATCATTGAAACGCAGATCACCGTTCTCATAGTAGCGGTAATCAAAACCAAGATAATCGAAGAGGACCTGCTTGTCATATTCGCCCTGATAAGCCAGGTTGTGGATCGTCAGGATGTGTTTGATCTTGCGGATCGCTTCGATCTCGTTGAATCTGATCTTGCATAAAGCCGGTAAGATCGCGGTATGGTAGTCATGTTCATGACAGATATCCGGATAATAATCGAGTTTGATCATCATCTCCAGAACAGCCACATTGAAGAATGAGAACCTTGCCGCATCATCGGCATAGCCGTAGACACCATCTCTGTTGAAGTAGGTATCGTTCTCGATGAACCAGTACTCTACCCCTTCATTCACATATGAGAGAATGTTTGCTTCTTCGTTGATGAAACCGCTCTGAACATAGATATGATCGAGATACTTCATATCTTCACCGTACTTTTCCTTGATGGTCTTGAACATCGGCATGACGACACGTACTTCAAATTCATCTTTGTTGAGAGCCTTTGGCAGGGCATACACAACATCGGCCAGTCCCCCGGTCTTCACAAAAGGCAGCGATTCAAAAGAAACAAACATTACTCTGGTCATCAGATACGATCTCCCCGTTTGATGTATATAGGTTCTTCTTTGGTTCCTTTAAGATCCTTAATATGCGTGATGATCGACAGTCTGTCGACGACACTGCATTCTAGTTTGACATTCTTGTCGATCAGGGTATCAGGAAGGACGACAGAGTCCTTGATGACAGCGCCCTCTTTAATGACGACATTACGGCCGATGACCGAGTTGATGACGGTACCTTCGATCTGGCAGCCGTTGGCGACCAGCGAACCGGTGACCTTGGCACCCTTCTTATACAAAGTCGGGCAGGAGTCATTGGTCATCGTATAGATCGGCCAGTCATCATTGATCAGTCTGAGCAGTTCCTTTTCCTTCTTGATCTGCATATTGGCATCATAGTAGGCATTCAGCGTTGAGATGCAGGCTGAGAAACCGTGATGCTGATAAGCACCGATCTTCATGGCTCTGGCACAGTCGGCGATGATGTCGGAAAGTGAATAGAGACTTGAAGTCATGACGGCTTCATCGACCAGCTGTTTAAAAGTCAGGGTCGACATGATATAAGACTCCAGGGAAACAGAAGCTTTCTTGTATTTGCCGCGGTTCTTGTGGATCTCCGTGACGCGTTTGTGATCGTTGATGTTCAAAAGATCGCCCATCAGATACTGTTTGTCAGCATCATTGACGTTCTGATAAAGGATCGTGATATCGTTCTTGGATTTGATGTGGTAATCCAGCATCTCCGAGAAATCCTGTTTGAAGATGAAATGTGAAGGAGCGATGATCACATAAGACGGATTCTCGACATCGATGAATTCCATGTAGGCCCTGAAAGCCTGGACATCCACATTGAAAAGATCGTTGTTGGAATAATCGGTATCACCGTTGAGCAGCTGGATCTTGCCTCTCTTGGAGTTGAGATTGTAGCTGGTCCTGGTGATATGTTCGACCGTTGAACGCGGTCTGTTCTTGATGAAGACCTTGATCGCTTCGATGCCGGAATTGGTGAAATTCGAAAGCATGAAGTCGATTACTCTGTAACGGCCCAAAATAGAAGTTGCGGAGATCGGACGGAAGTCCTCCAGACCTCTGACATGGACATATGAAGGTTCAAAATTAAGGATTCCTAATACTTTACTCATGCTCGGCACCTACCTTTTTAGCTATCAGGGCTTTTGATACAAGCAGAATTTCTTTAGATTTATCATCTCCCAGTTTCATTCCTTCAGGGATCCTGACATCATCAGCTACCAGACATCTGGTCAGTTTGGCGCCCTTACCTACTGTAACGTTGTTCATGATAACTGATTCATCGACTTTCGCATCCTCGCAGATCTCAGCACCTGAGAAGATGACGGAATGATTGACTTTGCCGTTGATGATGGCACCCTGAGTGATGAACGCATTGTCGATCTGTGCCTTGTTGCCGATGCACTGCGGTGTGGCTGCAGCGTCGTCGGTATAGATCTTCCAGTCCGGATCGAAAAGATCCAGGCCGCTGTTGTCCTTGAGCAGATCCATGTTGGCTTCCCATAAGGAATCGATCGTACCGACATCCTTCCAGTAGCCCTTGAAACGGTAAGCCTGCAGTTTCAGGCCGTCCGCCAGATAAGCCGGAATAATGCTCTTGCCGAAGTCATGAGCGGATTCCGCATTCTTCGCATCCTCTTTCAGATACTTGCGGAAATTCTTGTAAGAGAAGATGTAGACGCCCATTGAAGCCAGATTGGATTTCGGCTCCTTTGGTTTCTCTTCGAATTCGATGATCCTGTCATCCTTGTCGGTATTCATGATACCGAAACGGCTGGCTTCCTTCTTTGGTACTTCAATGACGGCGATCGTCGCCTCGGCATTGGTATCGATGTGAGCCTGAAGCATCTTTTCGTAGTCCATCTTGTAGATGTGGTCACCAGAGAGTACCAGTACGTAATCAGCCTCTTCCTGATCGAGGAAGTCCAGGTTCTGATAGATGGCATCGGCCGTACCGTTGTAGAGTCCGAGGCCTGTCTCATCCTTCTCACGCGGAGAAAGGACATAGACGCCACCGCCCTTGGAATCGAGTCCCCAGGTCGAGCTTCTTGCGGAGTATGAACTCAAAAGGATCGATTCATACTGAACAAGAACACCTACAGTGGAAATGTGTGAATTTGCGCAATTGGACAGCGCAAAATCAATGATGCGATACTTACCGCCGAAGTGTACAGCAGGTTTTGCGACCTTTTTGGTCAAATCAAAAAGACGAGAACCTCTACCTCCAGCAAGTATCATTGCTACCATATTGTTCTTTTTCATGATAAATAATACCCCTCAGTATTTACTGTCTTAATTATAACTCATTACAGTTTACAAATCACCAGCGAAACGGAGGAAACAGTGATCAGATTATTGCGGTAATCACACGCTCCCCGCTCACTGAAGATCACATCATAGGTCTGCCCGTCATCATAGACATAATCATGGACCGTCGGATTGATGATGATCTTCATCGTGCCCAGCCTGAATACCAGGCACTCGTAATACTCATAGAAATCGATAGTTGTCTCAGGATCATCGAAACAGCTGTTTTCCTTCCTTATCCTGATCAGATCCCTTACATAGTCACAGAGCTGCGCATTCTCGACTCTGAGTTCCCAGTCGATCGCATTGATGTGATCACCTGAATTATAGGAATCGCGCAGGCCATACTTGGTACGGTTGAATTCTTCACCCATGTGGATGAAAGGTGCGCCTCTGGCTATAAGTAATAAAGACAAAGCAAGCTTGCAGCGTTTTGCGGCCAGCCACTTCGGCTCATCGGATTTATACAGATTCATCCTGTCGATCATCGTGTAGTTGTCGTGACACTCCACGTAGTTGAGCGTATGTTCCTGATCGAGGTATGCTTCGTTGGCTGCCAGAGCTCTTTTCACTTCTTCCTTGATCTCATTGTTGCCGGAGATGTAATTGATGATCGTATCGCGGAAGAAATCATTGAACATCCTGACACCGGGCAGCTGACGGTAGTTGTTTATCGAAGCTCTTTCACCTTCCGGTAAAACATCGCCCATGTTCCAGCCTTCGCCATAGACCAGGAAATCCTTTTTGAAGAAACACAGCTCATTTCTGATCGCATTGATCGTTTCTATATCGAGCATCCCCATGAGATCCATGCGGATACCGTCGATGTCATAAAGCTTCAGATAGCGGGTGACCATCTCTACGAAATAAGCCCTAACGAAAGGATCTTCGCTCTTCACTTCGTTGCCGCACAGCGATCCCTGAGCGATCTCACCGTTATCCTTATACCGGTACAGTCTCCCTTTCAGCATCTTCCCCAGATCGTTCTTCTTGTGATCATAGACGTGATTGAAGACAACATCCAGGGTGACTCTGATACCTTTTTTATGTAAGATATTGACTGTTTTTCTTAATTCGTTGATATAGGCATAAGGATCCTTCTGATCATAGACGAAATCCTTCTGCACATAGTTGTAGGCTATCGGATTGTAGCCCCAGTTATAGGTGCTCTTATCGTAATCGAATTCCAGGATCGGCATCAGCTGCAGATGGGTGATACCCAGATACACCAGATGATCCAGTCCGATCGGCTGACCTTTGATCTTCAGCCCTTCCTCACTGAGTCCCAGGAACTTCTTTTTGTGTTTTCCGGTAAAAGAGCGGTCAGCGGAAAAATCCCGGACCGAGCACTCATAGATGATCGGTGTCCTGAAGCCGTTGACCGGTACGATGGTCTCGTTCAGAAACTTCTTCCTGTTTAAAACGATCGATTCTTTGCCGATATCAAGATATGAAAAAGGATCCCGGAAAGACACGCCGTCACCTTCAAAGTGATAGCCGGCCTTCTCAAGATCCCCGCTGATGGCTATTTCAAAACACGCACCGTTACGATGCATGGCATAGGAACGTCCCTTTATGACCAGATCCAGTTCACTGTAATCAGGTGCATAGACTCTGAACAGTGTCTTGTCCGGAAAATAAAAACTCCCTAAAGACCTGATATTGAAATCAGCCTGTTGTTCGCTCATTTATCTGTATTCTTCCAATCTGCTTTTTGCTTCCAGAGAATCGATGATACCTTCTACGATCTTTTCGATGCGGCTGCCCTTGGAATAATCGGCCTTTACTACGAAGTTGGCCCTTTTATCCACATAGAGCTTCTCGGCCTTATTGCGCTTGGCTTCATCGCCAAAGACGGCGATCGTGATGCCGCCGTTCTGCTGAACGACCTTCATGCTTGGAACATCGGTACTTCCGTCACCGAAATAGACCATGTTCTCCATCGGTACGTATTTTTCCGTATCCGGAGTGGAACTGTTGAGATCCTCGTCATTGGTCTCTTTGAAGATACCGTTATTGATCCTGAAAAGATACTGAGTCTTCATCGTATAGTTGACCAGTCTGGATGGCCAAAGGATCTTGCCGTTCTCATCATAGGCATAGGTGCACGCATAGATCTTCTTGAACTCTCTGGCGATCGGTGTGCCTTTGATGATATCAGTTAATCCGGAAGAAATGATGAAATGCTCAACATTCACATGATGAGCCTTTCCGTATTCATTGATCCTGGAAAACCAGGTCTTGACCCCGGTATAGAGCTTGACGTATTTTCCCTCTTCCTGCAGCTGTTTTTTGGTCAGATTTTTATTCTTATTAGCCATCAGGTACATGTAGGAAAGGATGCCGTCACAGTTGTGTTTATCTGAAAACTCTCCGCATTCAGCCCAGAAATCAGCCGGGTTCTCATAACCCAGTGACTTTATGTAATGAAACTCCTGCATATCCCGGGGAGAAAGGGTCTTATCAAAGTCGTAGATCAGAGCCAGTTTTGCGTTTTTCATGCCCTTATTATAACATGCCCCAACATTAAAAAACCGTATCAGAGATACGGTAATTAATGATCAGATCTCAGCCTCATTGAGGTTCTTGATCGCCTGTACATAGATCTCGATCTGTTTCTTGAACGATTCGATGCTCTGGCACTCATTCGCATCATGGATATGATTGTTTTCACCGGCGAATTCGTCACCGAAAGCAATACAGTTGTGGATGGCCTTGGCATAAGTACCGCCGCCGATCGCCTCCATCTGGCTCTCTTTGTCTCCGGTCACATCTTCATAGGCCTTCTTCAGAGCTTTGATCATCGGATTGTTCACATCGAAGTAGAGCGGTTCAGTCAGTTCGGTGATAACGACCTCGTTGCTTCCTTCGCTGATCTTCATGTATTCAGAAACTGTCGCACAGTTGCTCTTGACCGGGAAACGCATGTCCAGAGAGACGACGATATCGTCACCCTGCTTGTCCATGACACCGAGGTTGATCGAAGTATTGGAGATCTCATCGGCGATCTTTTCATAGCCCAGAAGTTCACCATGGACAGTAAGCGCGAAGTTCTTGTGGATCCAGTCTACGAACGGATCGTTGAGATCAGCATAATAAAGTGCTTCCATCAGATGGTTGAACGCATTGACACCAAGATCCGGAGTGGAGGCATGCGCTGCCACACCATTGACTGTCACCGTGATATCGTCACCCTTTTCGATCTCAAAGCTCAGACCTTTATCCATCAGATATTTCTTGAATTTGTCTTCATCGAACGATCCGGCAGGCAAAACAGCAGTGACTTTCTTGCAGACGACATTGGAAGCTTCACCGCCTTTGATGGATTTGATCTTCGTCTTGTGTCCGACCAGGTTTGCCATCAGCATGCCCTTCTCGGCATAGATGCCCGGGAAGTCGCCATCCGGGGTGAAACCGCAGTCGATATGTCCGTAGTTGGATACATAGTGAGCGATACACGCTGATCCGGTCTCCTCATTGCAGCCTAAGATCAGTCTGACTCTTTTTTTGAACGGATACTTCTCATCGATCAGATATTTCAGGGCATACATCGAAGCCACAGCACCACCCTTGTCATCAGTGACGCCTCTGCCGATAAAGTAACCGTCTTTTTCGATCATCTGGAAAGGATCGCTGTTCCAGCCTTCACCGGCCGGTACGACATCCAGGTGCGCCAGAATACCGATGAGCTTTTCGCCTTCACCGGTCTCACCGAAGCCGCAGTAGTATTCATCATTGGTCGTCTTTAAGCCCTTGGCTTCCATCAGTTCCAGAGCCTTGTCCAGGACCTTGCGGTTGTTTGAGCCAAACGGCGCTACATCATCGCTGTAGACCGAATTGTAACTGACCAGTGTTGCCAGATCAGCTTTAATGTTTTCCATGTTTTCTTCAATAAACTGTTTGATTTCCATTTTCTTATCCTTCCTTGATGATCAGTCCTACCGGACAATGATCGCTTCCTTCTATCTCATTATAGATCAGAGAATCCTCAACTTTATCCATCAGACGCTGCGAAACGATAAAATAATCGATCCTCCAGCCCGCATTCCTCTCTCTGGCTTTGGTCCTGTATGACCACCAGGAGTACTTAACGGTCTCAGGATAAAGGACACGGAACGAATCGGCGAAGCCGCTGTTCAATAATCTACCGAACTTTTCCCTCTCCTCATCCGAGAAACCGGCGGAGAAGTGATTGTCATCCGGATTTTTCAGGTCGATCTCGTTATGAGCGACATTGAGATCGCCGGTATAAATGACCGGTTTTTTCTTATCCAGCTTCATCAGATGCTTCCTGAGATCATCTTCCCAGTGCATGCGGTAATCCAGACGTTTGAGTCCGTCCTTGGAGTTAGGCACATAGGCACAGACGAAGTAGAAATCCTCGTATTCCAGGGTGATGACTCTGCCTTCCTTGGGGTGATCCTCACCTTTGATGTCATAAGTGACGCTCAATGGTCTCTTCTTGGTCAGGACCATCGTTCCCGAATAACCCTTTTTCTCAGCTGAATTCATGTAACGGAAATAACCGTCAAAATTGAAATTCAGCTGATCCTCCTGCATCTTGGTCTCTTCAAAACCCATGATATCGGGATCTTCCTCATTGATGAACGGGATCAGCGTCCCTTTGGACATGACTGCCCTTAATCCGTTAACGTTCCAGCTTATCAGTTTCATAATTTCCTCATCATTTTTGTGCCTTCAGACACGCCTTTATATTATCATTTATCCTAATTATATAGTATAATTATGAGTTGTATGAAAGATAAGAATGTTTTGAATGAGGGCATGGATTCTGCCCCTGATCAGAAAGAAAGAAAAGCGGGTAAAGTCGGAGCAAAACTCTCCTCTTTTTGGGGTTCTGTCAAGAATCAGCTGAGCAATATCGTCATTAAGGAAGACGATGATGAATTTGCTGAAGAAGAAGCATTGCTGGAAGCTGAAAGAGCTGCTGAAGAGAAGAAAGCCGAATTCCCGGAAGTACTGGACATAACGGATAATTACGCCAAGGAAGCTGAGGAAAAGACCGACAGTATTCAGCAGACACCTGTCGCTGAAGATGCGGTCATCACCAACAATACGCAAGCCGAAGAAAAACCGGATACTCATTTAAGTACGATCCCGACCTTAGGCACTACCGTTTCCGATAATACGATCAGTACCGAAAATACCGAAACTGAAGAGAAACCGGAAACCCATATCAGTACGATCCCTGTTTTAGGCAGTACGATCTCAGAAAACACGATCAAAACAGAAGAAACCGTTACTGATAATATTGCTGATACAGTAAAAACTGAAGATTCTTTCATTCAGGACAGTTCATCCGAACTGATCGATACGGTTCTGGCAGAAAATACGATCACTACCGAAAAACCGATCACTGAATCCGTCAATATCGCCGGAACAGTCGATCCTGACGTCGTTTCGGAGAATGTCACAACAGCTGAAGAGAATATCAGTGAAACAATAGAGAAAACTGAAACGGCTGAAGCAGAAGCAAAGCCAAAGAAGAAATTCAGTTTCAATATCAAGAAGAAAGAAAAAGTCAATAAACAGGAAAAAGAACCAAGGCCTAAAGCCTCTGTCTTTACTTTTATCATGGCCATCCTGATGTGCATCTTCCTTTTGGCCTGTCTGGCCGGAGCGATCGGTGCTTTCGTCTTTGCGGCCAAGCTCTGTGAAGACAAACCGGAACTCAAAGTCGAGGATCTGGTCGCACCTGATTCCTCCACGATCTATGACAGTGAAGGAAACAAGATCATGGAACTGGGCATGTATCTGCGTGAGAACATCAGTTACACGGAGATGCCGAACAACCTGATCGATGCCTTCCTGGCTATCGAAGACTCGCGTTTCTTCGAACACCCGGGCTTCGATATCCCGCGTTTCACCAAAGCCATCATCGAGAACGTCAGGACCCGTGACTTCTCGCAAGGCGGTTCAACGATCACCATGCAGCTGATCAAGAACACCTACTACTCGATCGATGCGGATGCCGATTCAACGATCGCCGCTCGTGAAGGTATGTCAGGTATCAAACGTAAGATGCAGGAGATCGTCCTGGCCCTGGAACTGGAAAACAGGACCAAGACCACCAAGCAGGAGATCATTGCGATGTATATCAACAAGGTCAACTACGGCAACAACATCCGTGGTGTCCAGAAAGCAGCGCAGTACTACTTCGGTAAGGATGCCAAAGAGCTCAACCTTTCCGAATCTGCCTTCCTGGCTGGCCTGATCAACTCGCCGAATACGTACAACCCGTACAACGATAACTATAAATACGATAACGCCTACCTCGATCCGGATATCAATTATCTGAGCAATGCGACCGAGAGAAGGAACGAAGTGCTCAACCTGATGGTCGACCACGGATACATCTCTGAAGCGGAAGCTCAGCTGGCGAAATCAGTAAGGATCGAAGATATGCTGATCGGTGTCGACGTGAGCTTCACCGAGATGAATGAGAAATATCAGTCCTACATCGATGCGGTCATCGATGAAGTTGAAGAAGTGACAGGCGAAAGCCCTTATACGACCGGTATGGAGATCTATACCAACATGTCTCCTTACATGCAGGAATACATCTATGACATGCAGAACGAGGAAGAATATGTCGGCATCGAATTCCCGAATGAACTGTGTCAGAGTGCGATCGTCGTCATGGACAACCAGAACGGTGCCGTTGAAGCACTGGGCGGAGGAAGAGGAGAATCGGAGAACGCCCGTGAATTCAACCGTGCGACCAGCGCTTATCTGAACCCTGGTTCATCGATCAAGCCGGTCATCGACTACGCACTGTGTATCGATGCCTTAGGTTATGCAACATCTCATACTTTTACCGATATGCCTTACTATCTCTACGACGGTAACGTCCTGATCTCCAATTACGATCACGCCTACCATGGAGATATGCTGATGACGGAAGCACTGGGCCGATCCCAGAATACTCCGGCCGTCCAGGCTCTGGCAGCTGTCGTAGCGGAAAAAGGCGAAGAATTCGTCATCGACTACATGAACAGCATCGGCTTCAAGTTTGATTATTCCGACTTCGACCTGCAGTTTGCGATCGGCGGAAACAGATGTCTGGTCACGCCATTACAGCTGGCCGGCGCCCATGCGATGTTCATCAACGGCGGCAGATATATCAGACCGCATACGGTAAACTATATCGTCTATAACGACGGAAGAGACAATTTCGTCGCTGATACACAAGGTTTACAGGCTATCTCCGATGCTACGGCATGGATGGTCGCCTACCTAGAAGAATACAACATGACCGGATCGTTCTCGTCTCTGATGTGGTACTGCAACAGATACATCGACTATCCGCTCTACGGCAAGACCGGTACGACTGACTGGGGCGATTCCGGACTCGACTACGGCATTCCGGAAAGTGCCACCAAGGACAGCTGGCTGGTAATGCAGACCAACAAATACACGATCTCCTGCTGGACCGGTTACGACAAGCTTGAAAAAGGCGCCTACTTCACGACAGCTGAGTATCAGGAAAACACCAAATCCAAGATCGTCACCAAGATCCTTCAGGAACTGGAAACGCATCATTCCGGTACATACGATCCGTATGAACCGCTCAAGATGCCTGACAGCGTCACGGAATTCACCCACGTCAAAGGTGCCTATCCGTATGCTGAACCGGGCGGCGGCTATCCTACCGTTACAGGATATATCGCCAAAAAATCTCTGCAGGAACATCCGCTTGTTTCCGTTAGTGAAGCTCTGAAAGCTGCACAGGAAAACAAGAAATATATCGATGGCGGTATCGCCAACCTCAACGGTGCTTATGATGGCTCGACTGTCTGGGCTACATGGGGAACAGGAGCCGGAGAGAACGGTTTCTGTACCGGTGAAGCCTGCGACCTCTCTACGAGTAACGTCTACGGTGAAACGACCTATGCAGCCGGAAGGATCTGGTTCCCTCACTGGACTGCGATCTATTCAGGCGGAGCACTTCCACCGTATCTGTTCAATATAACTTCCGATACCGGTGAAGTCATCACCGGAGCGACTGAAGATCTCTCCCTCACCGAAGGTATCGGAGGATCGAAAGTCACTGTCTGTGTTGCACCTTCATCATCGCCATCACAGGCATGTATCACGATCCCTGCATCGTCAGGCGAATAAGCACAAGGCATTCAGATCACTGAATGCCTTTTTAATTTATAAATAAATAGCTTCCTTCAATGAAGGAAGCTATTATCAGTTATCCTGTCTCTTGCGGCAGATGATCTGGATCGGAACACCTTCGAAACCGAAGGCTTCCCTTAACTGGTTCTCGATATAACGTTCATATGAGAAATGCATGAGTTCCGGATCATTGACGAACAGTACGATCGTGCACGGTGCACTGGAGACCTGTGATGCATAGTAGATCTTCAGTTTCTTGCCATTGTGTGGTTTGGCCGGATTGGCCAGTTGAGCATCCATGATGACCTCATTGAGGACATTGGTCTTGATGCGTTTGTTCAGATTCTCATAGACCAGATCGATAAGTGGAAGTAAAGTATCGATCCTCTTGTTCTGTTTGGCCGAGACGAAGGCGATCGGTGCATAATCCAGATACACGAACTGTTTGCGGATTTCTTTGGTGATATTGACCATCGTCTTCTCATCCTTGTCGACGAGATCCCATTTATTGTAAACGATGATGACACCTTTTTTAGCCTCATGTGCCAGACCGGCCACATGTTTATCCTGCTCGATTATACCGGTCGATCCGTCCAGCAGGACCAGCGCCATATCGCTTCTTTCGATGGCCGCCTTGGCTCTTAAAACTGAATACTTTTCGACGTTTTCGTAGATCTTTCCTCTTTTTCTGATACCAGCCGTATCGATAACGACATAGTTTTTATCGTTAGCCGTAAAGACCGTATCGATCGCATCTCTGGTCGTACCTTCGATGTCCGAAACGATGACTCTTTCCTGTTTCAGAAAAGCATTGGTCAGTGATGACTTGCCGACATTCGGTCTGCCGATGATCGCAAATCTGATCATGCCTTCATATTCTTCGATGCTTCTTTCCGGCATCAGTTCTGCAACTTTATCCAAGAGATCTCCAATACCGATACCATGTATGCCTGAAACGGCGATCGGATCGCCGATACCAAGAGAATAATACTCATAGATATCATTGATCATGGAGATATCATCGATCTTGTTTACAGCCAGTATCACCGGCTTCTTGCTCTGCTGAAGCAGACGGGCGATATATTCATCATCACCGGTCAGTCCGCTTCGTCCATCGGTTATGAAGATGATGACATCAGCTTCTTCAATGGCGATCTCGACCTGGGCATTGATCTCTTTCTGAAACGGTACATCCTGGATCTGGATACCGCCTGTATCGATCAGTCTGTAGGTTTTAGACAGCCATTCACATTCCCCATAGATGCGGTCTCTGGTGACGCCCGGTGTATCTTCGACGATCGCCAGTCTTTCTTCCAGCATCCTATTAAAAACTGTCGACTTACCGACATTGGGTCTACCAACGATTGCGACAGTTCCATCTATCATTTTTATGCTCCTGTTTTTTCGGCGATGATCTCAAGGACTCTTTCAACTACCTCATCGATCGTCATATCTGACGTATCGATCTCGACCGCATCTTCCGCCTTGGTCAACGGTGATATCTCCCGATGCATGTCCTGATAGTCTCTTTTCTTGATATCCTCTAAGATCGTCTCATAATCTGCTTCCAGACCTTTTTCCTGATTCTGCAGCATCCTTCTTTGCGCTCTGGCTTCCGGGGATGCCACCATATAGATCTTGACCGGTGCGTCCTTCAGGACGACTGTTCCGATATCCCGGCCGTCCAGGATGTAGCCTCCGTCCTTGCAGATGCGCTGCTGCATGGCGACTAACGCCGTCCGGCAGCCTTTCAGCTTGGAGACATTGGAAGCTCCCATGGAGATCTCATCAGTACGGATGCTGTCGGAGATGTCTTCCTTGTCCAGGATGACTCTTCCGTCAGCCATCATCTCAAGATCCATGTTATCGATCATCTCAACGATCTTGTCTTCCTCATCAAAAGGAATATTCTGTTTTATAGCCTTATATGCAACAGCCCTGTACATGGCTCCTGTATCCAGATGATTGTAGCCAAGTTTTTCGGCCAGCAGATCGGCGATCGTCGATTTACCGGCAGCACTCGGACCGTCAATGGCGATATTGAATCTCATCAGATGATGCCTTTCGTCTTCAGGATGTAGAAGATGATCAGTCCTAAGACTGCAACTAATACAATGATCAGAACGATCAGGATGATGTTGAGGATGGTATTGGAACCTTCGTCCTCATCTTCATCATCGATGACGTCTTCATCTTCAGAAGCAACCACGAACGGGATCGTATTGGAGATCGTATTGGTCTCTCTGACCGGTTCGGCTTCCAGTTCCTTCAGATTCTTTATTTCAACGACTTCTTCGACTTTTTCTTCTTCAAGGGCCTTGGTCAGTACCGGATGCGGTTCTTCAACGGCTTCCAGTACTTCTTCAGGCTGTTCAGGCTCTTCAACACGGCTGTCATCTCTTGTGGAGATCTCATCCATGATCTTGCCTATCTCGGTGGAAACGGTATTCGAGAATTCATCATCGTCTTCTTCGACTTCGTTCTGTCTGAACTGAACACCGGTGTTCCTTGATTCATTCGGATGTCTTACTTCATTGACCATGTTGTTGGTCAGATCATGAATGGTGCGTTCACCGTTCATCTTGTTGTAGGCACTGACTTCATCCATCATCTCGCTGATGTAGCTGTTGATGACATCATCAGAATGATCAGCTTCATGATTGTCAGCCTGAGCCTGCGGACGCTGAGCTTCTCTGACCGGTTCGTCATAGGTCTTGACCTCAGGTTCTCTTACCGGTTCATCATAATATGTGACACCACTGTCATCGGAGACTTCTTCAGGATAATAGTAATTGACATTCTGGGCAGGTCTTATTTCTTCAGACGGTCTTGGCTCTCTAGGAGCTTCATATACCGGTGCCTGATAATCGTTTCTTCTGTTCAGATCTTCAACAGGCTGCTCTTCCATTTCCGCCATATTCTGGGCAGGTCTTTGCTGATTGACATAGTTTCTTCTGACACCGCCGATACCGTATTCTTCAACACGGCGATCCTGCATCGGTTCTTCTCTGACATACTGATTGCTGGCAGGAACTTCCTGCTGACCGTTCCAGACATGTGCTTCGTTTCTGATATTTTCGATATGCTTATCCAGTTCTTCGCTCTTGAATGATTCGACCAGGGTCTCGATCGGTGTCTCTTCGAAAGAAGTCCAGACATACTTCGGATCTTCCTTTTCCTCGTACTGATTGTTGTAGTAATTAGTATTAGTATCTGCAGGCCTGCTGTAGCTGCCTGTGAGATTAGTCAATCTATCCTGATAACCAGACAGATCTTTAGTCGACAAAGAGGGCTCTCTGTCATTTGCGAGAGTATCTCTGAGTTCGGCAAATTTCTGCGTTCTCGTTAATCTTGGCATATAAAAACCTCCGATTTTTACTTAAGAATTATAACATATATAAAAACAAATATAAACAAATACCACAGTTTCACATAAATAGGAAAATAAGCTTTTTTTCAGCCATTTCGGCCCTTCAGTAAAGGCGAGATATGCTTGTATAAGAAGAAGGTCAAAACATCGATGATAATGGCCTTGATCAGGTTGAACGGTAAGACGCAGCACAAGACGAAACTGAGCTTATCCGTGATGATCGGGAATATGGCTGCGCCCATCGCAACGATCTTCTCTAACGGCAGATGATACAGATTCACATAAGCCGGAATGATGAAGAAATAATTGCCGGCTGTGGCAACGATTGCCATCGTAATGGAAGCGATGATCATTGCCTTGATCGCCCCTTTCCGGCTTTTGTCACAGGCATAGATGCAGGCTGCACTCACGCAATAAACGGATGAGAAGATGAAAGCCGCCATCTCACCGACGAAAGCAGATGATGTAGGCTTCAGAAGCAGTTTGACCAGGATCTTGACGATCTGGATGAAGAAAGCCGGCACAGGTCCCAAGGCAAAAGCTCCGATCAGACAGGGCAGATCGCCCAGATCGATCTTGTAGAAAGATGGAGCGATCGCGATCGGGAAATCGAAGATCATAAGAACGGCACCTAAGGCACCAAGGACAGCGATGACGCTGATGTTTCTGACACTAAGATATTTTTTCAAAATAAAAAACCCTCTCTCATCCTGACTGTACAGTCGCCACCTGAATCGCACAGGTTCTGCCTAAGCTCGCGGGGTCTACCGCCGGTTGGAGAATCGCGCTCCACCCTGATGTTTCTGTATATGAATAATAACACTTCTGATAGTGTAAAATAAAGATATATGATCAACAAACTTCAAAGTGCCATCGACAGTGCCCGGAAGATCGTCTTCTTTTCCGGTGCCGGCATGTCCACTGCTTCCGGGATCCCGGATTTCCGTTCGGCTACAGGCTTATACAAGAACGTCTATAGAGCCGAAGAGATGCTTTCACATACCTTTTTTGAATACCGTCCGGAGGAATTCTTTGAGTTCTACAAGGAGAAGATGCTCTACCCTGATGCGAAACCGAACTACGCCCACGAATTCATTGCGAAACTTCAGGAGAAAAAAGATGTAAGTGTCGTCACCCAGAATATCGATGGACTGCATCAGGCTGCCGGTTCCAAAAAAGTCTATGAACTGCACGGTTCCGTATTGCGCAATTACTGCACGAGATGTCACAAATTCTTCGATGTCAACTACATCATCGACTCTGACGGTGTACCGAAATGCGATCATTGCGGAGCTATCATCAAACCTGATGTCGTCCTGTATGAAGAAGGGCTGGATGAAGAGGTCATCAACGGTGCTCTCAACGCCATCGCCAGCTGTGATCTGCTGGTAGTGTGCGGAACATCATTGGTCGTCTATCCGGCTGCCGGTTTCATCAGATACTTCCGCGGAAACAATATGGCCATCATCAACCGGGACGCCACCGCATATGATGAAAACTGCGATATCGTCATCCACGACGATCTCGTCAAGACCTTCGAACAATTAAAGATCTAGGCCATTCAGCCTAGATCTTTTATCTTATAAAGTCTGTCACATTGCCTTTTTCGATCAGCGGTCCTTCCAGACCATTTTCTTCAGCGAGTTTCCTCATCTTCAGGTAATATGCCATGTTCCGGCCCAGATTCCTCATCGTCTGCAAGCCCTCTTCGTCTTTTGCGACATCCTCAGGACTAAGACCGTGAGGATCGTTCCAATAGGTCGAAGTGATGATGGCCATGCCGGAGATCGAGAAGAACTTGCTGATGACATCATTGCTGGTGATATTGCCTGCCCTGCGGGAATTGGCGATCGCCGCTGCTGCCTTCATATTCAGGCTCTTCTTGTGCGGATAGGAATAAAACAGCCTGTCAAGATATGACATCAGTGAACCGCTCGGTCCGGCATAGTAGACCGGTGTACCGACGATGAGTCCGTCACATTCATCGAGCAGTTCATAGGTCTCGTTGACCTTGTCTTTTTTGATGCATCCTTCATGAGTCTTGTGACACATGTCACAGGCGGCACAGGACGGGATATTGGAAGGCACATTGACCCAGACGGTCTCTATCCCTTCCTCATTGAGGATCTTCTCTGCTTCGTGTAAAGCGGTGTAGGTGCAGCCCTTCGCATTGGGACTGCCATTGATGAGTAGTACTTTCATAATTTTAGAATTTCAGTGTTGCCTCTACGGCATCCTGCCATTTGGCATAGCGTTTCTCAACTTCTTCGTGATCCATCTGCGGTTCATAGCTTTCAGCTTGATCATCTTTGAAATCCTCACGCTTATAGAAACCGGTTGCCAGTCCCGCCAGTCTGGCGGCACCTAAGGCTGTCGCCTCCGGCTGCAGAGGTCTTACGACCGGGATCTCCAGGATATCCGACTGGAACTGGACGAGCAGCTTGTTGGCACTGGCTCCGCCGTCGACCTTGATATACGGGATCTTCTCATTGATGTCTTTCTCCATCACCATGATCAGGTCCTTGGACTGATAAGCCATGGCTTCGATCGCCGCTCTGGCGATATGAGCCTTATTGGTACCTCTGGTAATGCCAAGGATCGAACCCTTGCAGCGGTCGTTCCAGTAAGGAGCACCGAGTCCCGTGAATGCCGGAACGATGATGACACCTCCGGAATCTTCAACTGATGAAGCCAGCTCTTCACTGTCGGCTGCCGTAGGAATGAACTGCATCTGATCGCGCAGCCACTGGATCAGTGATCCGGAAACGAAGATCGAACCCTCCAGAGCATATTTGACTTCTTCACCGATCTTCCAGGCGACGGTCGAAAGAAGACCGTATTTGGAAATGACTTCCTTGTCACCGGTATTGACCAGGATGAAACCACCGGTCCCGTATGTATTCTTGACATTTGATTTCTCAAAGCACGATTCACCGAACAGTGCAGCCTGCTGGTCACCGACAAGAGCGGAGATCGGACAGGTATGATTGAAGAAGTGTCTTGGATCGATATTACCGAATACTCCGGAAGTATCCTTTATCTCCGGAAGCATACTGCGAGGGATATCGAACAGTTTCAGCAGTTCTTCATCCCAGTCGAGCGTATGGATATTGAACAGCAGCGTTCTGGATGCGTTGGTGACATCGGTCGCATGGACTTCGCCGCAGGTAAATTTCCACAGCAGGAAACAGTCGATCGTTCCAAACAGCAGATCCGGATTGTCTTTGACTCCGGCGACATTGTCCCTGATCCATTTGATCTTGGAAGCGGAGAAATACGGGTCCAGAACTAGTCCGGTCTTCTCCTTGATCAGCGGCTCATAGCCGTCTTCCTTGAGTTTATTGACGATGTCGGAAGTCTGTCTGGACTGCCAGACGATCGCATGATATACAGGCAGACCGGTCTTCCTGTCCCAGATGACCGTGGTCTCACGCTGATTGGTTATGCCGATGGAAATGACCTGTTCCGGCTTGAACTGACCGCCGTCGAAAAGCTGTGAGATGACCGACAGCGTCGACAGCCAGATCTCGTTGGCATCCTGTTCGACCCAGCCGGGATGCGGAAAGAAATTCGTGATCTCCTTCTGCGCCGTTTTGACGACTTTCTGGTCCCTGTCAAAAAGAATTGCCCTGGTACTGGTCGTGCCCTGGTCGATCGCTAAGACGTATTTTTCCATATTATTTGGTCTCCTTGTCTGAACAATAATATTATATAATATTAACGTAATATGGAGGACAGACAATGAAAGAAACACTAGTGATACTGGCAGCCGGAATGGGTTCCAGATACGGTGGTATGAAACAGATCGACGGTGTCGGCAATCACAATGAACCGATCATCGAATTCACCATCTTCGATGCAATAAAGACAGGCTTCAAGAAAGTCGTCCTGATCATCAAGAGAGAACACCAGGAGCTCTTTGAAGAATCACTGGTCAAAAAGATCAGACCATACATCGAAATCGAATACGCCTACCAGGATCTGAATGATATCCCTGAAGGCGTAGAGATCCCTGAAGGAAGAGTAAAACCGTGGGGAACGACGCATGCCCTGCTGGCGTGCCGCAACATCCTGAAGGAAGACCCGTTCGTCGTCTGCAATGCCGATGACTTCTATGGCCGCAATGCCTTTGAAAAAGTCATGGAATTCTTCCACAGCAATACCGATCCTGATACCTACTGCATGGTCGGCTACAAAGTCGAAAATACGCTCTCTGACAACGGTACCGTCACCAGAGGCTATTGCCAGAAAGATGAGGACGGCTATCTGACCAGTATCCGCGAGATCCTGAATATCAAGTGGAACGATGATCATGACGGTGTCGTCTGTGAAGAAGAAGGCGTCTACAAACCGCTCGAGATGGGTTCACCGGTCTCCATGAACTTCTGGGGCTTCAACCCTTCGATCATCGGCAAACTGAATGAGATCTTCGTCAATGAACTTCCAGAAGGCATCAAAGTCAATCCGCTGAAATATGAAGCTCTGCTTCCAAATCATGTCGGTGTCCTGGTAAAAGAAGGCAAAGGAAAAGTCAGAGTCCTGACTTCTGAAGATTCCTGGTTCGGTGTCACCTACAAGGAAGACAAACCGAATGTCGTGGCCAAGATCCAGTCACTGAAAGATGATGGAACTTACCCTGACGAACTGTTCTGAAATGTCAAAACCGCTTGTATAAAGCGGTTTTATTGTGCTTCTCTTAAATACTCACAGGCCCTGATGGCGGCATTGGCACCATCGGAACAGGCCGTAGCGACCTGACGCAGTGACTTGGTCCGGCAGTCTCCGGCTACAAAGACGTTTCTGTTTCTGGTCGTACCGTACTCATCTGAAATGAAATATCCTCTTTCATCCAGATCGGCGAGATTTTCAAAGCTGCCGTTATCCGGTACGAGTCCGACTGCCAGGAAGACTCCGTCGCAGTGAGCGATCTTTTCTTCATTGTTTTCCAGATACCTGACCCCGTTGAGTTTACCGTCATCGGTATGATAACCAAGGATCTTTGTGCCCAAATGGGTCTCGACATTGTCTTTGCCCAATAACTGTTCCTGCAGCTTCTGATCGGCCGTAAAGAAATCAAGATCCTGCAGGATGATCAGTCGGCCGACGATCCCTGCCAGCAGATTGGCTTCCACGAAAGCGGAATTGCCTCCGCCGATCATGACGACTGTTTTATCCTTGTAGAAATTTCCGTCACATACGGCACAGAAGTGGATGCTCTTGCCGATCAGAGATTCTTCGTCTGCCAGTCCCAGCGTACGGTGCTTGGTCCCGGTCGCCAATATAACAGTCTTTGCGTATAACGGTTCTGACAGATCACAGTTTATCTTTAACAGTCCGTCAGTCTCTTCGACTTTGATCACTTCATCAAACAGGACTTCACCGCCCTGCTTGACTACCTGGTCCAGCATCTTGTCTCCGAATTCATCGCCGGAGATGGCGTCGAAACCCGGGATATTTTCAACTTTAGGCGAATTGACGATCTGACCGCCGAAGACGGCTTTCTCCACGATCATCACCGATTTGCCGTTCCTCAGAGCATAGAGAGCCGCGGTCATACCGGCCGGTCCTCCGCCCACTACCAATACATCATATATCTTATCCATCTTATCCCCTTTTTGATCAAAGCCCGCCGTTGAGCGGGCTTTGCATTACTTTCTATTTGCCGTTATGATATTTCATCCAGTCGGCTGCCGCATTGGCTCCGACAAACATCGTGCCGTCCGGATCGATGATCGTCGGGGTCTCCGTCAGATTCAGCTTTCTGGCTTCATCCATGTTTTCGGAACAGTTGACCGTTCTGTGCTCGATACCGCTGAGCTGCAGACGCTGCTCGGCACCCTTGCACTTCGGGCAATGATCCTGAACATAGATCGTCGGGATATCATAACCGGTCGATACTCTGACTTCCTCTTCTTTCTTGGCTTCAGATACATCGCTGATGATGTCTCTGGCCTTCATGACGGAAGAAGCGATATTGTATTCCTTGCGGTGTTTGAATTCCTGCACCTTGCCGTCGTTCCAGTTCTGGATCGGACGGTAGTAGCCGGTGATCCTTGACCAGACTTCCGTCTTCTTGCCGCACTTCGGACAGGTATAGGCTTCACCTGTGATATAGCCGTGCTCCGGACAGATCGAATAAGTCGGAGACATCGTGTAGTAAGGAAGCTTGTAGTTATCAGAGATCTTCTTTACCAGATTCGCAGCCGCTTTCCAGTCAGGGAGCTTTTCACCCAGGAAGCAGTGGAAGACTGTTCCGGAAGTGTAGAGCGTCTGTAACTGATCCTGAACATCCAGAGCTGAGAAGATATCCTCGGTATAGCCTACCGGCAGATGTGAAGAGTTGGTGTAGTAAGGTGTCTCACCTTCCTTGCCGGCGGTGATGATATCAGGATATTTCTCCTTGTCGTGCCTGGCCAGTCTGTAGGCTGTCGATTCAGCCGGTGTAGCTTCCAGGTTGTACAGATCATGGTACATCTCCTGATAGTTGACCAGTCTCTTTCTCATGTAGTTGAGGACTTCGATCGCAAATTCCTGAGAGACAGGATCCGTCAGATCCTTTCTGATCCAGTTCGCGTTCAGGCAGGCCTCATTCATGCCGACCAGACCGATCGTCGAGAAGTGGTTATTGAATGTTCCCAGATATCTCTTGGTGTACGGATACAGTCCGTTATCCAGAAGCTTGGTGATGACTTCTCTCTTGACGTGAAGTGATCTGGCAGCGATATCCATCAGATTGTCCAGTCTCTTATAGAAGTCTTCTTTATCTTTGGCCAGATAGGCAAGTCTAGGCAGGTTGAGCGTTACGACGCCTACTGATCCTGTCGATTCACCGGAACCGAAGAAACCACCGGATTTCTTTCTGAGTTCTCTGAGGTCAAGTCTCAGACGGCAGCACATCGATCTGATGTCTGACGGTTTCATATCCGAGTTGACATAGTTTGAGAAATACGGAGTGCCGTATTTGGCGGTCATTTCGAATAAGAGCTTATTGTTCTCGGTCTCGGACCAGTCGAATTCTCTGGTGATCGAGTAAGTCGGGATCGGATACTGGAAACCTCTGCCGTTGGCATCGCCTTCGATCATGACTTCGATGAAGGCCTTGTTGACCATATCCATCTCTCTCTTGCAGTCCTTGTATTTGAAATCAAGGGTCCTGCCGCCGACGATACAGTACTGATCAGCGAGGTCTTCAGGAACGGTCCAGTCCAGCGTGACGTTGGTGAACGGAGCCTGGGTGCCCCAGCGGGATGGCGTATTGACGCCGTAGATGAAGGACTGGATGTTCTGTTTGACCTCTTTGTAGGACAGATCATCGATCTTGACGAACGGTGCCAGATAAGTATCGAATGAGGAGAAAGCCTGAGCTCCGGCCCATTCGTTCTGCATAATACCCAAGAAGTTGACCATCTGGTTGCACAGGGTGCTCAAATGGTTGGCCGGAGTCGACGTGATCTTGCCATTGACACCGCCTAAGCCTTCCTGGATCAGCTGCTTGAGTGACCATCCAGCGCAATATCCTGTCAGCATGCTCAGGTCATGGATATGCATATCACCGTCTTTGTGAGCTGAGCCGATCTCTTCGTCATATACTTCCGAGAGCCAGTAGTTGGCCGTAACGGCACCGGAGTTGGACAGGATCAGACCGCCGACCGAATAAGTGACCGTCGAATTCTCCTTGACACGCCAGTCGATCGCATTGACATAGGAATCGACGAGCTTCTTGTAGTCCAGCATCGTATTGGAGATATTACGTGCTTTTTCTCTCTGTTTTCTGTAAAGGATATAGGCTTTGGCGACATCCGGGTATCCGGCTTCAGAAAGCACTTTTTCCACTGAGTCCTGAATGTCTTCAACAGTGACTTTCTCATCTTTCACTTTTGAAGAGAAATCAGATGTTACTCTTAAGGCGATCAGATTGATCACATCCGGATGATAATCCTTCTTGCAGGCATCAAAGGCCTTGGTTATCGCATCCGATATCTTGCTTAAATCAAAATCTACAACTTTTCCATCTCTTTTTACTACACGGTACATACTTCTTACTCCTTTATCCCTCTTATTTCCACGTGTTTAACGTACTTCTCTGCTGTTTCTTTCATCTTTTCCAGTTCCGGCAGGTCCACCTCACTGAGACCCTCACGGATACATGACCCGTGATCTTCGAAATTCTGCAGATAATAGTTCTTTGCCCCTTCTATCCATCTGCCGATCTTTTCGAAGTCCTTCACCTCATGAAATTCCTTCACAACAGTCGTACGGAATTCGTAATCGACATGCCCTTCCAGCAGATAATCCTTGGTCTTTTCGACTTCACTCAGATCGAAGTTCTCAAGACCGATCGTCTCTGCGTATTTCTCCGGGCAGTTTTTGATATCCACGGCCACATAATCAAGCAGCCCTTCATCGATAAGTTCCTTCAGGGCTTTGAAATTCGAGCCGTTGGTATCGAGCTTGACCTTCAGGCCAAGACTTCTGATCTTTCTGATAAAATCAGTGATCCCTTTGTGCAACAGCGGTTCCCCGCCGGTGATGCACACACCATCAAGGATCTTCTTGCGGTTATCCAGATAATCCAGGATATCCTCCGTCGATATCTCTGAATCATTTTCATTCAGAAACACCAGTGAGCGGTTATGACAGAACGGGCAGCGGAAGTTGCAGCCACCGGTGAACACCGTCGCCGCCATGTTGCCCGGATAATCCAGCAGAGTCAGTTTCTGCAGACCGTAGAATCTGATCCCGTCATCTTCCACTTCACAGGTATACTCCCTGGCTTTCTCGATGAGCTTGCTTTGAACTATATAGTAGGCATCAAGTTCATCGTCACTGACATCCGAACACAGATAAGACTTCCATTCGGAACGCATCCGGTAGAGTTCCGGCATGATCTCCTGGGTCCTGTCAGTCGTATATAAAAGTTTCTGTCGCTTGTCTGTCTCACTATTTTCTACGCGCAGATAAGACAACTGTTCAAGTCGCTGAACAGACTTGGTGATCGTCCCTTTATCAAACACACCTGTTACTGCCAGCTCATTCATGGAGATGCCTTCTCTCTCATAGATCTGAGTAAGCAGGATCAGCTGAGTATAACCGATATCATATTCAGACAACAGCTTATCGAAGTGTTTCTGATTGCAGCGATACAAAATAGAGGAGTCAAGACTCAGGTAGTTTTTCTCACTCATATCGCACCTTGTAAAATCATTATAATGCATTTAGTTGAAAGTTCAACCAAAATAACCAAAAAATAATTGAAATTTCAACTATAAAAATTTCCCGGAAATATCAGCCCATTTTCTCTGAAAATTTTCATGTTTTTATAAGACAAAAACAGCCCTTCAGGAACACCAAAATCAGTACATATATTCATACTCATGATATGCATGATAATCATTCCAGATGGCCTCAAAATGCCCTTAAACACAAACGTAAGGCTTATAATTAGAGTATGAGTATCGACAGAAGACATGAAGCACAGGAACAGTATGCCTATGCCCGCAAAAAAGCGCTCAAAGACAGCCGTCACAGGAGAC
Source organism: Erysipelotrichaceae bacterium (assembly GCA_017432005.1). Lineage (GTDB taxonomy): Bacteria > Bacillota_I > Bacilli_A > Erysipelotrichales > Erysipelotrichaceae > Colivicinus. The sequence continues at coordinate 81,680 of JAFRKA010000026.1, forward strand.
TCAAGAAGCAGAAAGCCTATCTGCCTTCTCTTGATGAATACGTCGATGAACTGAAGTGTTCTGTAAAAGAACTGGGCAACATCGAAGTACCGGCCGATCTGATCGTCGGTACCCGCACTTCCATGCGTCAGCTTTCCTTTGCGCATAACTTCATGCCCCTGATGGAAGAAAGAAGCGAATTCGCCGCCAAATGGATCAGAGTCTGTGAATATCATCTTTCGGATACCGGTATCTCTGAACCGCCGGAAGCCTACGAATACCTCGGAAAGTTCTACATCGGTGAAGGAAACAAACGGGTATCCGTTTTAAAATCCTACGGTGCCGCTTTCATCACCCTGAATGTCAAAAGACTCTTACCGGAACAAAGTGAAAGAAACGATATAAAACTCTACTATGAGTTCCTCGAATTCTACGAGCACTCAAAACTCTATTCCCTTCAGTTCTCAAGATCCGGTTACTACAAGAGACTCAATAAATACCTCGGCTTTGAAGATGATCACGAATGGACCAGAAAAGAAAGGATCAGACTGGTCGGTTTCTACGAGAGACTGTCAGCCGAACTGACCAGAAAAAAAATAAGTGCCAACCACGCCGATTGCCTGGTGGCACTGCTGGAGATGTACACCTATGATTTCCTGACCCAGATGACCGATAAGCAGCTGGACAAAGTCATCAGTGAACATAAATCAAGACTGTTTTACGGCAAAGGTTTCTATCAGATCGAATGTCTCTCAGACAGTGAAGATTCCGTGCTGTTCTCGCCTTATGTCACTACCGCATTGAAAGACGTGGATTTCATCATCTCAGCCGGTGATCTGAGCGCCGAATATCTGGAATACATCGTCACCCTGAGTAACAAGCCGCTTTTCTACATCCATGGCAACCACGACGATAATTACGACATAAAAGCTCCGGAAGGCTGTACCTGCATCGATGATGATCTGATCGTCTATCAGGGTATCAGGATCCTGGGATTAGGCGGTTCCTTCCGCTACAGCAATTCCAAATATCAGTATACCGAACTGCAGATGCAAAGAAGGATCTCTAAACTGAAATGGAAGATCCGTAAAGCTGGCGGTGTCGATATCATCGTCACCCACGCTCCGATCAGAGGCTATGGTGATCTTCCTGATTATGCCCATCAGGGTTTTGAATGTTTCCAGAAACTTCTGGAAGATCTCAAACCCCGTTTCTGGTTCTATGGTCATGTCCACATCAATTACGCAGGCAATCTGCCCCGTGTTCACGCCTATAAAAACACTATGATCGTCAATGTGACCGGCCGTTATCTGGCCAGATACTGATCACATCTCAAAATCCCACTCTAGCAGTTCTTCAAGATCACGGTTCAAGACTCTGGCCAGTGCATACAGACTTATTGCACTGGCCTTGTTTATATCTTTCTGACGCTGTTCATACTGCTGGACCATGCGTAAAGATACACCCGATCCTTCTGCCAGTTCATTCTGTGAAAGACCGGCCGCCTGACGATAACTCTGCAGCTTCGTCTTCAGATTCTTGTTTCTGATATGATTGCTTATCACTTCAACAGCCTTGGTTTCCGATACTTCATGAAGTATCGTGTATAATCCTTCCAGATCGCTCATTTTCAGATAATATCGCAGTTCCCTAAAGCCGATCGCATAATACCACTGAAAATAAGCCAGGATCCATCCACACCAGAATTCACACGAATAATCATATTTGATATAGTCATTACTGTATCGTACTTCCTCATGATCTTTCAGAACTTCAAGCACCAGTTCTATTCCTGACATTCCCGTCACGTATTTAACATTTCCACTGCCGAATTGTCTGGCGATTCCTGAATGAATAAAAAGCAGATAAAAATCATCCATTTCAATACCATAACTGTTTTTCGCAAAATCAAAAGCAGTACCAAGATTTCTCATGGAATCTTCAATATATATTTCGTTATATGCTCTGCTTTCAGTTTTATCTTTCATTTGCCAAGTTTCTCAGATTTATTTCATTAATATGAATTTTTTTATCTCCAGCAATTAATTAGTTGTGTTTGTTTCTAATACTTTTTTACAGTAATCATTTAATTCAGGAATACTCTCCATTGATTTATTTAATTCTTTATATATCTTGCGTTTTTGTATGTGCCGATCTTACTGATCTTGCCCTTTTTTATTAAATCACCCAATACAATTTCAATCGTTGTTATAGCAACATCAGGTAATGCATCTGCTATTTCGGCTTTTGATATCGGCACAATTGATTTCATTACAGTATTTTCGATCCTATCTTTCTTCGATAATATCTGACCGTTTTTTTCACTGATAAATCTTTCTGAGATTTCTTTATAGCAGCGATACAACATCTGAAAGTGAAAAACGATAAAAGGAGAATAATCATTTTCATTATCGTGCCATCCTGTCTGCGAAAGGTTTAATTCCTGATAGTAATTCCATTTATACTGTTCGATCATCTTTTCGTAGGAAATATACTTTCCTACCTGGTATCCTTCTTTGTACATAAGCAGCAATGTAAGTAATCTCGAGATTCTGCCATTTCCATCAGCAAAAGGATGAATAGCCAAAAAATCAACAATAAAACAAGGGATCAACAGCAGCTGATTTATATCAATGTCGCTTTTTGCTCTGTTATAAGCATCGATGAGCTGTTTCATATGTTTGCCGGTTTCTTTACTCTTTACCGGTTTAAAGATCACTTCACTATTTCCGTCTGCATATCTGGCAGTGATCTCGTTATCGATGCTCTTATACTGTCCTTTGTTTTTTGATGAATAATACATCAGCATAGAATGCAGATATTTTATCGTGTCTTCACTGATCTCCATTTCCTGAAAATGGTCACTGATAAAAACGAGCGCGTCTCTATAACCGCTTATTTCTTCTTCATTATGATTCAACGGCTTATCGTTATTCTCCAGCAGTTCTTTTCTTCTGTTTTCACTGGTCTCGACTCCTTCGATCCTGCTGGATGAAATGACAGAATCAATAATTGCCTTTTTATGTAATTTTATAAAGACAGCAGGGTTTTCTTTTTCCTGAACGTTTACTTTATAATTACTCTCAGCAATAACATTGCTTAAACCAATCAGTTTGCTGGTGATCTTAAAATCCTTTAAAAACTCATAATCGTATTTGTGCATACTCATTTCTTTTTACTGCATATATTATAACATATTATATGCAGTATTTTTAATTTAACCATTCAAAAAGCTCCATTAAGGAGCTTTTGTGTAATTATACTAATTCGATCGTTGCCATCGGGGCAGCGTCACCGCGTCTGAAACCAGTCTTGGTAACTCTTGTATAACCGCCGTTTCTGTCTTTGTATTTCGGGGCAACTTCATCAAATAATACCTGAACAGCTGTTTTGCCATCCTTGGTAGTAACGTTTCTTAAGTATGCAGCAGCATTTCTTCTGGCAGCGAGATCGCCTTTCTTGGCAGTGGTGATCAGATGATCGACAACACTTCTCAGTTCCTTGGCTTTCATCTCGGTTGTTTCGATCTTGCCTTTGAGGATAAGATCGGTCGCCATGTTCTTAAGCAGGGCTACTCTATGGTCAGCTGTACGGCCTAATCTACGATTCCACATGTTTCATTTCCCCCTTAGTCATTGTGTTTGAACGATAAGTTCAGAGCCTGCAGTTTCTCTTTGACTTCCTTCAGAGACTTCTTGCCGAGGTTCCTTACTCTGCTCATTTCTTCTTCCGTCTTCTGTGTCAGTTCTTCAACTGTCGAGATACCGGCTCTCTTTAAGCAGTTGTATGATCTGACGGTCAGATCGAGGTCGTCAATAGACATATTGACCTTCTTGGCATTTCCTTCATTGACAGAATCTTTCATCAGTGATTCCATTTCGGATACTTCACTGTCGATCTCTGTCAGCATATCGAAGTGCGATACCAGGATCTTGGCAGCTAAAGCAAGAGACTCTTTCGGGTCGATGGAACCGTCGGTCCAGACTTCCATTGTCAGTTCGTCATATTTGGCTGACTGGCCGACACGGGTCGGTTCGACTTCATAGTTTGCTTTAACGACCGGTGTATAGATGGCATCCGTATAGATGGTACCGATGCCCTGTGATGAACCCTGATAGAGAACTTTGTTTTCATCAGCGGAGACATAGCCTCTGCCTTTTCTTGCCAGCAGTTCCATATTCAGTTCGCCACCCTTGTCGAGGTGAGCGATCTCAAGTTCAGGATTGAGGATCTCGACGCCGGCCGGCAGGACGATGTCTTCTGCTTTGACCGTGCAAGGTCCCTTGGCGGCGATCCTGAGCGTATAGACATCATCATCAGCGATCTCGAGGATCAGTGATTTGATGTTGAGTACGATCAGAGTCGTATCTTCTTTGACGCCTTTGATCGAAGAGAATTCATGGAAGACTCCGTCGATCTTTATCGAATATACTGCCGCACCCGGAAGTGATGACAGCATGGTTCTTCTTAAAGCGTTGCCTAACGTTGTGCCGAAGCCGCGCTCCAGAGGAGAGATAACAAATTTGCCGTAGTTATCTGATTCTACATATTCACTTACTTTAAATTTAGGACGTTCAAATTTGTTCATATGTATCCTCCTTATCCTCTAGGTTTCTTCGGTGGACGGCAGCCGTTATGCGGAATAGGTGTTACGTCGTTGATGGCTGTGATCTCAAGGCCTGCTGTAGCCAGGGCTCTGATGGCAGCTTCTCTGCCCGGTCCAGGTCCCTTGACGTTTACTTCGACCTTCTTCATGCCGTGATCCATGGCAGTCTTGCCTGCTGCTTCAGAAACCAGCTGTGCAGCATAAGGTGTAGACTTACGTGAACCTTTATATCCTAATGCACCGGCAGAAGACCAGGCGATGACGTTACCTGCTTCATCAGTGATCGTAACGATCGTGTTATTGAATGTTGAGTGGACATGTGCAACGCCACTGGCAATATTCTTCTTGACACGTCTCTTGCGTGACGTAGTTTTTGCTTTCTGTGCCATTGTTTATCCTCCTTACTTCTTCTTGTTGGCTACGGTTCTTCTCGGACCCTTGCGCGTTCTGGCATTGGTCTTGGTCCTCTGACCTCTTACCGGTAAGCCTTTTCTGTGTCTGATGCCGCGGTAGCATGCGACTTCCATCAGACGCTTGATGTTCAGCTGAGTCTCTCTTCTCAGATCGCCTTCGAGCTTGTATGAATCAAGAGCCTTACGGATGGCATTTTCCTGCTCATCAGTCAGGTCTTTAACACGGATGTCTTCGCTGATACCACATTCAGCAAGGACTTTCTTCGCAGTCGTCAGACCTACGCCGTAGATGTAAGTAAGTGCAACAACTACACGTTTATTATTTGGAATGTCAACTCCAGCAATACGAGCCATTAATTCTTTCCTCCCTTATTATCCTTGTCTCTGTTTGTGCTTAGGGTTTTCACAGATAACCATGACGCGACCTTTACGTTTGATTACACGACATTTATCGCACATTGGTTTTACAGATGGTCTTACTTTCATGTTTTCCCTCCCAGACTACTTGTGTCTAAATGTTATTCGCCCACGTGTTAGATCATAAGGTGAAATCTCAACTGTCACTCTATCACCCGGTAAAATGCGGATGTAATGCATACGGATTTTACCAGAAACGTGAGCCAGGATCTCGTGACCGTTCTCAAGTTTCACCTTGAATTGTGCATTCGGTAAGGTATCGACTACCAGACCTTCGATTTCAATGACGTCCTGTTTTGCCAAATAACTAATCCTCCTTTGTCAAAATCTTGTAACCATCATCAGTAATGGCTACGGTGTGTTCGTAGTGAGCTGCCCATGAATGGTCATAGCTCTTTACACCCCAGCCATCCGGCAAGGTGTAACATCTTGCCGATCCCATGAATACCATCGGCTCCACCGCGATGCACATGCCCTTCTTGAGCAGTTCCATCGTTCCCGGCTTGCCGACATTAGGCACATAAGGATCCTCATGTACGCTTCTGCCGATTCCGTGTCCCGTATAATCTGCCGGAAGCGAATAACCGAAGGATTCGACATAGGTCTGGATCGCATTCGATATGTCTCCCACATGATTGCCGGGTTTGACCTGCTCTAAACCGATATACAGTGACTGTTCAGTCACTTCCATCAGCTTCAGTACTTCAGGTGCGACATTGCCGACGGCATATGTCCAGCCTGAATCACCGTGATAGCCTTTATAGCAGGCTCCGACATCGACAGTGATGATATCACCGTCCTTCAAAATCGTGTGATCGGGGATCCCGTGCACCAGCATGTCGTTGATCGACGTGCAGACGGCACACGGAAATCCCTGATAATTCTTGAATGATGGTGTTGCACCGTTCTCTCTGATCACCTCTTCGGCGATCCGATTGATCTCAAGCGTTGATATTCCGGGCTTGATTACCTCTTTCATCTTCCTGTGGACTCTGGCAACGATGCTGCCGGCGATGTCCATCAGTTCGATCTCCCGAGGTGATTTGATTGAAATCATCAGCACAACCCTTCCAAAATGGAATTGATACGTCCATAGACTTCCTCGATTCCTCCGGAAGCCTCGACGTGTCTGACGAGGTCCATTGCCTCGTAATACTCAATTACCGGCTGAGTATTCTTGTGATACTCAGACAGTCTTACTTTCAGACTGTCCAGGTTATCGTCTTTTCGCTGAATGAGCTCTGCACCGCACTTATCGCATTTTCCTTCCTCTTTAGGAGGATTGGAATAGACGTTGTAGATCTCACCGCAGGCCGGGCATAATCTTCTGCCGGTTATACGCTTAATCAGTTCTTCATCATCGATGTTGAGGTTGATCACACAGTCGATCTTCTTGCCCATATCCTTCAGGATACTGTCAAGATCTTCAGCCTGGTTCCTGGTACGGGGATAACCGTCGAACAGGAATCCGGCATCGATATCGCTGTGTGAGAAACGGTCAGCGATGATATCATGAATGATCTCTTCCGGAACCAGTTCGCCCCTGTTCATGTACTCCTGAGCTTTAAGACCTACCGGAGTGGAGTTTCTTACGGCTTCACGAAGCATGTCACCGGTCGAAACGTGAACGAGATGATAATTCTTGAGGATGAGTTCAGACATGGTGCCTTTTCCGGCACCCGGAGCACCGATTATTAGAAGATTCATTTATACCTCTACTTTCCTACAAAACTCTTGTACTGTTTTGAAGTCATCTGCGACTTCATCTGTTTGATCGTATCCATAGCTACACCGACGACGATGATGATACCCGTTCCGCCGATCGCCGCACGCTGCGGTAAACCGGTCAGAGCCGATGTCACATACGGCAGGATAGCGATGAATGTAAGCAAGAGAGCACCCAGGCACGTGATCCTGTTGAGGACCTTGGAGACATAGTTCTTCGTCTCTGTGCCCGGTCTGACGCCCGGTATATACTGTCCGTTCTTCGCCAGATCATCAGCCATCTTCTGCGGGTCGATGGTCAGGTTTGTATAGAAGAACGTGAACAGGATGATCAGTACAGCATAGAAACACAGGAACCAAGGACTTGTGAAATCACAGATCTTGACCAGCCACTGATAGGCGTCCTGGTTGACCCAGGAAGCGATGATCTGCGGACCCTGAATCAGTGCCGAGGCAAAGATGACAGGGATGACCGATGCCGAGTTGATCTTTAACGGCAGGTGGTTGAGATCGCCTTTGGTCTTGTTGAGAGCTCTTGATGATGACTGCTGGATCGGGATCCTTCTTTCAGCCATCTGCATCAGGACGACCAAGACGATGATCGCGATATACATCACGCAGTACGCGATGAATCCGCCCATGCCCAGTGTCGAAGTTGCACTTTCTCCCAGGAATGTTTCATATACCAGTCTGAATGTCGTAGGCATATCTGCGACGATACCGGCAAAGATGATCATGGATGTACCGTTGCCGATACCTTTGGCAGTGATCTGGTCAGCCAGCCACAGTACGAACATCGTACCGGCAGTGAAGATCACGGCGATGTACAGATAGGATGTAAATCCCGGATTGTCGATGAATCCGTAGCCTGCATAAGCCTTGTCCAGATACTGCACGATGAAGTAACCCTGGACTAGTGCCATGACCACGCCCAGATATCTGGTGATGCGATCCATCTGCTGACGGCCCTTCTTGCCGGATTTGGCCATTTCAGCCAATGCCGGAATGATATCCATGGCCAGCAGTTCGATGATGATGCTGGCAGTGATGTAAGGACCAACACCCAGGGAGAAGATCGACATCTGTTCGATGGATCCGCCACCCAGGATCGACATCATACTGAGCAGTGAGTTGGCACTCAGCTTGATGACTGTCGTATTTACGCCCGGAGCCGGAATAGACGAACCCAGACGGAAAATAAACAGGATAAATAATGTGAACAGTAGTTTTTTGCGGATATCCTTATGTTTTAAGAAATCAATGAATATCTTAAACATCAGATCACCTCTACTTTGCCGCCTGCCTTTTCAATTGCGGCCTGAGCCGACTTGGAGATCCTGTTGCATGTAACATTGATCTTCTTCTCCAGCTTGCCGTTACCCAGGACCTTGATACCGTCGAGCTGTTTCTTGACGATACCGGCCTGTTTGAGTAATTCAGGTGTGACAGTAGTTCCGTCATCAAATCTGTTCAGATCACTGAGGTTCACGACTGCATATTCAACACGGTTGAAATTGGTGAAACCTCTCTTTGGCATGGACTTGAAGAACGGAGTCTGGCCGCCTTCAAAACCGATCGCAACACCGCCGCCTGATCTGGCGTTCTGGCCTTTATGACCTTTACCGGCAGTCTTGCCTGTGCCTGAGCCCTGGCCGCGGCCAAGTCTTTTTCTGGTGTGTCTTGCACCTTCGTTGTATTTCAGTTCATTTAAGTTCATAACACACCTCCTAGCGTACTTCTTCGACCTTCAGGCCACGTAATTTGGCAACTGAATTGACAGTCTTGAGCTCGGTGAGAGCCTTCATGGTCGCATGGACCTGGTTGATCGGGGTACGTGAACCGACACATTTGGAAATGACATCGGTCGCACCGGCGAGTTCGAGTACGGCACGAACTACACCACCGGCAACGATACCGGTACCTGGAGCTGCCGGTCTCAGGACGACCTGGCCTGCACCGTAATTGCCTACTGTTGCATGCGGGATGGTTCTGTTACCGTCAACAAGTGAAATCCTCTTAACGTTCTTCTTTGCTGCTTCCGATGCCTTTCTGATGGCATCAGGAACTTCATTGGCCTTGCCTAAAGCGTAACCTACTCTGCCCTTCTTATCGCCGACGACTACGATGGCTGCGAATCTCATCTTACGGCCACCCTTGACAGTCTTTGATATACGGTTGATCTGTACTACACGCTCGTCAAATTCCTTGACTTCCTTGACAAATCTTCTGGGTTTTCTGTTGTCTCTTCTGTTATCTTTGTTAGTATTTTCCATAAATAACTCCCCTAGAATTTAAGGCCAGCTTCTCTGGCAGCTTCAGCAAGTGCCTGCACTCTGCCGTGATACAGATAACCGCCACGGTCGAAGCAAACGTTTTCGATTCCTTTTTCCTTAGCTCTTTCGGCTAATTTTGTACCGACTGTTCTGGCAGCTTCCACATTACCGCCGTTAGCCAGTTTCAATTCTACTGATGAACAAGAAACTAAAGTTGCACCCTTTTCATCATCAATGATCTGCGCATGGATGTTGGCATTTGAACGGAAGACGTTCAGGCGTGGGCATTCAGCAGTACCGATAACTTTGTTTCTGATACGTTCATGACGTCTCTGACGAGCTTTGTTCTTATCTTGTATAGAATACATATCTTTACTCCTTTCCCACTATGAGCCTGAAACAGCTGTCTTACCTTCCTTGTGAGCGACTTTTTCGCCCTGGTATCTGATACCCTTGCCTTTGTAAGGTTCAGGTTTACGGAAGGCTCTGATCTGCGAAGCTATTTCGCCAACTCTCTGCTTATCGATTCCTGATACGACGATCGTCGTCGGATTAGGAACTTCAACGGTCACACCCTCTTCGATATCCATGTTGATATCATGGGAATAACCCAGGTTAAGATTCAAGGTCTTGCCGTTCATGGCAGCCTTGTAACCGATACCGACGATCTCAAGTGTCTTCTTGAAACCCTCAGTCGTACCCACGATCATGTTGTGGATCAGGGCTCTGGTCGTGCCATGAAGCTGTTTGGTGTGCTTTTCTTCGTTAGCTCTTGTGCAGTTAACTTCAGCACCGTCCACTTTTACAGTGATCAGCGGACTAAACTGACGTGATAAAGTTCCCTTGGGACCCTTTACCGTCACCTCATTACTGTCAGATACGCTTATCTCGCATCCGGCAGGAATGGTAATCGTTTTATTACCGATACGTGACATAATTTTCTCCTTACTCTTACCACACGTAGGCCACGACTTCGCCGCCCAGGTTCTGTTTCCTGGCGTCTCTGTCAGTCATGAGGCCCTTGGATGTGGATATGATCGCGATTCCCAGTCCGTTCAAGACTCTAGGCACGGCATTGCCCTTGGCGTAGACTCTTAAACCCGGTTTGGAAATCCTCTTGAGACCGGTGATGACTTTCTGCTTGTCCGGTCCATATTTCAGATCGACGGTGATCGTCTTATCTTTAGCTGTTTCGCCCTCAACTGAATAGCCATTGATATAGCCTTCCTGTTTCAGGATGCGGGCAATTTCAACTTTCATCTTGCTTGACGGGATCGTTACAGTCTCATGTTCGGCAGCTAAGCCGTTTCTGATTCTAGTAAGCATATCAGCAATAGGATCTGTCATACTCATTGTTCATTACCCTCCTTTACCAGCTCGCCTTCTTTACTCCCGGGATCTGGCCCTTGTAAGCCAGTTCTCTGAAGCAGATACGGCATAATTTGTACTTTCTCAGTACGGAATGCGGACGTCCGCATCTTTCACATCTCGTGTAAGCTCTGGTCGAGAACTTAGCAGGACGATGTGCTTTAACTTTCATTGATGTCTTTGCCATAAGTTCTCCTTTCCCTACTTCGCAAACGGCATGCCAAGTTCAGTTAAGAGTTCCTTGGCTTCTTCGTTAGTCTTGGCGGTGGTAACGATGACGATATCCATACCACGGACCTTGCTTACCTTATCGTATTCGATCTCCGGGAAGATGATCTGTTCCTTGACACCCAGTGTGTAGTTGCCGCGGCCGTCGAAAGCGGTATTGCTTACGCCACGGAAGTCTCTTACACGTGGTAAGGAAACATTGACCAGCTTGTCCAGGAAGTCGTACATCTTCTCGCCTCTGAGGGTGACCTTGCAGCCGATCGGCGTGTCTTCTCTCAGTTTGAAGTTGGCGATGGATTTCTTGGCTTTGGTGATGACCGGTTTCAGGCCGGCGATCAGGGTCATATCGGCAACTGCATCTTCGAGCTGTTTCGGCTCGGATACAGCTTCACCGACACCCATATTGAGCACGATCTTGGCTACCTTCGGACATTCCATGGCAGAAGAATAGCTGTGCTTCTTGATCAGAGCAGGTCTGATCTCCTTGACATATCTTTCCTGTAAACGGTTCATTATTTCTTAGCCCCCTTTACATTTTTCTTGGCTGTCGTCTTCTTGGCAGCCGTCTTCTTTTTCTTCTTGTCGTCGACTAGTTTGACGTTAGATACAGAGATCGGCAGTTCCTTGTTGATGATACCGCCGTCCGGATTGGCGTTGGAAGGCTTTGAATGTCTCTTGACGACATTGACGCCCTCAACGATGACTCTGTTTGAACGTGGAAGAGCTGCTACGACCTCAGCTACGACACCCTTGTCGTCGCCGGCGATGATTTTGACTTTGTCACCTTTTTTGATCTTCATAGCTTCCTCCTTACAGTACTTCCGGAGCCAGGGACACGATCTTCATGTAGTCCTTGTCACGGAGTTCTCTGGCCACCGGGCCGAAGATACGCGTACCCAGCGGTGTCTTGTCATCCTTGATGATGACAGCGGCATTGTCATCGAATTTGATGAACGTACCGTTTTCTCTTCTCAATCCATATTTCGTTCTAACGATAACGGCCTTGACGACCTGGCCTTTCTTGGCAGTTCCGCCCGGTGTAGCGTCCTTGACTGAGCAGACGACGACATCACCGATATTGGCATATTTTCTTCTTGAACCACCTAAGCAGCGGATAACCAGCAGTTCCTTGGCACCGGTATTGTCAGCTACTTTTAATCTTGCTTCATTGCTAATCATACGGTCCCTCCTACAGAACTACTGCTTTTTCGACGACCTTTACCAGACGGAAGTGAACTTCCTTGGAAATGGTCCTTGTTTCCATGATGACGACTGTATCACCGACGTGGGCTTCATTGTTCTCATCATGTGCCTTGAATTTTCTCGTGAATTTGGTGCCTTTACCATATAAAGGATGGTTCTTCTTTTCGTTGATGGCAACGACGATCGTTTTATCCATCTTGTCAGATGTGACGACACCGGTTAAAGTTCTGCGCGATGTTCTTTCCATTGATTAACCCTCCTTTACTTCACTTTCTCTTTCATGCAGGACTGTTAAGATCCTGGCAATTGACTTCTTAAGTTCTCTGATACGCATTGGGTTTTCGATTGAACCAGTTGCTCTGGCAAATCTGAGGTCGAATAGTTCGACTTTCATCTCATCCAAAGTTTTCTTGAGATCTTCAGAAGATTTTTCTCTGATTTCTTTGATATTCATAACTATTCACCTTTCTTGACAAATTTTGCTTTGACAGGAAGTTTGTTCTGACCGAGTCTTAATGCTTCTCTGGCCGTTGCCTCATCGACACCGCCGATCTCAAACATGACTCTGCCCTTCTGAACGACTGCGACCCAGCCTTCAGGAGCACCCTTACCTGATCCCATACGTACTTCCAGAGGTTTCTTGGTTCTGGCCATCTGCGGGAAGATCTTGATCCAGACCTGGCCGCCACGGTTCATGTATCTGGTCATGGCAACACGGGCTGCCTCGATCTGATTGGAAGATACATAACCGCCTTCCATAGCTACCAGACCGTAATCGCCGAAGACGACATCACGGCCGGCTTTTGACTTACCTTCGTAACTCAGACGATGAGGACGACGATACTTTGTTCTTTTTGGCATTAACATAATTATTCAGCATCCTCCTTCTTTTCTTCGACGGCAGGAGCTTCAGCCGGTTTAGCTTCTGCTACAGGAGCTTCACCGTCTCTTCTCTGTGCGTCTCTTCTCGGTCTTCTGTCTCTGTTTGGACGGGAGGCCATCTTTGGCTTCTCCGGTTCCTTGACCATCTCACCCGGTAAGACTTCACCGCGGCAGATCCAGACCTTGACACCGAGCTTGCCATACGCAGTCATAGCTTCTTCCCAGGCATAGTCGATATCGGAACGTAAAGTATGCAGAGATACTGAACCTTCGGAATATCCTTCGCTTCTGGCGATATCAGCACCGCCTAAACGGCCGGAAATAGCTGTCTTGATGCCCTTGGCACCGGCTCTCATGGTCTGCTGGATGGCTCTTTTCTGAGCAGTACGGAATGACTGTCTTTCTTCAAGCATCTTGACGATCTTTAAAGCGACAAGTCTTGCATCCAGATCCGGATTGGCAACTTCAACGATATTGATATTGATATCCTTACCGTTAGTTAATTTAACGAGTTTCTTCTTCAGTTCCTCGATCCTGGAACCGTCAGAACCTACGAACATGCCCGGACGGGCAGTTCTGATAATCAGATTGACATGATTCTTGCTTCTTTCGATCTCTACGCGTGATACTAAGCAATCAGCGCAGTCTTTCAAGATAAGTTCACGAATCGCAACGTCTTCGAGCAATAAATCGCCATATTCTTTTTCAGCATACCATCTGGACTCCCAGTCACGGATGACGCCGACTCTTAATCCTATCGGACTTACTTTCTGACCCATTGATTTTCCTCCTTATCTTTCTGCTACTACCACGGTGATGTGGCTCGTTCTCTTCATGATCGGTGAAGCAGAACCCTTTGCTCTCGGCATGAATCTCTTCAGTGTGATGCCTTCATTGGCATAGCACTCTTTGACATAAAGCTTGCTCTCGTCCATCTGGAAATTGTGTGTTGCATTTGCGCAGGCGGACTTGAGGACCTTGGAGGTCACTCTGGCAGCCTTATTAGGAATGAAACTCAGCAGAGCTGCTGCTTCTTTAGCATCCTTACCCCTGATCAGGTCAAGGACCAGCTTGGCCTTTCTCGTGGTAACTCTTACTGTCTTTGCAGTAGCCTTGACATCGCGAGGTTCAGGCTTTTTGACTTCTTCAGTTTTCTTTCTTGCCATGTTCTACCTCCTATGCCTTTCTGTCGTCATCGGCATGTGAGCCGTGACCGCCGAATTTTCTGGTCATAACGAATTCACCGAGCTTATGACCGACCATGTCTTCCGTAACATATACCGGAACATGTTCCTTGCCATTGTGTACGGCGAACGTATGTTCAACAAATGCAGGGAAGATCGTAGATCTTCTTGACCAGGTCTTGATAACTTCTTTTTTGCCGGATGCATTCAGTGCTTCAACCTTTTTAAGCAGGTATTCATCAACAAACGGACCCTTCTTTAAACTTCTACTCATTTTTCTTCCCCTTTCTACTTATCGTTTCTTCTTCTGATGATCAGATCATTAGAAGCCTTCTTGTGCTTTCTGGTCTTGACACCCATGGCCTTCTTGCCCCAAGGAGTCATCGGTGACTTACGGCCGATCGGCGTTCTGCCTTCACCACCACCGTGCGGGTGATCGACAGGGTTCATGACTGAACCACGTGACTGCGGCCTGATGCCCTTCCAGCGGTTTCTGCCGGCTTTGCCCCAGTCGACCAGCGAGTAATCTTCATTACCGACGGTACCGATCGTGGCACGGCAGTTACCCAGTACTTTTCTCATTTCTGTTGAAGCCAGTCTGATCGTGACATACTTGTCTTCAACCGCCAGGATCTGAGCGCTTGCGCCGGCTGCTCTGGCCAGCTGTCCGCCCTTACCAGGCTTTAATTCGATGTTGTGGATGACTGTACCTTCAGGCATGTTCCTCATCTCACAGCAGTTACCGACCTTGATATCGGTCTTTTCGCCTGAAACGACGCTCATACCGACGCTCAGGTCTTTAGGTGCGATGATGTATCTCTTTTCACCATCGGCATAGAACAGTAAAGCGATGTTCGCATTTCTGTTCGGATCGTATTCGATAGCCTTTACGGTTGCCGGAATACCATCCTTATTTCTCTTGAAGTCGACGATCCTGTATAACTGTTTGTGACCGCCGCCCTGATGTCTACTTGTGATTCTTCCTGTATTGTTACGACCGCCCTTTGACTTCTGTGAGACTGTCAGACTTCTTTCAGGAGTTGACTTGGTGATCTCTTCATTGGTCAGAGTGGTCATTCCACGTCTTCCAGGAGTAGTAGGCTTGTACTTTTTAATAGCCATTTCTATTTTTCCTCCTCATGCAAATTATCCGGAAATAGCATTTTTCTTCCGATAGTTCGATCGATTACTTATCCGCAAGGATATCGATCTTGTAACCGTCTTTAAGCTTTACGTAAGCTTTTCTCAGATGGTTGGTCTTGCCAACGTATCTTCCCATACGTTTGGTCTTTGGTTTCTGATTAACCAGATTGACGGAAGCGACCTTGACATTGAAGATCTCTTCAACAGCCTGTCTGATCTGGATCTTGTTTGTGCCCTTGGCAACTTCGAAGACGACCGTATTGTCGCTTTCCTGTGCCTTGATGGTCTTTTCTGTTACAAGAGGACGGACGATGATGTCTCTAGCGTTACTCATTACCTAATACCTCCCCTAATTTCACAGCAGCAGTCTTGGTGAGAACCAGCTTGCCGGCATTCTGCAGATCATAGATATTCAGACCTTCAACAGAAGTCATGACGATGTTCTCGAGATTTCTTAAGCTTAAGTAAGCATTGTTGAAATCTTCCTCGACGTCTACTACAAATAATGCTTTTCTATCAATACCGAGATCCTTTAATACTTTAAGGAAATCTTTGGTCTTGATGGCATCCATATTGACATTCTCAACACAGATGATGTTCTTTTCGTTAGCCTTGAGTGTCAGACCTGAACGTAATGCCAGTCTTCTGACCTTTCTGTTGAGCTTGAACGTATGGCTTCTCGGAGTCGGACCGAACGGTACACCACCGTGTCTGAACTGTGTAGCACGGGTGCTACCCTGTCTGGCTCTGCCTGTACCCTTCTGTCTGAAAGGCTTCTTGCCGCCGCCTGATACTTCGGAACGGCCCTTTACATCGTGAGTTCCCTGTCTCCATGAACTCTGCTGTCTCAATAAGGCATCGAAGATAGCCTGATTGTTGACTTCACACTGGAACACTGAATCAGCGAGTTCGACATTACCGACTTTCTTGCCGGTTAAATCCAAAACTTCCAACTTCATAATTATTCAGCCTCCTTCGTGAGTAATTCCTTAGGTTCGACATGCTTGATCTTCTTAGCAGTGGTCTTTACCATCACCAGACCCTTCTTAGGACCCGGGACATTGCCCTTGACCAGCATATAATTCTTTTCAGCAACGACCTTGATCACTTCCAGGTTCTGGTTAGTGGTCTTGAAACCGCCATCCTGTCCCGGCATCGGTGTATTCTTTTCGATACGACCGTTGTTTCTGCCTGTAGTAGCCAGGGAACCGACATGTCTGTGTACAGGTCCGGCACCGTGTGTCTCCAGCAGCATATGCGCGTGATAACGCTTGATTGTTCCTGTATATCCTTTACCCTTAGAGATACCAGTAACGTCTACCATATCACCAGCGGAAAAGATATCAACTTTTACTTCCTGCCCTACTTCGTAGTCCATCTCATCAGATCTTACTTCCTTGACGAACTTCTTCGGAGCAACGCCAGCCTTCTTGGCATGGCCTAATTCTGGCTTGGTGGCACGGGATTCCTTCTGATCTTCGTAACCTAACTGTAAAGCTTCATAACCGTCTGTTTCCTTGTTCTTCTTCTGGAGAACGACATTCGGTTCAACTTCGATAACAGTTGCAGGGATCAGATCACCTTCAGCGGTGAATACCTGTGTCATACCAAGTTTTCTTCCAAGTATTCCTTTCATGATGTCACCTTTCTTTATAATTTGATTTCAATATCTACACCACTGGGCAGTTCCAGACGAGACAGGGCATCGATCGTCTTGGCACTAGGTCCGATGATTTCGATTAAACGCTTATGCGTTCTGATTTCGAACTGTTCTCTTGAGTCCTTATTGACATGAACTGATCTCAGAACAGTTACGATCTGCTTCTCAGTAGGAAGCGGAATAGGTCCGATGACCTTCTTTACACCGCCATCTTCAGCAGCCTTGACGATCTTCTCGGTAGCCGCATCCAATGATCTGTGTTCGTAAGCTTTTAACTTGATCCTTACGTTGTTTTTTGCCATAGAATTTTCCTCCTATATTCCATTAATCCTTTCGGATAACCCGCTCCATGTAAGTTCCCTGGTTATCACACTATCACACAGTCTCCGTGTGCCAGCAATCTTCCATATCTTCGCGAGCGCTCGTATATTATATGATTTTATTTTTCTGTTTTCAACATCTTTTCATCAAAAAAGTGCCTATTTTATTGACTTTTTTGCATATACATTATTCAACGCCACTCGGTGTTTCAAAAGTAAAGCGTTTTCAATTAAAAAAACAGGTCAAACATCATAATTTAACCTGATTTCATCGTGTTTTTCTGATTATTATTTCCCGGAAATAAATAAAAACACAAATGTAATTGCTTATTCTTTTACATGATTCTTTACTATTGCGGGTTTTTATCACATTTATCCATTATCAACCTGTCAAAATAAAAGCTATAATATCAAACTTTCGTATCAATACTATAGCTTTAATCTGATTTGTTTTATATGTATTTAACTATCGTTTTCAGGGTCTCCTGATGGTGGATCATCTGTTCCGGGGTTAGGATCAGTTCCGGGATCGGTTCCAGGATCGGTTCCGGGATCAGTTCCGGGATCAGTTCCGGGATCAGTTCCGGGATCGGTTCCAGGATCGGTTCCGGGATCGGTTCCGGGATCGGTTCCGGGATCAGTTCCGGGATCAGTTCCGGGATCAGTTCCGGGATCGGTTCCGGGATCAGGAGTCGTTGAACAACCTTCAGTTTTCTTTGGAATCGTCTCTGTGTAGGTGTCTCCACAAGAACACTGCCATACCTTCTTACCTTCTGTATCACAAGTTGCATCTACAGTTTTAATAAGCGTGTTATAAGAATGAGAATGGCTCTTCTCCCAATGAGCATAAACAGTAGTATCACCACTTACATCATCGGTGTCGTATACTCTATCACCTCCTGTAGGAGAAGTGAACCAGCCAAGGAATACATATTCGCCATCGTTACTTAAATTTTTGAATGGCTTAGCATCATCGCCAGTAATTACTGAAATTGATTCTGGAGCAGAACCATGTCCGTTAGTGTCAAACTTGACTTTCTTCTGGCCAGCCTTAACTACGATCTTAAGCATATTGACTTTATCAATTGCAGTTCCTGCCTGAGGTGACTGAGAAACAACATCACCAACATCGCCACTAACATCAGTATCGAAGTCGATGTCATAAGGAATACCATATTCTTTAGCCCATGACTTAGCTTTAGAGTAGCTATGTCCAACAAAGTCCGGAACCTGCTTACTCTCGTCGATCGTGGCAGGACCCATAACAGTGATTGATCCGGATGGATATTCAGATATCAATGAGCCATGTCTTGGAGATTGTGAATAAACATAGCCCTCATAAGCTGCATCATATCCAGATTCGCCCGCCTTAATCGTATTCACACTCAGGCTAACACCATTTGCTGCTGCCCAAGCCAAAGCTTCAGAAGTCGTCATTCCTTCCAATGTTGCCCAATATGGAGGCATTGGATCCGGTTCATAAAGGAACTTATGTTCATATTCTGTTGAGATAAGTTCTGGTCTTTCATATTCATTATTCAGTGAAAAACTGTGATTTTTTGCCTGAGTAATGGTTTTGTAGTTGCCCATGACATTATTCACATGTTCCATTGTTTCGTCATATGAACCCTGATAGATCAGATAGACCCATAATGGCAGACGCATAGCATAGCTGTAATACATAATGCCACCGTAACCGGTGATTCTCGTATTCTGGAAATCGACCAAACTGAATGTATCAAGGCTAGTGAAGTTTTTGGTGTTCAGAAGCAGATTAAAGATGCTGGTCAACTGGCTCAAGGTCATATCTGTCGACATCCAGTCTGAAGCTTCTTCCATCGCCTTCAATGGCAAAGTTACACTACCTGAACTGATAAATGCTTTAGCGATTTCAATGATGACTTCTTTCTGGTGCTGTTGTCTGTCAAAGTCACCGTTAGGCATATGATGTCTTTCACGGCAGAACTGCAGAGCCATCTGTCCGTCGGCTACATATTCACCTGCCGGAACGTAGATTCCATCAAGCTCAAAATCGACTGGGTTATTGATCTTGACGCCACCAATAACGTTGACGATCTGAACAAGTCCGAGATAGTCAAGTTCCATGTAGTAGTCGATATCCATACCGATGAAGTTTTCTACCGTCTCAATAAAACATGCTCTTGAAGTAGATCTTCCGGAGTTGATCTTATCGTATTCTCCACCATAACAAGCAATTGGTACAAATGAATCTCTGGCAATAGAAGTCATCGATACTTCATATGTTTGCGGGTTGATCGTCGCAAGAATAATGGAGTCAGCCAGACCGACAGGAGAGCCAATATCGGTTCTTGAATAACCGATCAGAAGGACATTGAACGGTTCTGTGCTGATGTTTTTTGTGCTTTTGCTCTTTTCTACTTTCAGTTCCTGTTCGAAACTGTAGAAATCAACTAAGTCAGGCAGATACTTGGCAAATGGTGATTCTTCAACTGTTGAAGCGGTCATGTTTGCTACATCCTGATCATCACCTTCGCCTGGTTCGGCATCAGTATCATCATCTGTTTCATTGATCAAAGCTTCAGTTGTATCTGTATCAGTGTCATCAGTTTCTTCCGTTGCAGCATTTTCAGCAGAAATATTTTCGACCCCTTTATAGATGCTTCTGTAGGCACTGGTGATGACGATCGCATCGACATCACCATCAAGAAGGCCCTGCATCATCTCAGCATTGGTCTTATAGTCTATTTGTGCGTAATCGATCTTTTCTTTTGAAAGCAGCTGATTAGCAATATAAGTCAAGCCATTGCTTGTTTCTACAAGCATACCAACACGCTTACCGTTAAGATCCTTTAATGATGTGAAGTTATTGGCACCTTCATTCTTATCATAGTAGACAAACACGCCACTGAAAGTTTCATACTTGTCTGATTTTCCATCATCAAGAACGTTATTGACGATCTTGTTTGCTTTGCCAAGCAATACAGAACCGACTGTTCCTCCGATAAGAAGCAGAACGGCCATCACCATAGCAATCGTTTTAAGAACTGTGTCTCTATGGTTAAAACCAACAAAGAATATTATGTCGATGATTGCCATCAGACATACAACTATCGCAACAATACTTCCGAATAAAGACGGATAAATAGAATAATATCTCCATGACCAGAGAATCGCCAAAAGGATAGCGACATGCGCTAAAACAAGTACAGTGGGTGGAAGGACTTCTTTCCACTTGACCAAAGCAAGCTTTGCCTTGACCCCACTGAAAAACTGTTTCATTTTAATACTCGACAGTTTCGGTCTCTGTTGTCTCAGTTTCTTCTTCAGTTTTTGTTTCATCTGTGTTGTTATCCGATTCTTTTCTTGGTTGTACTGCGTTTTCACTCGCTTCGACAATCTGGAATTCGCCATCATTGTTTATGATAGCCAGATTGACCGTATTAGCGAACTGGCTTAAATTCAATTTTGAGTTTTCTTTATATGTCCATTTGCATGTTACCGAATAAGCTTCATACTCTTCTACTTCTCGGTAATCGTACCACTCACCGTTTTCGTCCTGTCTGTTTTCCTTATGTTCACTTATTTCGTAAGGTTCGCTCATCTTGATGCATCTTGTTACATCTACATTTGTGACTTCAATGAGGTTCTCTTTACCATACTGAGTTGCATATGTACTTAAATACTTATAGAAACCGTCTCTGGCAGACAGATATACATTGTTTCTGTAATGGTCTCCGTTTTTAAACTCACCATCATAGATGTAATACATTCCGCCGATGTCATACTGACCACTCTTGTTTGTCCAGGTATAGAAGTCAGCGACATAATTCTTCGCAACCAGACTGGCTTTCGCCTGGTCATCAGCTCCTTCACCCTCGATTGCTTCCTTAAGTTGCGCAAACAATTCTTTCTGGTAATCGGTCGCATTGTCTCTTAGGATATACCAACCATCACCAATAATATTCTCTGGTTTAGTTTCCTGAACAGCATTTCCTGCAGCTAATGATTTCAGATTCTTTGCTTCCTTAACAACAATCGTACTGAAAATAGCGATAGCAATGAGAAAAGGCAGCATCAGTAAAAACATCAGGAGATATCTGTTCATCCCTTTATGTCTTTTATGAGCTCTCTTTTCCTTGATCTTCTCTCTTTTTAAAACAAAATTTTTCTTTTCCATAAGTAAAAAGGATTCTGATTAATCTTTCTTAAATTATAGTAAATACGGTATGCATTTTCAAACATTCACATAAATTCACATAAAACGAAAACACGGTTCTGAATCACTCAAAACCGTAAAGAATATGATTGTCGTAGTACTTGGAATGTTGTTTCACAAGTGAGAAGAAATCTTCTTTTCCATATTTTTCGCAAAGAGTTTCTTCATTCGAGAACAGATTTGTTCCCAATCCCAGTCTTTCACCTTCGAAATCGATATCCAACGAAGCTAAAGTCGTCGGATAGAAATCAAATGTACATAGAGTTCTATTGTTTGTAGGTATACAATCATCATCCGGATTTATGATCGTATAATATGCTTTACGGTCAAAATCTCCGATCACTTCGCTGAAATCAACACTCATGCTGCAGTGATCGCCTACAATGATGATCGTCGTATTCTCGTAGAAATCCTGCTGCTTACACCAATTGATGAAATCATCGACCTTTCTGCTGCTGCAGGCATAGACATTGGCAAGCTGTTCCGGATAGTCATCACGGCAGTCATCACAGATGACTCCATCCTGATGATGAGTATCAACTGTAAGCATCGTATAGTTGAAAGGTTCATCTTTACTTGCCAGTTCCAGAACATCTTCTTTTGCCAGCTCAAACAGATAGCGGTCGATCATTCCCCACCACTCCGTCATATCAGAATCAAATCTTTCTGTTTCACAGAAATAGTTATAATCATGGATGGTGTAATTGCCATGCATTTCATAGTAGTATTTCCTTCCGGAGAACACTGCGTCTGAACCGATCGCCAGCATGTTGTTGTATCCTTCTTTTTCCAGGATCTCTCCCAAACTGTAAGCTCCCGGTAAGAATTTATTGGAAGTTACAAAGTCATTTTCACCGATCGGAATATTTAGCGGGATACCACTGCTTTGAGCGATCATGGAAGCCACGGTCCAGCTGGCCCCAGGCGCTACATCATAACCCTTATTGTCATTGAAAGTTATATTCTCTTCTGCAATCCTATATAATTCAGGGATGCAATTATAATCAAGAGCTCCGCCTTCTGCTTTTGAATAATCACTGGTCTCAACTGATTCCAGCATTATATAGATCAGATTTCTCTTCTTATCAGGAAAACTGTATTCCATTCCAGCCGGATCCACGTATTCGTCTTCATATAATGTCGATGTCTTGGTATAGACTTTTATGTATTCCGGTAAACGAAGATATACAGACAACGAAATAAACGAACATAACAGGCAAACGAGTCCGATCAGTAAACTCTTTTTTCTGACAAAACTGATCAACTTGCTGTCATAAGTTTTGCTTAATACGCTGAAATTTCCAAATACAAGTAAAGTGACAAGTAAAGCTCCTACCAAAGGAACGAGCACGCAATGTTTGATGATTCCTCTGATAAAGACAGGATCAGCACCATCGATCTGAACTATACAATGGAATAATATCTGTGCTATAGGGTTTGTACCAATTAAAACAAAATTACGTTTCACATAAAAAATGACACAGATACATGCCATAGCCAGAAACATCAGTACAAAAAACAGTAATGCTTTACTCAGTTCCTTCTTCTTCATTTTCTTCTGTTATTCCTTCAGTAGCTTCTTTATTGAACAAAATCTTTACTGTGAGTAAGATCAGCTTAATATCATCGATGATACTGTAGTTTTCGATATAGTAAAGATCCAGCAAGAGTTTGTCTCTTAATGATGTATTGTATTTACCATAGACCTGTGCATATCCGGTCAGACCGGCTTTAACCACAAGACGGTATCTGAATTCCGGCATATTCTTGCAGATCTTGTCATAGATCTCAGGTCTTTCCGGTCTCGGGCCGACAAAAGACATATCTCCATTCAGAATATTTATCAACTGCGGTAACTCATCAAATCTTACTTTACGGATAAACTTTCCAACCGGAGTGATACGGTCATCATTTTCTTTGGCCAATACTACGCCGGTATTCTTTTCGGCATTCATGACCATCGATCTGAATTTGATGATCTTGAATTCTCTTTCGTTTTTCGTAAGTCTGACCTGCTTATAGAAGACATCTCCTCCATCCTGGATCTTGATCGCGATCGCCACCAGCAGCATTATCGGGCTGGTTATTACGATCAGGATCAAAGAACCGATGATATCGATAAGCCTTTTGAAAAGTCTCTCTATCTGTGAAGGACCAAACTTATTTATCTTGAGGATCGGTGTATCGACCATGTGCAGGATATCGCTGCTGGCCAACAACATATCCGTGATGCTCGGGACATCGTAAATCAGAAGCTTTCTTTCATAACAAGCTTTGAATATTTTTTTCTTATTCTCATGATGAACATCCAGGGTGACGACTCCATCCGCATCCTTGAGCGTTTCATCGATTTTTCTATAGTTTATGTCTTTTAAATCTACTGTTCTGATAACATTGATCGAAAGATCATTAATATTGTTTAACTTGCCGATCAGATTGTAATGAGATTCACCATAAATGGCGACGACTCTGACAGGAGGAAAATTCCTTCTGATATAACGGTTTTCGATATACAGAAGAAAAGCCGCAATGATTATCTGAACGATTAATAAAATCAAGATAGGCCATACCGGCAAAGGTCTTAATGTTATCAGACACAATACCAGATAGATCATGAAATCAGTGAACAGGTGGGTGAGCACATGAGAAAGGAAAAGATCTGTCGTTGTAGCATCACCTAAGCTGAATGAACTGAAAAGACGGCCAAAAACAATAAAGAAAGCAAGATAGATACCAAAGAATAAAATATATCCGTTTGAATAATAAAAGAAATAATCTGTATAGCCCATCATCAGGGTAGCTAAAAAGATTATTTCATAAACGAAAGTATTGGCTAAACCTAAAGCTATTTTCGCATTTTCTTTATTGTTAAATCTTTCAGTCATTACTTGATCTTATTGATACTTTTCTTATTTGAATCAGAAATAATATAATGTGGTCTGTTTTTGACCTCCATATAAGTCTTTCCAATATACTGGCCGATAATACCTAAAGCGAACAGCTGCATACCGCCTGTAATCAGAATTATACAGGCCAGTGTTGCCCAACCTTGGACAGGATCACCGAAGAAAGCGTATTTTATTACAATAAACAGCAGATATAAAAAGGCTAAAACTGTTGTTCCTAATCCGATAAATGACGCCAGATCGAGTGGTGCGTTTGAAAAATTGACGATACCATCAATAGCGTATTTAACAAGACCCCAGAAACTCCAGGAAGTCTTTCCTGCAACTCTTTCTACATTCTCATAATCAATCCAATATGTATTGAAACCGACCCATGAGAAGATACCCTTGGAGAATCTGTTATACTCGCTCATTGATATTATGGCATCAGCCATCTCTCTGGTCATGAGACGGTAATCACCTGCTCCGTCGACCATCTGCGCATCAGATATCATGTTGATAAGCTTATAGAACTTTCTTGCAAACCAGGTCCTGATCTTTGAGTCCCCTTTTCTGTCGATTCTGCGGCAGGCGGCACAGTCATATTTACCCGTTTCCAGTGCATTAAGCATATCTTTAAGCAGAATTGGAGGATGCTGAAGATCAGCGTCGATAAAACCGACATAATCACCACTCGCATTGCATAAACCAGCATACATGGCTGATTCCTTACCAAAATTCCTGGAGAAAGAAAGATATACGACATGCTTATCTTTCTTGGCCAGCGATTTCATAACATCAAGCGTTTTATCGCTTGATCCGTCATTAACCAGAATCAGCTCATAATCTGTACCAAGTTTCTTTAAGACCTTGCTTGTTTCAGTATGAAAAAACGGAAGAGCTTCTTCCTCGTTGAAGCATGGTACTATAACAGAAATCATTTTTTTCTTCGTTTTTGTTGCCATAACTTTTTTCCTCATCAGATAATGTCTTTAATATTCATCACGGCATTTTTCTCAATATGTCTGTTTTCAGACAGATTGGCGTTTTTGAAATAATCAGGATTCATCTCACCGCTGTATTCTTCCGGTAAAGCCTTACCCGGATGGAACAGCAATTCAAGTTTGCGTTTATCCCTTTCAGCTTTTTTCAGCATATCAGGATAAACTTTCTGTATTCTATCATAATCCATATGACCTGACATAGCCAAACCCCACATATACATCTTATCCAAGTTATGTTGTTCGCAATATCTGTCAACTTCACCTGAATAAAACATCAGTATCCTGTTCTTTATGAGATTCGCAACCCCGTATGTTCCGATTAAAGATATATTCTTTAAAAAAGGAGATAAGGGTTCTTTAGGATTCCTTATATACTCAACATCATACTTTTCTTCTTCGATAACTTCAGTAAGAGCTTCCCATACAACAGGTATCAGATGTGTATGTATATGAGAATCGATCCTGATCCCCTTCTGTTTACATTCAATACCGTTTTCTTTGGCGATCGTGATACATTTATTTATTACTATCTGAGTTTTATCGATCTGTCTTTTTAATTCTTTTTTAAGTTCCTGTTTAATCTGCTTTTTGTTGAAACTGTACGAAGATAAAAACAGTCTGCCCCATGACATTGGAAATAGATCACTTTCGCTTTTCCCTTCAGGAATATTCAGATGAATGGAGATCAGAGGCAGAAACGGAAGACTGGGAATTTCCTTATACAGAAGTTCCATGCTTTCTTCAAAAAGACTGTTATTGCAGATAATCGAAAAACTGTTCAGGCAGCCTTTTCTCATACATTCGAGCATGTCTAAGGATGTATTTATGGAGTATCCGTAGTCGTCGGCATGGATATCAACTTCTTGATTCATAATTAAGGCTCGCTTTCTGTAATGATATAAAGTAAAGAAACATCGTTGCATACAGTGTATATTTATTTAACAGAACACTTAACATGGTTACAGCAAAAATTCCAAGGATTACCAGTTTATAGTTAACCGCATATATAGATGATTTCTTATTGTCTGAAAAAACGATTCCAACAGTAACAATAAACAGATAGATTATCGTGCTTATCGCCAGGAACGCATCCATGACAATATCACTGAAAGCACCATAGTGATTTGCCAGTTCAAGAGGATAATGAACTCCGCTCCAAAGAATATATATCTTATGTGATACTAATCTCACAAGATCAACCGGATGTTTGAGCAAATATATATACTGATTTATCAGAACAGCTCTATAGCCTTCAAGAAAATGTTCGTTCTTCATGGAGATATCATTTTCTTCCAGATATTCTCTCATCTTCTGTTTTGGATAACCATCTACCTGCTCACCCAATGATTCGATATTAGAACCATGGATAAGGATCGTATAAGTATTAACTGTTGTCTTAAATTCATTTACATTCAGATAAGATGAGATAGCGTTTGATCCAACGACCGACATGATCAAGACAACCACTAGTAACGCTTTCTTCAGATACTTGATATTGCTGAAAAGCATCAGCAAACCCGAAATGACATAAATAATGTAACCGACCGGGTTGACAAAGCAGGTCATCACGGTCGACAAGATCATAGCAACTGTATATCCAAGAATCTTTCCGTTTTTCTCTTCTCTTAACATCCTGTTAAGGAAAAACATAAACAGAGAAAGATAAAAATATACAAATAATTCATGTGTCAAACAGAATGAAATCATGGCAGTAGACGGCATCAGCAGATAAGCAACTGTTAAAAAGAAAGTCTTCTCTTTTCCAATGATTTCTTTAAATGAACAGAAGTTAACTATCGTTCCAATGAAGAAAGCAATAAACGTTCCTATATGAAGTGGAATATGTAAAAACTTGAATACTGCAAAATGTAAAGCAATGCCAAACAGATGTGAGATAGCACTGGTGCGTATATCGCCTGTAGAAACGATTTCATCAGCGATATCATTGTAAATCTTAATATCAGCTCCAGCAGTCGCGTCGTAGCTGAATAATAGAGTTACGATCACCTTGGTGATGATCATTATAACTGCAATTATGATCAGCATATTTCTTTCGCTGATTCCGCTGAAATAAGCAAGTATTATCTCCAGATACTTTTTGATTAATTCTTTACCAAAACGTATCACTAGCAGATATACAATGATCAGCATACCGAAGAAAACCATTCTGACTGTTCCGGATAAAAAACTGGTAAAGACATATAATGATGCCAATGGTATCGTATAGAAAAATATATCAGTGATCACTGATATAAATCTCTCAAACCAGTTGTAATATCTGTTCGCATTTTCCATCAACTTATTTCTTTAAGATATCTGCTTAGCGCATCTTTCCAGTCAGGCAATCTTTCAAAACCGTTTTCACTGAGTTTTGACTTATCAAGTCTCGAATTAAATGGCCTCTTGGCCTTACTCAATCCGTATTCGATCGTTGAGACGGGAATGACTTTTGTGTTCATACCGGCCTGTCTATAGATCTCAACACAGAAATCATACCAGGAAATATAACCGCCTTCGTTGGTAGCGTGATAGTATCCGTACTTGTCTGTTTCGATCATATCGACAAGCAGTCTCGATAGATCATATGTATATGTCGGCGTACCGATCTGATCATTTACTACTCTGACTTCATCATGTGTCTTTCCGACATTGATCATCGTTTGAATAAAGTTCTTTCCGTTTTTGCCAAAGACCCAGGCTATACGGACGATAAAGAATTTCTCTAAAGTTGCAACCTTCTTTTCGCCTTTGAGTTTTGTCTCACCATAGTAGCATAACGGTTCGTATGACTTGTCATCCGGTTTCCAAGGTTCCTCACCCTGTCCGTCAAAAACATAATCGGTACTTAAATACAGGAACTTGCAGTCCAGTTTTGCTGCCGCTTTGACCAGATTCTCTGTACCGGTGACATTTATCGCATAGACTTTATCTTTATTTTCTTCGTCTTCTGCTGCATCAACTGCTGTCCAGGCGGCACAATGAATTATTGCGTCAGGATTGATGTCTTTTACGGCATTGATGACATCTTCTTTTGTGATATCCAAAAGATAATCCATATCACCGGCAATATCAGTTGTAACTGCTTCATGGCCTCTTTTTCTTAATTCATTAACGACATCATGTCCCAGCTGCCCGTTGGCACCTGTAACCAGCACTTTCATTTTCTATCTGTCCCCGTACATCTTTTCGTAATAATTCATATAATCACCGGAAGTGACGTCATCCATCCATTCCTGATTATTCATATACCATTCGATCGTCTCTTTGATACCTGTTTCAAAATTATACTTAGGCTTCCAGCCTAATTCATTTTCGATCTTGGTCGGATCGATCGCATATCTTAAGTCATGACCTTTTCTGTCAGTTACATAGGTAATAAGTGTTTCCGGTTTATCCAGTTCTCTTAAGATCGTCTTAACAACATCGATATTATGTCTCTCGTTATGACCACCAATATTATAGACTTCACCGTTCTTTCCGTATCTCATAACTAAATCGATTCCGGCGCAGTGATCATATACATGTAACCAGTCTCTGACATTCAGGCCTTCGCCATATACCGGTAAAGACTTGTCATGTCTGGCATTATTGATCATTAACGGGATCAGTTTCTCCGGGAACTGATAAGGACCGTAGTTATTTGAACATCTGGTGATCGTCATATTCAATCCAAATGTCCTGTGATAGGCCATGACCAACAGATCGGCTGAAGCTTTAGAAGCTGAATATGGAGAACTCGTATGTAATGGCGTCGTTTCTGTAAAGAATGAATCAGTGGCTTCCAGAGGAAGATCGCCATAGACCTCATCAGTTGAGACCTGATGATATCTCTTGACGCCATATTTCAAAGATGCATCCATCAGCACTTCCGTACCGATGATATTGGTTCTTAAAAACACTTCCGGATCTTTGATGCTTCTGTCAACATGTGATTCTGCTGCAAAATTGACAACAATATCAAACTTCTCTTCTTCAAAAAGCTTATTGATGCTTTCGCGATCGCGGATATCCATCTTTACAAATTTGAATTTGGGATTATCCTTACAACCATCAAGATTCTTGAGGTTTCCAGCATAAGTCAGTAAATCCAAAGCTACTATTTCATCTTCCGGATATTTCTCTAGTTCATAATATACAAAATTCGAACCAATAAATCCTGCTGCACCTGTTACTAAAATCTTCATTATTATTTCTTGCTCCCTTTTGCTTTTTCTTTTCTAACTTCTTCTCTTATAACATATTGTGGAATATGGTTACTGATTAAATATCCCCTTCCAACATATTCACCAATTAAACCAAGGAAAATCATGATAAAACCACCAATAAACAACAACGTTGCAAACATTGATGTCCAACCAGCTTCAACTTCTGGATGTATTAATTTATCAATAATAACAATTAAACCGATAACAAATCCGCAAAATGCAAATATAAATCCACTTAACGAGGCCAGTCTCAATGGCTTTATTGAAAATGAAGTAACACCGTTTAACCACAGTGCAACCGATTTGCTGAAGTTATATCCTGATTCTCCAGCATATCTATATCCATGTTCAATCGGCACAGAAGCGGTTTTTGTTGTAACGGCCCAAACCATGCCATCAATATATGGTTTAGGATTTTCATATTTCAAAATTTCATTAATTACATATCTTCTTGTCACGTTATAGCTAGACATTATTGAACAGCTTGGAATATCCATCATCTTTGTAAGAAACCAATAATTAAACTTTGATCCTATACGTTTGTATAAAGTATGGTGATAATTTTTAAATTCAGCACAAACATAATCGTATCCTTCTTCAAGTTTATCAATCAGTTGGAATAGATACTTAGGATCATGTTCACCATCATCATCCATTCTTACAATATAATCACCACTAGCTTTAGAAAAAGCAGCCATCAATGCAGATGATTCACCAAAATTTTTAGAAAGATCATAAGCTATAATATGCTCGTCCTTTCTTGCAAGATCAGCAATGATATTAAAAGTGTTGTCCGGTGAACAATCGTTTACAAGGATTATTTCATAACTAAACTCCTTGTGTTTTTTCATTTCCTTTGTTATTTCTTCAGTTAATCTTCCGATCGTGCTTTCAGATCTGTAGCAAGGAATTGCAATTGATATTTTCTTTTTCATTTTCTATACTATACGTTATCACACAACAAAAATTTTCCGTTATCCGGATATCAACATAATTTTACCAAATTAAAACAGATAACTCTATATTCTTATCAGATTAATGAAATCCTTTATACTTTAAAATGATTTAGTTGCCAAAATCATCAGGTTCAATAAAATTCGTATAAATCATATCTACACCGTCATCAATTAACTCTTTCGCTTCTTCAGTATCATCGATTGTATGGACTGCGACTATGATATTCATGGATTTCCATAAATCAAGAATATCCGATTCGATATTATCTGAACTGACAGTTATAAAGTTAATTCCACTTCTTTTACAGAATTTAGCTATATCTTCCTTTTCCCATTGAATCTGATATAGAGTGAAAATGACTGAACGGAAATCATGGTTGTTCATGACATAATTAAGCATATCCTTCGTATAGACTTGCGGAATGATCCTGTCCAGAACTTCCGGATCAACTTCCCTGGCATAGTCTACAATCTGTGAAAACTGCTTATAAACACTTAATTCATCAGAATACTTCGTATCAGTAATGATATATATATCCGGATATTCGTTAAGCAGATCAACGATATCCTTATAATCTAGAGGCGTATAATCATTGAACAACGTTGTATTCTTAAAGTTCTCGTATGAATACTCAACACCACTTTCTTCATTACCGGTTATATATCTCCACCATTCCTCATCATGACAGCATATCGTCTTATTATCAGTAGTAAGATCAAAATCTACCTCAAAGATTCTGTGACCCAGTTCATAGTTATACAGGAATGCTTCCAGAGCATTTGTATAAGTCTTTGATCCTTTACCGCCAAACGCATGAGCTATCAGTCTGTTTCCTTCTGCCCAGGAATAATCAAAGTCGTAGTGTCTGATGTTTTCCTGATTGAATTTGTCAATCTCCGTTACCTTGTCTCTGAGATAGTGATATTTTTCCATCAGGAATTTAGCACCCTTGATCGAACCGAGAGCCCCAGCAACGATCAATAGAAACAAGATTGCAAGTACGATAATAATCTTTCTGTTTTTCATAAATTATTCACCGATCTCTTCAAATATAGACTCCACCATTTCTTTTACACCAGCGTCTATTTCATATACAGTCTGATATAACGTCGTATTGATGGTGTGATCAGGATGCAGGATCATCTCACCAAGGTTCTGAAGCTTTTCACCCGTAGATGTCAATGCGACATCTTCACCGTTCTTGTTAAGTACAACCTCACCTTCAATCGGTGTATGCGAATGCCCATCGATGACCGCATCGATACCATAGGTGTTCATAATCACATCTTTTGAGCTCCATCCTTCAGTAACACTGTTGGAACCTAAATGTGCAAGGAGGATAACGTATTCAGCTCTCTTTCTGGCTTTGTTGACAGTCTTCTGGATCTGTTCGTAAAGATCTTGTCCATCATTAGCGCCATAAAAATCATATTGAGGTACACCGTTTACTGTGATTGCTTCGTAAGCCTGTTTATTTTCGATAAGTGTTTCAGGTGTTGTAACACCTACAAAAGCGACTCTCACGCCTCCGTAATTCTTGATTACATACGGCTTAACTCCACTAAGAACGTCTTTGCCTTCACCAACGTATTTGATATTGCAACTCACGAAATCAAAATCAGCTTCATGGATATTGTTTGCCAAAGCATCCAGACCGATTGCAAACTCCTGATTGCCTATTGTGACTACGTCATATCCCACAACATTCATGATCTGGGTAATATACTCGCCATTACTCAAATGTGATACATCTCCATCATAAAAGTCTCCGGCATCGACCAATGCCACATATTTATTATTGCTTTTTACATAATCTGTATAGCCTTTGACCCCGGCATAGCCGAAATTCTTATCGATCTTACTGGCAACATCATTTGTGTAAATGATATGAATATCTTCTGTCTGTTCATGCATAAAAGAACATGCTGCCAGTGAACATGAACTCAAAACCAGACATAAAATACAAATAATTAATACTCCAAACTTTTTCATTTATTCTTTCTCATATACGAAATTCGCATTGCACTCTTCCAGTGTCGGTGCGATCTTGTCCTTTTCAGATAGGACTGGTTCAATACCGTTCAACAATGAACCCCAGTCGACATTGATGGTCGGATCATCATATCTGATACCGCCTTCGGATTCTTTGTTGTACAAAGCATCACACTTGTACTGGAATTCCACATCATCAGTTACCGTCAAAAAACCATGGGCCATACCTTTAGGTATATAGAACATACGCTTGTTCTCAGCAGATAATTCACAAGATGTCCATTTGCCATAAGTAGGCGATCCTTTTCTGATATCTACCGCAACATCAATGACTTTACCTTTAGTGCATCTTACCAGTTTAGCCTGTGAATAAGGAGCTCTCTGGTAATGCAAGCCTCTTAACGTTCCCTTCTGGGCACTGTAGGACATGTTATCCTGGACAAAAACAGTATCGATACCCATTTCATGGAATTTGGCCTCATTATATGTTTCCATGAACCATCCTCTGTTATCTCCGTAACAGTCTGATTCTATGATATAGACTCCTTCAATAGCCGTTTCGATCTTCTTCATTATTCAGCCTTATCCTCCGCAACTGCTTTCAGATGTTCCCCATATGGAGATTTTCCATAGCGCTTGGCACTTTCCATCAGCTGTTTCTTTGAGATCCAACCGTACTTGAATCCGATCTCTTCAGGAGCAGAGATGACGATATTCTGTCTCTTGGAAATGATCTGAACGTAGTTGGCTGCTTCAACTAACGAATCCATCGTTCCGGTATCCAGCCAAGCATAGCCTCTGCCGAGTAATTCAACATCCAATTTCTTTTTCTTGAGATACATATCATTCAATGTCGTGATCTCAAGTTCACCTCTTGGCGAAGGGATAACGTTTTTAGCCATTTTTGAAACACCGGCAGGATAGAAATACAGACCGGTTATGCAGTAATTGGATTTAGGATTCTGCGGTTTCTCTTCGACAGACAATACTCTGCCTTTCTTGTCGAATTCGACGATGCCGAATCTTTCCGGATCGTTGACATGGTAACCAAAGATCGTCGCTCTCTTCTTTTCTTCTGCGTTTTCTTTGGCTTTCTTTAAGATATGACTGAATCCATCGCCGAAGAAGATGTTGTCACCAAGGACCATTGCACATGCTTCCTTGCCGATGAACTTTTCACCAAGAATAAAGGCCTGAGCGAGTCCATCCGGAGACGGTTGTACACAATACGACAGTTTTACGCCATACTGTGATCCGTCACCTAGAAGTTCTTCAAATCTCGGCGTATCGCTTGGTGTTGAGATAACAAGGATATCTTTTATCCCTGCCAGCATCAAAGTGCTTAAGGGATAATATATCATCGGTTTATCATAAACAGGTAAAAGCTGTTTAGATGTAACCATCGTTAACGGATATAATCTCGTTCCGGCTCCACCGGCTAAAATAATACCTTTCATCGTCTTTTTCCTCTTTTACTCCAAAATTATAACATCTTCATCTATCAATATCCCTTTTCTCTGTAAGATCTGATCAGTTCAGAGATAGATTTATCTGTTTTATCCGCAACCGGATTCTCAGAATCGATTATCGTTCCCAATAATTCAATATCTTCATCAGCACATTCTTTCAGATATGAATCACTCAGATCCAGCCATTCATCAAGTGAAAGAATGAATCTCTCATCAAAATCAAAGAAACGCAAATGATCATCAAAGTATTTTTCGATACCTTTCATGATCTGTTCATATCTGACCCTCTTATTCTCATCCTGGGCATATTCATATACAGGTATTCCATTCTCATCTATGCCACAGATCGGACTTTCATATGATGTGATCAGGAATTCGCTCATCTTGACCGGCAGATTGTCTCTCATACCCAATAGTCTTTCTGAGTATGTATCATGTGTGATTTCATTATCCGCAAAATTCCCTGCATAAAATCCTGTCACAATTCTGTCTTTTAGATAATACTTTGCTCCTTTCTGGGAAGTATAGTTTCCAGAGAACATATCGACAGTAGCGATCCTCAAACAGTCTCCACTTATCTTTTCCAGATGTTTTTTCAAATTATTACTTTGTTTTAATGACCATTCATCGATTTTTGATTTATATTTATCGTATTCTTTCCTGTTTTCTTCTTCAGTCTCAAATATTTCTATTTCAGGTATGCTGATCTTCGCAATAGAAAGAATTTTCTTGAGATCTTCAGTAAGTCTGTTTTCGATACTTCCCGAATAGATACAAGCTCTAGACAGATAGACATATTCATTCTCTATTCTGTAAGTATCATAGAAATACTTTTCATACAGTTCTTTCAGTGCATAGCCGTCTCTTGAAACAAACAGCAGTTTATCGATCTGTTTCTCTTTTGCCTTCTCACAAAGATAATTCAGATAGCCCATAGCTAAAGGACCACCCAATGAATATCCTAATTCAGTAAAGAATAAATCATTGTTTTTTTTGTTTTCATGTTCAGCCATCTGTGAAATATAAGCAGAAGCCGCCAAACTGTATCTTCTGTTCATAAAAGAAAGATAAGAACTGTTCTTTTTATCAGACAGGAAACTGTCGACGATCTTTGGAGTCTGATAGGCATCGATACCACAGGTCCTGGCTTCTGAAAAGTCACTTATATAGTTATCGCCAAAATGAACCATACCTTCCGGTTTTATGTTTTCCTTTTCAGATACTTCCTTAAACAGTTCTCCTGATCCCTTAGTTTTATTCAGATCGCACGATACATATACTTCATCCATGACATAGTCAGATCCATCGAGGATCTTTTTAATGACTTTTGAATCAAGATACATATCAGAGACGGCAATAACTCTCTTGTGAAGCTCTTTTGCTTTATCATAGAGAGGCCGGATCTGTGGATTTAAATGACAGAACCTGATCTCGCATTCAATCTCTTTTTCTTTCAATGTTTTATATTCATCAGAAATAAACTGATAGATCTCATCAATATTCACTTCTTTCTGAAGCTGCTTTCTTGCTTCAATTTCAGCTTCTTTTCTTTGCTTAGCGAAACCGCTTTTGTTATATGTTTTCTCCAAATAATCAAATACTTCATTCGCATTCACAAAAGGTCTGATAACCAAGGTATCAAAAACATCAAAACTGACGACCTGCTTTTCCTCGATCTTTTTATAATACTCTTCATACGGTATATCGATCTTTTCGGCATTATAACTGTTCATTATTTCTGTTGCCGGAACAAAAGCTCTTCTTCCTTCATATTTTCCAAAGACTTCATAATGCAGTAATGGATTGACATCCTTTATATCGGGATTATTGATCAGATAGTCTTTTGATGAAAAACGTTCTGAAGGATTATAATCCAATTTCCAGC
Organism: Erysipelotrichaceae bacterium; assembly: GCA_017432005.1. Taxonomy (GTDB): domain Bacteria; phylum Bacillota_I; class Bacilli_A; order Erysipelotrichales; family Erysipelotrichaceae; genus Colivicinus. The sequence goes on from JAFRKA010000026.1 coordinate 117,676, forward strand.
CTTCATTCAGATAATGTTTTGCCGGATCAGATCCAATATTGTATTTCTTCTTATACCATTCCTTGTCGAAATAAGCCGATCTTTCAATAACGGCTTTGGGATTGATCTTGAATAGCAGTTTATCTACAGTACTCATATTATTATGAATTCTATTTCTCTATCTCCATACTTCCTGATGAAATGTTCTTTCTGTTCTTCGTTCTCACAGATCAGGACATCTGCTTTCTCGTAGAATATCTTTTCGATATCAGCAGTTATTTTTTCAGTATGAAAATTTGATGCTTCATGATATTCTTCAGGGATCATGCCATGGCTGTCCCAATAGACTTTTGTATCAGGAAGATCGAACACTCTGTACATATCATTGGAAATCTTGTCGCGCATGAAACGGATGACGCTATGTATCAGACAGTTATGGCATTTACCTATCAGATCAAGAACTTCTTCAGCCTGAAGGATATCAAAACTGTTGCAGATGATCGTTGCATGTTTATCGTCGATGATATCTACTTTCAGGTGTTCGGCTATACGGTCTTCTCCTGAAAAATAGATCTTGAAACAATCAGAGAAATATTCATCGACACGTTTTACTCTCTGATTATATTTATTATCAGAATCATCGAACATCGGAGCGATTACAAACATCGTCTTTTGTTTGCTGATTATATCTTTCAATTTTTCTTTATTCCTGTTATCTTTGATGAATTCATTTCGGTCTTCGATCTTCTTGCCGATCTTTTTGACAAACCAGGATGGGAAACCAAGGCCCTGCTCCTTAACTTTCCGGAAAACGCGTTTAAAGAAGATGATGAATTTTGCAAAGCCTAATCCAGGAATATGGGAATTTTCAGCTTTCACAAAATCAGTCGTGATCTTTTCAAGATAATCATCAGCCAGCACATCCAAAGCATAAATCTCATTTGCCTCCCTGAGACATTCTGCCGAGATCTTTTTTCTCAATTCTTCATTTTCTATAAGTTCGCTGATCGCTTTGACCCATTCTTCAGTCGTATTATTTACCAGCAAACCGTTCTCTCTGTCTCTGATGCCGTAGATATACGGTTCACAGTTGGTATAAATACCCGCGATACCAAAAGAAGCATATTCAACATACTTATTGAAATACTTGCAGCGATGGAAATCACTTAAAGGCATCGGAGCCAATCCGATATCCCAGTTACATTTGGCCATATATGCCGTATAGGCATCGTAACCGTCCTGATACGGAAGATATTTTAAACCTAATTTGTCTACAAAATCAGGTCTAGCTCCCATTACCTCTATTTCAATTGAATCACCGTATTTATCAGCGATCTGGGTAATGGCCTCTTCCAATATCTCATTTAGGTCGTGCGCTCTGTCTATAGATCCCGCAAAGCCGATCTTGACTTTCTTGTTTTCTTCTTTACGGTTGATCCTGTTCAATGACGGTTCTGCGATATTGTATTTGTATTTAAAAGACGGTCCGTACTTTTCCAACAGCACCGGTGAAGGTGTCAGAAAAGTATCACAGTTGGACATGATGGTCCTGATATTATGTTGTGTTGAAGGAAGCAGATAATATGGTGAACTGCTCAAATAATCCGGAACGTTTAACAGATCATCGTCCATAACATAGATCAGTTTCTTTCCGGCTTTCTTTGCGATCTTGGATACATAGGCATCGATATCTGAATCAGAGCGCAAAAAAACGATGATATCGGCCCATTCTACATTTCTTTTATTGATAAAGTGTGAAATGGAGAATTTATAGTTCAGTTTCCCCTGTTTCTCCAGATATTCCAGCTGACAATGTCCGCATAATAAAACAGAAGGAATAAAAGTTGTAGAGACGACCAGTACGTTCATCATTCTTTTATTCCTTGTGCCTTTCGATATTCTTTACATACCTCATCGGTATCACCGAACATTACTACTTTACCCCGATTCAGCCAGATGACTTTATCACACATCTCCTCGATCTTTTCCAGATCATGCGAGACGAATAACACCGTTGCACCGCCTGACATCAGTTCTTTCATGCGGTTGAAGCTCTTCTCCTGGAAGGCCACGTCACCGACTGCCAGGATCTCGTCAACGATCAGGATTTCAGGCTGAACTACGGAAGCTATCGAGAAAGCCAGCCTCGCCATCATACCGGAAGAGTAATTCCTGATAGGCATATCGATGAAATCTCTTATCTCCGCAAATTCGATGATATCGTCATATTTTGATTCCAAGTATTCCTTGGAATAACCTAAAATAGCACCATTCAGATAAATGTTTTCTTTACCAGTCAATTCCAGATCGAATCCAGCACCCAACTCCAGCATCGGAACGATATTACCATTGGTTATAATAGTTCCCTCAGTCGGTTTTAAAATACCGGATATAAGTTTAAGAGTAGTTGACTTACCGGCACCGTTCTTGCCGATGAGACCTAAAGTCTTGCCCTTTTCCAGTTCAAAAGAAACATCATCCAATGCTAAAAACTCATTGAATTTAAGTTTTCCTTTTACAGCATGTGTAAAGATTTCCTTCAGAGAGTTGATAGGTTCATCAGACATTCTGAATTTCATCGATACATTTCTTACTTCGATCATGTTTTCCATCGTCTGATACTCTCCTACAGATACAGCGCAAACTTATCCTGTGTCTTCTTGAATGTGAATGCACCGATCATGATCGAAATGAATGCAAACAGGAAGCAGAAGATATAAGCTCGCGGTTCAGGTGAAACACCATTTATAAGGCAGGTACGGGCATTACCGATAAAGTGATATAAAGGATTGAAACGGACAATAAACTTGTACTTCTCTGGAATAATCTCAGCCGGATAGAAGATCGGCGTAGCATACATCCAGATCTGAGTAAGTACTGACCACAGGAACTGAATATCCCTGAAGAATACCATCAGTGCCGACAGGAACAATCCTATTCCTAAAGAGAATACGATCAGGCAGGCCAGGAAATAGAAGAACAGCAGGGCCTGCGGTTTAAGATGTACGCCTAAAACAAGACACGCCAGTAACAGCGGGATCAATGATATTCCAAGGTTTATCGATGACGAGATGGTCCTCGACAACGGGAAGATATATTTCGGAATATAGACTTTTGTGATCAGCCTGGCGTTACCGCTTATCGAACTTAAGCACATCGTCGTACATTCATTGAAGAAACTGAAGCAAACAACACCACTTAACAGATAGACCGGATAGTTCTGGGTATCAGCTTTAAAGAAAGTCGAGAATACCAAAAACTGCACAGTCATGGTCAGAAGCGGGTTCAGGAAACTCCAGAATACACCGAGAATGGATCTCTTGTATTTTGATTTGAAGTCTCTGATTACAAGCTGTGAGATCAGGAAATCATATCGGTAGATAGCCGCAATAGCTATAACGATATAATTCGATCTTCCTTTCAGATACTGATTGTATGTATATATGAGTAGTGCAGCTAGAAATGCGCCTATTACTCCTACGACATGCCAGTAGTATTTACCGATCGGATTCTCATCAAAACCGGTTATGGAAAAACACAGAGTTCCTTCGATCTCCTTGCCATTGAAGTTGACTGTTGAATCAGGAACATCTTTGCTCATCATGACTGCCGCGCCATGATTGATTTTGGCAGTGGTGTAGATCTTTAATGTCAGTTTCTTTCCCTTAAGACCGGTTATCGGCTCTTCAGGTACAAGGTAGATCCTGCTCTGTTCAGGAACATCCACCAGTTTCATGGTATTCCTGACTAAAGCCTCATTTCCGTCATAGAGAGAGACGGAAATGATGCCACTGGCATTACGATAGAATTTGGTAAAAACGATCGCCAGCTGTTCTATATTCTCTATTTGATTTACAAAATCCTGAGAAACGATACTGCCGGCAACGATTTCGTCTGTGACGGCTGTCGCCTCTGGCATAGCGATATTGCCTGATGAAGCCTTATATTTGATCTGATCTCCACCCAAAAAATAAAAAGATACAACCAAAGCTGTATATATCGAAATAATAGCTATGAATATCTTTTTAAGTTTTTCTTTAGACATGAACTATTCGCTTGTCAGACAGAAGCAGATCGTACCCTTCATTTTCTTTGATCCAAAACTGAAATCGGTATTCTCTGAATCGTTGATCATCAGGGCCACACCTGTATCAGAATCAGTTACAGGATAGATCCTGATCGTCAGATCCTTGCCGGAAAGACCGGTAATTGGCGAATCTGCTTCAACGATCGTTCTGTGCTGATCTCTGATCGATTTAACATTGACCGTCTTTTTCAGAACGGTATTGTTACCCTCGACCAGTTCGATCGCAATATTGACATCATCAAGATCATAAAGCCTTGTAAAGACAACTTCTACCTTCTTGATGTTGTTATTAGTGTTTCTGAATGTCTGGCTTACAACTGTGCCCTTTGTAATCTCTTCTGAGACCGCATTAGCTGCAGGCATTTCACTGCCGCCGCTGCTCTTACCGGGCGTCGGTAATTTGTCTTTAAACATAAAGAAAACAGCGCCGAGTATAAACAGTGTAAGGATAATTCCTAATCCTATAGTTTTTTTCTTATTCATAGGTTATATTCTACCATCTTCAGATATAATTTGCTAATACGAGGATTCTGAAGAAAAGATCATTGACTGTTCCCGATCTGAAGCATTCTCTGTTCAAAAGCTGCTTTTTAAGCTTATTATCATACATATAATTAGCTACTATATTCAATAATTCTTTCTTTTCTTCATCACATTCATCACCATATACATTCAATAAAGACTTTGCAGTATTGCTTCTGTATCTTCTGATATTGCCAAAAAGGAATCTGTTCACTCTTCCGGCAAAAGTTTTAACTTTATTGGCATTCATTCCGATCTCATTATCGCCGTGCTGTCTGTAATACATATGTGATGTATTATCCAGAATCATTTTGCCAAACATCGTCACGACTTTATGGATGATCGCATCGTGAATAACACAATATTCTTTATTCACATCGTATTTTAAAATCTGTTTTCTTGCTTTATCGTTAAAGACAAAAGTACATCCCGGAGCGGTATGGTATAAAAGCGAATGCGCAAAATCTGAGAAGTTATACAGTTCAGAAACATTGGAATCGATTGGATTAAGTTCCTTATCTGTCAATGTATATTTGCTGCAATACAAAAGCGGAATCGAGCTATCTTCCTTTTCCAGCAGTTCAACAGCTCTTTCCAGTTTATCTTCAAACCAGACATCATCCTGATCGCATAACGCATAATAATCAGCTTCTTCACTCTTTCCTATCAGATCCCAAAACGATCTGGCAGGGCCTTTATTTTCTCCGTAATAATATTCTATAAACGGATGTTCACTGGCGTATTCTTCCAGGATGCCGATAGTATTATCTTTTGAACCGTCGTCTCTGATGAGTATCTTAAAAGGCTTCAGCTTCTGATTCAAAAGTGAATCAAGCTGTTCCCGGATATATCTCTCACCATTATATGTGGACATCAGAACAATGACTTTCATCCCATGACCTCATCAATCACTTTCAGGCATCTATCTGTAAATACTTCTTTAGTGAAGTTTCTGTTGTACAAATCAACAATTTTCTGGTAGTTCTTACGTTGTTTTGTCAGTATATCACTATTGATCTTCATATCATCAGTTATATTGATTCCGGCATCATATTCCTCTACCATCTTCCAGGTATCACCTTTGATATTGTTTATGATAGGAAGACCATGTTCAAAATAATCGATACACTTGGTAGTAAAACCGATATAAAGATTATCTCTATAAACATTTATACCGGCATGGCACTTATCAAAGATCGGTGACTTTTCCTTTTCGTCTCTGATCGCTCCATGATAGATCACTTCACATACTTCTTTTAATTCGTTGATAAAAGAATCAGTATTCTCTCCTTCACCGATAACGTGTAAAACAACTTCCTTATCACAATTCTGAATAATGCTCTTGATCTTCTGAGTATCTATGATGTTGTTTATTGATCCGATATATACCAGATTCAGTTTATTATCATCCGGTTTCGGATCATTGATTACATCTTTATTGTTCCTTGCCCAATATATCGTATCTATCTTTCCTTTATACTCTTTGGAAAGGATCTCATGATAGAAATCACATTCTGTGACCAGATGATCAGCACAGTTGATATGATTGCTTCTAATATTTCTCCAGATATTGAAAGGCAGAATATTCTTATTCAGATCGACAGGCAGTGATTCAGGCCACATATCGATGATGTCAATGATCATCTTTGTTTCTGGATTTCTTTTCTTATACTTATCTGCTTCAGCTATCAGTGAATTAGCTGGGGCAATCAGCCAGATAAGATCAGGCTTATATTCGCTAAGTAATGCAAAAGCATCTTTCGCAAATTCATGATGTGAAAGCATTCTCTCAACAGACATATTCTTCTTATATGGTTTTGCTTCCAGCAACATGATATTGCCGGAAAACTTATCTCTTTTTTCTTTTCTGATATGAGAAAAATCAGAGCTTATGGCTTTCACGTCATAGCCTCTGGAAAGACAGGCATCATAGATATAATTCACACGTTCTTCATTCGATTCGAAACATGTGACTATCATTACTTTCATACCCATACTTATTAATTAACAAACGTGTAAGACAGAACGTAGACAACTACTTCAAATACGATCACAACAAATGAATATATGACATATTTATCTATGAATTTAGGTAATTTAATCTTATCGTTATGCAAGACAATGAACAGATACGGAAGCAATGGCGAGAAATATCTGCCCTGAATACCCTGTATAATCGGTCCGCCGTAGTCCTCAATGACAGACTGATCAATTTCAGTCCATGATATCAACATGCCTCCGACCATCATGAAACCGGCAAAGATACATAAAACAACCGATAGTATCTTGAACCAGACAGGTTCAACATAATCTTCTTCCCTTAATGCAGACATTATCAGCAATGCTAACAATCCATGTACCAGACTGGTCGGAAGGATCAGGCTGTTTCCGGATAAAGCTCTGCCAATCGAACCGTAGAACCAGGTCTTGATACTGTATCTGACTGTTCTTAAGAACAGTTCCAGCATCTCCAAAGGATTAGCCATTACATCAGAGAATGTATAAGTTTCTCCCTCATCAAAATTCGGAAGACTACTATTCGTGATCGTTCGATTAAGATTGATACGATTCATTCCAGCCAAATAAACACCGGTATTATCACGTGCTTCTTCGAAACTTTCGATTATGTTTTCAATGATCTTTCTGACGACTCTGAAGATCAGTGGGAAGAGCAGACGACAAAGCTCAAACATAGCTGGCGCAGTAATGATAAGTGTTCCAATGATCCTGTTTCGTTTGCTGCCCCATTTTTCTTCCGGAACAAACCAGAACAGGAAATGGAAAAGACCATAAACGACCTTAATAGGTGCAATCAGTAAATTAACTATAAATACAAAGATGAATTCTTTGATACTTATCCTTTCTTCCTGATACATCCATTTCAGCATGAATGCAATGATGACAAAAGTCAGTCCGTTGACAAAAGTATCATAAGAATATGAAGCAGCCTGCTGCATAAAGATCGGTAAAGTCGCCAGAATTCCAAATAGCATCTTATGAACGGGTGTTTTCTTGATCGCGATATAAACACAGATAATATAGAAAATCAGATTGAACAGTCTGCCCGTATAGAACGTTCTTAACATATTCCAGTTAAGAAGCCTTGCCAGCGTAATGCCTAATGCTTGAGGTACAAAACATGTCTTGTAGGCTTCAAGGATATCAAAACGCATGACGACATTGGTATCCTTTAGATTTAGCGGTCTATTAATTTTCTCAATAAATCTCTTATAAGCTGCACTGACATTGAAATGACCGGCAAAAGAACCGTAATTCTGATATTCCTCATTGAAGACCAGATGATTCTTTTCACCCATCATGTAATTAGATAACTGGAATGAGTATTCATAGTGTACAGTCTCATCTGGAGCCGACATCGGTGTAATGATCAGCCAGAATGTCAGACCGAAAGCAATAGCAATGACTGTAAACAAGATCTCGTATTTAGGTTCTGCTACAAGCAAAAGGAAAATGATGACAGTGAAAGTAACGATCACCCAGATTATCACTATCCTGTAGAATAATGCCAGCTCATCATCTTTGACCAGAAAACGTAAAGTCAGATCACCTTCCTGGATCTCGTTATTTATTTTCAGTTCGCTGTTTTCAAAGACCTTAATCGTCGAATAATAAATTCCTAAACCTTTTCCTTCTTCACAGTCAGAACTGAGTTCAACTTTAATGTCTTTGTCTTTTCTTTCAGAAAGCTCTTCATCCAGGGCAACTGTTACAAAAGTATTATCCAGAACATTTTTTACATTGATCGTCTTATCAGCATATACTTTACCGCTCTTTGTTCCGGTAACAGTGATGTTGATATTTCCTGAATTCTTTCTGGCATAGGTAGCCATCTTGACTGCTACAGTATCTGCACCTTCTTCAACAGGAACAGTTTCACAAATCAATGTTCCACTCGTTAATTCAACATAGTTATCGTAGAATTCATTACCACTGGACTGTTTGCCTAATGTGTCTCTATATGAGTATAAAGTAAAAGCTACGATGGCGATCCACGCCACAAAAAGCCCTACGATCACATAGCGGTTCTTACTGAAGTTCTCTTTTAATCTTTTTCCCAGATCTTTCATACTTACTCTATCGGTCAATCAATAGTTTATCATAATAATCATTATTTAACTTTTCCAGGGAGTAATCATATCTCCTATCATCGTTGATTATTGACAGGATATTCTTCTTGATCGTTTCTTTATCTGATCCGACTGTATCGAAACCATACTCCTTCAGAATACGGTAACTCGGACTGTTACTGTCACATATCCCCAGGATCGGTTTCCTTAACATCAAGTATTCAACAATCTTGCTAGGCAGATACGGCTGTATTTCAGCTCCCGGCATCAAAGTATCAAATAGAACAAGAACATCATTATTTTTCATGATCTCAACTGATTCCTGATATGTGACCTTGTCATGCAGAATAAATAGCTTCTCTAAACCGTAATCACTTATCTTTTTTACATCCGGACTCTGGATTTCGGAATACTGATGGAATACAATCTTCTGATCAAGATCTTCATACTCTTCGTTCAGTTCTTTTAATGCTTCCAAGAAAGAATCGATCTTTCTTAGACCGTACAATCTTCCCAAATGAACGGCCTGTTTAACTTTATGATTAACTTTTGGAGCATCCAGTAACTGTTTATACATATCCCACTCAGGTATAAAAGTTAACGGATAGATAACTGACTTTTTAAGTAACCGTTCATAGTCAGGATACTGTTTGAGAGTATAATCTCTCTGTTCTTCACATATGAAGATCAGTTTGTCAGCATTTAGCACCGCAGCTTCTTCAAACTTATCATTGTATAAACTGAATCCGCCAACATTGAACGCTATTCTGTAAAATATACTTCTGTCACTGAGATCAGTCTTTTTGTATGGAGAGCCTTTGAAAGGATCTGAGAATGAAGCGTACCAGATCACTTCCGGATGCTTCTTCTTGATCTTTCTACCTGCTATATGCGAAATACCAGGAACGATTGATGTATACAGATATTTATAATTATCTTTTTCAAATTCCTTCAAAGCATCATCGACATACTTGTTCATCAGAAAAAGACTGATTGGTAAGCGTATAGGATAATTACGCGGCACAGACCAGTCAAGATCGCTTGTATAGGTGATATTGAACTTATTAAATTTGTCATCCTTTTCCAGCTCTTTTACCAAGCTTGGATCTTCTTTGCCTTTAAAACAAAAAACATCCATATCCAGATCAAGGTTACGGAGTCTTTTGTACGTCAGCAATGTTACAGTATCGTTGAACGGCACAAAACTGCCGGGAACGACAAACATCTTATCTTTCATTCTTCTTCTGTTCATCCAGCTGCTTCTTCAGAGCTGAAATCTCATAGGTAAGCTTTATGATCTCTTCATTATGCTTGGTGATCATGATATAGACATAGAAAGTCAAAGCATATAACAAAGCCGTCATGATCAAAAAGACAGTATTGACCGGCATCTGAATGCCAAGCAGATCGGATAATGCATAGAAACTTTCCGGGAAAATAGCCATCAATAAAGCAAAGAGTGCCCAGAGCATCCATACGATCGAATATTTGATATTAAGTTTTCTGTGTGCAACAGTAAAGATGATGAACGTCAGCACCATCAATGAAGCAAACAGCAATCCCAGTCTTAAACTTAAACTCATAATTGATTCCTATTGGATAAATACTATCGAAAGTATTTCACAAAGCATATAATAAACTGACTTTAACGGATTGGCAAAATATGATTCTCCCGCATCACGGTCTTTCATTTTGACCTGGATCTCTTTGACGTTGAAACCCTTATGCAGAAGATAACATAATGCATCCGGTTCAGCATAGAAATTCATTGAACGATCAAATTCATCGATTACTTTTTTGCCTAATGCCCTCATACCGCTGGTCGGATCATAAACTTTTTTTCTTGTTTTTAAATAAATCAAAAAGCATAAGATTCTACTGCCAAGCATTCTCATCGACCACGGCTTCTTTTCTGTAACAAAACGCGAGCCAACGACATAATCACAACCTTTTTCGATTTCAGCAATTAAATCATACATATATTCCGGTAAATGTTGGCCATCACCGTCGATACATACGACACAGTCATAATCGTTGTCGTGTGCATAACAAAAACCTACTCTGGTGACGCCGGCAATGCCAAGATTGATTGGCAGATCAAGATGATTGATATTATTCTTATCCAGTATTTCCCCTGTTTTATCAGTTGAACAGTCATTGATCACCAAATAATCAATATCATACTGTTTGATACTGTCAATGAGTTTTTCTATATTGTCTTCCTCGTTGTAGGCGGGGATTACTGTCAGTGTTTTCATTTCCTTTAAATTATAGCAAACTCAGGATATTTATTATATCCTGACTGCTGTTTTCGATCGTGTATCCCTTGACGCTGTCTAAAGATTTCTCCGACAACTGTTTAAGAAGTTTGCTGTCTTCATAATACCTTTTTATACGATCGGCATATTCCTTGACATTCTCCGATTCGCAGATCTCAACACTGCCATCGAGCTTATTGAAATGCAATCCAGCTACACAGTTATCGCTGGTTATGACAGGCAGACCATAGGACATGGCTTCTTGAATCACCAGACCCCAGACATCCTCTCTTGTACATAAGACAAAGAGATCGGATGCAGCATAGTATTCTCCCAGTTCTTTAGAACCGATCAGATCGACAAAATGAACATTATCCAAATGATTATCATCTACGATCTTCTGTACTTTGTCCTGAGCTTTACCGCCAATGATATAAAGATTCATCTCGCCTTTCAAACCTGTCTCAAGATAAGCTTTGACCAGTATATCAAAACCTTTTCTGTCTATAGGCTGTCCGACGCTGATGATCGTGAATTTGTCATCAATTCCCAGTTTTTTTCTCAACTCATTACGTTTTTTGATCAGTTCCCGGTTATATCTGATATCTTTCTCAGTCAAAGAAGTAAAACGATAATGACTTATCTTCTTTGAATCGACACCATAGAAATTAAAGTATCTGTCTGTTATCTCTGAAGAACTCAGGAAATAATCATGTCTATTCATCAGATATGACATTATTCCGTTGATTATAAATCCTCTGTTCTTCGGTATACCGCCATCTGCAGCCATGACGATCTTTTTATTCTGTTTACGAAATTCATTGACCGCTATATAACCATATTTAGACAGATAAACACCATCGACCAGGATATCGTATTCTTGAGCTAACTCTCTGATCTTCTGTTTGTAACTCTTATCAATGATATACAGTCTGAAAGAATCAGATTCAATGATCTTCCACTCATCGTTCCTGTTCTCTTCTTTGGCGTCATTCAAAACGACACAGAGATCGACTTTCTTTGCGATCTCTTCAAAAAGTCTTATCGTATACGGTGCTGCCACCGTTGTCAGCCAGCAGACTCTCATTTCCTGCCTAATCCTTTCACATAATTCTTCATCGCAAAGTTATGTATCCTGTTATAGATGAAATCAGGCAATATCTCTAACGCTTTCTCGATTCTAAATAACGTTGAGATATTTCTGTCAGTTTTGAAATCAGGCCAGGCAGATATTTTTCTGTATTCATCGAATTCTTCTTTGACCGGTGATTCATTGTTCTCTTCCCAAGGTCTGCCAAAAACCCCACCCAAGCAATGATAGAAAATGATGTTGTTTTTTGCTTCAGCGATTTCAGTTTCTCTATAAAACGGCTTTTTATCAAGTGAATACATTTCAAATGAATTATGAACACCGTAATAATCATAACCGGCCAGATAATCATATTTCGGATCCAATACTTCGATATCTTCCTGTAAAGCAGCAGCCAGGATATCCTGATCACACATTAATGGCTGATATTGCATATTGTTTATATAATATACAACCTTCTGAACACAGTTATTCTCTTTCCATTTATTCACATTGATGAATAATGAACCTGTATTGAAGAAATAGTATTTCTCATCAATATGAGCTACTTTATTGAAACAGGCATGTGCACTGTCCAGACAGGCACCGATTGCTCTATCGACTTTCGGATCAATTATCTCGTTCATACATATGACATCTGAATCGAGATACCACACATAGTCTTCGTCAATGAAATCATAGGCAAACAGTTTC
>JAFRKA010000002.1 GCA_017432005.1 Erysipelotrichaceae bacterium
CACTGCATCCGGCCTGTTCAGGCTTTTCAGTCCATACACCTTTCTTATAATCCTCAACACATTTCAGTTTGAATTTCCAGTCATACTTCATTTAAAAACCCTCCTTACTGGTTTGTCCAGTTTGGAGGGTACATATCAGATTACTCTTCGCCCTCTTTTTTGAACATTTTTTCTTTGATCTGTTCCGTGATCTTCTGATCGAGTTCAGGATTGGCCGTCAGATAAGCCCTGACCGCATCAGTACCCTGACCGATCTTTTCGCCGTTATAGGAATACCATGACCCTGATTTTTCAATGATTCCCATATCAACGCCCATATTGATGATCTCAGAAAGATGAGAGATGCCTTCGCCATAATAGATCTCGACCTGACAGGTCCTGAATGGCGGAGCGACCTTGTTTTTGGCCACTTTGACATTGACCTTGTTTCCTATGACGTCCTGACCGTTCTTGATAGCTTCGGATTTTCTTACTTCCAGTCTGATCGAAGCATAGAACTTCAGAGCACGTCCACCGGTCGTCGTTTCCGGATTGCCGAACATGACACCTACTTTTTCTCTCAGCTGGTTGATGAAGATAGTCGTACAGCCGTTGGCATTCATAGCTCCGGCCAATTTTCTCATGGCTTTGGACATCAGACGGGCATGTAAACCGATGTTGGAATCGCCCATTTCACCGTCCAATTCGGCCTGTGGGACCAGAGCTGCAACAGAGTCGATGACGATCAGATCAATAGCACCTGACTTGATTAGTACTTCGGCGATCTCCAAGGCCTGTTCACCTGAATCAGGCTGAGAAAGGATCAGTTCATCAACATCAACGCCCAGCGCCTTGGCATAACGCGGATCGATCGCATGTTCAGCATCGATGAAAGCAGCTTTGCCGCCGCCTTTCTGGCATTCAGCTATACACTGTAAAGCCAGTGTAGTCTTACCCGAAGACTCCGGACCGTATATTTCAATGATCCTGCCCCTCGGCAGTCCGCCGACACCAAGCGCATAGTCGATCGCCAGCGAGCCCGTGGAAATGGCATCCACGTCCACAAAGGCATGTTCACCGAGTTTCATGATCGAACCTTTACCGTATTGTTTCTCGATCGTTTTTAAAGCTTCATTTAACAGCTGTTCCTTCTTTTCGTCGGAAATTTCACTGATGATCTCTTCTTTTTTAGCCATTAATTGTTCTTACCTCCTATTACATTATTCGCCAAATAATGTAAAATACCTTACATCGATTGAAAAATATAGTCTTTTACCTGCATAAAATATGAATAACCGCCGGCCACAGAGATAAAAGAAGTGAACCAGATCAGTATTTCGTCGACAGGAATATACCACAGTTCAAACGGCAGATTATTGAGCAGTACGATGATGATCGTGATCATCTGCAGAGCAGTCTTCAGTTTTCCGAGCATCCCTGCCGAAACGACGACACCGTTCTGGGCGGCGATCATACGGCAGCCGTCAACGACGATGTCTCTAAGAATCATGATGATGCAGCAGACCAATGGGATCATATGCTTATATGACAGGATCAGCAGCATCATATTTACAAGCAGTTTATCGGCGATCGGATCGGCAAACTTGCCGAAAGTTGTGACCAGATTCTTTTTGCGGGCGATCTTTCCGTCAAAAAAATCTGTGATGGATGCCAGCGCAAAGATACCCAAAACGATCAGATTGAGATACGGAAGCGTTACATGACCGACAGTGAGATATCCGATATTTATGCCTGCAGCATCGTATGGAAAGAGCCAGACAAGGCATAAAACAGGAACGAGAACTATTCTGAAAAGTGTAAGCTTATTTGGTAAATTCATAAATATATAATATCATAAATGCCTTTCTTAATTATCTTAATATCCGGATGAATATTTTTCAAGTATAACGTGAAAGAAAAAGACCTTATCAGGTCTTATGCAACAAATAACATCCGAATAAGCCATGTTCTGTACTGGACAATCATTTATCTGCACATTGTGCCCCGTGAATCACTTCATTTCGTTATCACAGGTTCCCCTACCAAATTTGGGTTTCTCGCTTATGGGGTTTATCACGTTCCACTCCGCCGTTTCCACCGGACTCGTCTCTTTGACACTTTTACAGGCTATTCCGTAGATTGCTCCTTAGGAAGATCACCAGCCGTCAGCTTGCGCTGCCCAAGCTTATTTTTATCACTTGGCATAAACACTACATCCGTCTCAGGATGTGCGAGCATGGACTTTCCTCTGATCTCTCAGCGATTGTCTGGGAGTTACTTGTTATACATCATTTCTTCCAGTCTTGAAATCCTCTTCAGAACATCGACTGAACTGTATGAAGTGGTGTTGGAAAGATCGAATACCATCTTTCTGCCTTCAAGCTCGATATTCCTGGCTGTCAGTTCCTTCACCTGTTCTTCCAGCTTGCTCTTTTCATCAAGAAGCTGCTGAACATTATCTTCCATGATCTGATAATCTTCAAGAACATTATCTAAAAATGAATCGACTTCCTTTGGTGAGTACCCTTTAAAGTCAACATTAAACTCTTTGTTGAGAATTTCTTCCGGAGTCAAGTTCAACTTTTCCATATTTATCTCCCTTACAAAAAATAATAACGTAAAAAACGCATACAATCAAGCAAACTGGCGTTTCGATCATCATTATTATATAATATTTTCTAGGTGAAAAGATGAAGTATCCCAACAGCAACAAAGTTTATGTAAGATCCAACCACTCCGCTGCTCACAGAGGAATGTCACTGGAAGAAGACATAAACAAAAGCAACCGGTATTATCTCACCAATGATATCGCTGTCGTGTATAAGAAACCTACACCGATCACTATCGTCAAGGTCGATTATCCGCGAAGGAGTGCTGCCAGGATCACCGAAGCCTACTTCAAGGTTCCTTCAACTACGGACTATAACGGGATCTTCAAGGGGAAGTATCTCGACTTTGAAGCGAAGGAATGTGAGTCTAAGACCTCCTTTCCCTTCTCATCGATTCACACACATCAGATCAGGCATCTCTCTGATGTCTTAAAGCACGGGGCAATAGCCTTTATCATTCTGCGTATGACCTGTTATGATAAAGACTTTCTGATTAAAGCTAATGATTTCATCGCATTCTATAATTCAGGCGGAAGAAAATCTCTTCCTTATGCCTGGATCGAAAAGAATGGTTTTGAGATCCCGTATTCGTTTCAGAAACCGTGTGACTATCTTGCGGTTGCGGAAAAAGTCTTTAAGATATAGGTGAATTATGACAAAGAAAGTAAAGCAGAAAAGAAAAATCAACAAGACGAATGTCTGGGCAGTAATTGTCTCTTTTGTTGCGATCATGGGTCTGGTCGGTCTGTTGGCCGGTATCGTCCTTATCGCAACGATGTTAAGCAACAAACCGGTCCTGAATCTATCCGATTTCGATCAGGCTGAATCATCGATCGTCTATGATTCCGAAGGAAACGAGATCGCCAACCTCGGTACCGTCATCAGACAGAACATCGAATTTGATGACATTCCCAACTGCGTCGTTGATGCCTTTGTCGCTGTAGAAGACTCCCGTTATTTTGAACATAACGGTTTTGATGTACCGCGTTTCACCAAAGCGATACTGGAAAACCTCCGTACCTTCTCTTTCGGTCAGGGCGGATCGACTTTCACCATGCAGTTAGTCAAGAACACCTATTTCGTAAACGATGATACCGGTGAGAATGCCGCCAGAAGCGGTGCTTCCGGTGTCAGAAGAAAAGTCCAGGAGATCGCATTGGCGATGGAACTGGAAAAAACCAAATCAAAACAGGATATCTTTGAATCCTATGTAAATAAACTGAACTTCGGCGGATCCAACAACATCCGCGGTATCCAGAAAGCTGCACAATACTATTTCGGCAAGGATCTCAATGAAGTCAACCTTGTTGAAGGTGCCCTGCTGGCCGGTGTCATCAACGCACCTAACTACTACAATCCTTTCTACAATCTGGAAGCTGCTCAGGAAAGACTGACAGAAGTCCTTTATCAGATGAAGAATCACGGATATATCACGCAGTCCGAATATGAGCTGGCTAAATCCGTCAGGATCGAAGATCTGCTCAACGATCCGTATTCATCACAGAGCGACGGTGAAGGCATTCCTTACCAGGCTTATATCGACCAGGTCATTTCGGAAGTCATGTCCATTACCGGTCTTGACCCATATACAACGACTATGCATATCTATACATACATGAACAGGGGCATCCAGCAGGAAATGGATGATATCCAGGCCGGAAAGATGGATGAAGAATATCTTACCTTCCCTGATGATTATTTCGAAGTCGCTTCTGTCTGTGTCAAGAATTCGACCGGTGAAGTCGTCGGAATCCTTGGCGGCCGTAACTATGCCGGAGGCGGACAGTTATTGCTCAACCATGCTACAGAACAGTACAAGCAGCCAGGTTCGACGATCAAACCGATCCTTGACTATGCTCTGGCTTTCGAAAATCTCGGCTGGGCTACAGATCACGTATTAACTGATAAACCGATGTGGCTCGATTCCACCAATCAGATCCTGGTCTACAATGACTCCGGTACATATGTCGGTGATGTCACGCTGAAACAGGCTCTAGGTAATTCCATCAATACCTGTGCCATTCAGACGCTGCATCAGGTCCTTGAAGCTAAAAAATATGAATATGTAGTGAATTATACTCAGTCACTGGGTTATGATTTTACGCTGGAAGATTTCAATGTCCAGTATGCGATCGGCGGTACGACCTGTGAAGTCACGCCTTATCAGCATGCCGCTGCATATGCTGCGATCATGAACTACGGACTCTATACTCCGCCTCATACAGTCGCAAGAATCGAATTTACCAACGGCAAGTCACCGATCACTCCGGTCTATGAATCTACACAGGTCCTTTCTGAGGCCGCATCTTTCCTGACTACTGAACTTATGTATTCCAATGTTCAGAACTACGGCGGTTCTTATGCCTTCGTCAAGACTGACAAATATCCTGTCTACGGCAAGACCGGCACGACCGACTATGGTAAATCCGCTCTTGATTACGGCATCCCATCAGGATCCATCAAAGACGGCTGGCTGATCGCCGCTACAAGCGAATATACGACCTGTACCTGGGTCGGCTATGAAAAAGCCGTCAGCGGACAGCCTTCATATATCACAAGAGATTACTACTACAATGATCGTCCTCAGGGCAAGATCGCTCATCTGGTCCTTGAAGCAGTATATGAACACGGCGGAACGACTCCGGTAAAACTGACTCAGCCTTCCGGTGTATCATCAATCACGCATATTATCGGCACATGGCCATATGCAGCATTTACCGATGGCATGGATGATTCACTGAAGACGACCGGTCTGATCAAATCCGATGCGGTCAAGCTGGTATCTCTACCTTCACCGAAGGTCGAGAATATGTCTTCTGATGTCAGTGTCGAACTTGACGGAACTTCCGGAAGACTTACACTAGAATGGCCGAAGTATCCTGATGAATCCAAACTTGACGAAGCCAGCGGAGTCAAAGACATCTCTTTGAAGAATGCTTCGGGTGAAGTCATCGTCGCTGCTTCAGGTACAAGCTTATTTGATTACACGAGACTCTATGGACCGATAAGATACATGGCCGATATCACTGTATCCGGTAACCATTCCAGCAGTGAACATGTGGTGATCGACGATGATGATTATTCTACTTCTTTAGACATCTCACCTGGTGATAAAGTCCATGTTGATATGTATTACGGCTATGAAAAAGGTTCGACGAACTCGAATAAGGTCTCTAAAGATCTTACAGCGACTGCTTACTACACGCTGCCTGGTGCAGGTTCATCACGTTCCGATCTGGAAAACTGGTGCAACAACAACTACTTTGCGACCTTCGTTGAAGCCAAGAGAGACAACAATCATCCGGCCGGATCATTTACCCTGGTAGATTCCAACGGTGTAACACGGAACTATGGCGAACAGATAACGATCAATGATACTTCACTGAAGATCACTGTCACCTACTATGTTGAACCTGATCATTCTCTGAGTGTTGTTCCATCTTCATCAGGAGACCATAAGACGATAACTCTTGCTCCGCAATATGATTCCGACAGTACATGGGAAGGCTGGACTTATGATGAAAGTGATCATGATTTCGATTTTAAAAAAGAAGGTGAAAAGCTGATCGTTTCGATCAACGGTGAAACGGAATCAGGTTCTACGACCGTTACTGCGTCTACCGATAACAAAGATCTCTCTGTTTCCTTCACGATCATTAAAGATGATGATGGAAAAGTAACTCTGAACGTCAATTAGCTTATTTGTTATTCTTCTCTATAAAGAAAAGGCCAGTTCATAATTAGCTGGCTTTTCTTTATTCGGATTCGCATAATGATTTGTACTTGTTGAATAGATCAGACATATAGACTTCAGAAGAGCAAATAGATTAGTAAAAAAGAACGAATAATAGCTCTTTTTGACAAATTTATTTGCGAAAGATTACCATTAATTTAATTAATTATATGGAGATAAATATATTATGAAAAAGTTATTAATTCTGATAATCAGTCTTTTGACTATTCTTATGCTTTTTGGTTGCAATTCAAACAAAGATATTACAGCCCAGCAAGTGGCAGAAAGCATTGCAGATATTTCATCTGATAATGAAGGAAATGTCATGGTTACTCTTGTCAATGGTAAGACTTTTTCACTTGGCAATATGAAAGGCGAAAAGGGAGATAAAGGCGATAAGGGTGACAAAGGAGATAAAGGTGATACTGGTGAGCGTGGTCCTCAAGGATTACAGGGCCCACAGGGTATACAAGGTCCAGCAGGAGCTTCAGGTTCAAATGGTCGTGATGGTGTGAATGGTAAAGACGGCGTCAATGGAAAAGACGGAAAAACCCCAACCGACTATGTAAAAGATGTTGAGATACAGGACGACGGAAAGACATATATCACTTATGGGGATGGAACAAAAGAATACAAGAAGAGAGTTGTAGTTGACGGTGACTATCAGTTAACACTTGAAACTTACTATAATGACAGTTTAATCGATACACAGCAGGTCGGATACTTTGATGAAGGAGAAAGTGCTTCCTTTGTTTTGTCTGACCATCCGAAAATAAATTCAAAATATTATGATGTTGTGTCAGTAAGCGGTGATGGAGTTAATATTTCAAGAACACATAAGAGTGGACTAAATTATGCATATTCTTTTGCAATGCCTGGACACGATCAAACGGTCAGAGCCGATTTAAAGGATCATGTAAAGTGCTATGATGTCTACTTTGATAAAAACGGTCATGGAAAAGACAGCGAAGTTCCTGACACGTTAAGAATCAGCATGATTAATTCTTATGTTTTGATTAAAAACAACAGTCAGTATGAAATGTCTGATGTCATTGAAGGAAACTATAAATACTCTTTCCTTGGCTGGTTTACTAAATCGGAAGGTGGGGATCAAATAATTGATCTTGAAGATGATTACTATACCGAAGATATAACGATTTATGCTCATTGGAAAAAAGAGGGCCTTTTAATAACTCTTCCTACTCAAGGATCCTCAATATCAGATCTTGAAACCTGGGTTGCAAACAATAGCAGTTTTGCTATATTCAAAACTGCAAAGAAAGATAACAGTCATTCCGCTGGAACATTTACAATGATCGATTCAAATGGCGTTTCACATGACTATGGCGGACAAGTGATAATAAGTGACACATCATGGAAAATTAATATTACATACTATGTTGAACCTGATCATTCTCTGAGTGTTGTTCCATCTTCATTAGGAGATCACAAGACGATAACTCTTTCTCCACAATATGATTCGGACAGCACCTGGGAAGGCTGGAGTTATGATAACGACAATGATTCTTTCAATATTAAAACCGAAGATGAAAAACTGATCGTTTCGATCAACGGTGAAACGGAATCAGGTTCTACGACCGTTACCGCATCTACCGACAACAAAGATTATTCCGTTTCCTTCACGATCGATAAAGACGATGAAGGAAAAGTTACTCTAAATATCCATTAGCTTATTTGTTATTCTTCTTTATATGCAACAAAACAGACCCGGTATCCGGGCCTGTTTTGTTCAGCCAGAAAAAAAGTAAGAATTGATCTTACTTTTTGCTTTCGAATCCCTGGATATCGATATTCACTTTCTTGCATTCGACTCCAGTCATGAGCAGGATGTTTTCCTTGACTTCATCCTGGACCTTGTTGCAGAGCTTTACGATATCGACACCCTGTTTTACTCTTAAAGCGATATTGACAGTCAGCTCATTGTTTTTATTCAATTTGCAGCTGACAAATTCAGAATCTTTTTTGGTAGGATAGATATTCTTAATACCGGAACAGGCAATAGCGGCGATATCCGCAAATGCTTTTTCACTTATTGTATATGTACCGATCTCGTTTTTCTTCAATTCCATAGTTTACATACCTCAGTCAAAATTATATCATTCTTCGCAATCCTTTAGGATATTTATTTTTCATGATACCGCTGGAACACTTGCCAAAACCGAGTGAGTGTCCTCTATAGGTGATCAGATAGTAATTATTCGTAAGATCAGCTCTGAATTCGTTTCCGCTGATGAATCTGGTGTATTCTTCTTCGTTCAGATCATATCTATAGCGGTACAGGCCTCTCAGCGAATTGGCCCGGTAAAGATTGTGATTGGGTTCAAAACGCCTGTTTCTAATCTCTCCGATATTTATACCGTATTTGAGAACATTATTTTTTAGATCGATGAGCGGTATAAGTGAGAGATAGTAACGGTCATTATTCTTATACAGATAGTATTCATCAAGAATCAGATTCTTCTGAAGGAAATCCTCGACCGTCCTGTCTTTTACCGGTTTCATATAACGTAAGTTCCCGTCATTCTTTATCCCGCTTTTCCTCATCAGAGCAAAGAACTGGCCTTCAGTATTATTTAGCGGTGAAAGTTTAACTGTACCCGGCAGTTTAGACGACGAAGGAAGATCGACAGGTATCAGCGACATATCACTGTGTTTTTCAAGAAAAGAACTGATCTGATCTTCATCTTCTTCAAAAGCATATGTACAGGTCGAATAGATAAGCTGTCCTCCTGGCGCAAGAAGCCTGTAGGCGTCTTGTAACAGTTCAGACTGCAGTCTGGCAAGTGAATCGATATTCTTTAATGAATAATCCTCAAGTATTTCAGGATATTTTCTGATCATCCCTTCGCCGGAACACGGCGCATCAAGAATGACTATATCAGCTTTTTCCTGAAGTTCATCAGCCAGTTTCGCTGTTTCCTTATTCGTAACGATCACATTATCCAGACCGCATCTTTCCAGATTGGAGGAAAGTACCAATGACCGATCATGTTTAACATCATTGGAGATACAAAGGACATCAGGGTCAAGTCTATTGAGGATATTGATGGTCTTGCCTCCGGGAGCAGCACACATATCCACGACGATCTTAACGTCTTTCCTGTCGATAAACTTTGTCGTCAGTGAAGCAGCTATCTCCTGAGGATAGATCAGTCCCAGTTCATATGCGATACTTTTACCGATATTCTCTTCATTATGATAATAGCTGTCATCAGTCAGCTGTGATCTGTGAAATTCAAAATCCAACAGATCATAGATTTCATCCTTACTGGCTTTTCTGGTATTGAGAAAGAAACCCTGTGTCGGCTTTTCAGCAAGCAGTTTCAGAAAAGACTTACTTTCATCCCCAAAGTATTTTTCTGCTCTTTTTTCAAACAATTCATTCATTGATGAAACCTATGATGATATCTGATTCAGCCGTTACTGGAAAATCAGTTTCTGTCCTGAAATGACCCTCGTGAACGACGATATCATCAGGAAAACAGGCAGATGGAGGAATAAGGATATCTTTATCACTCAAAACTGCTTCTATAAGCCATTTTCCGCTGTTTTCCGTTACATTTACTGTCTTCAGCAGTAAATAATAGTCAAAGCCTAAAAGCCTGTTTACAGCCTTTATATCGCCTTCACTGATCTTTTCCTTGATCCTGGTAGATGATATCTTCTTTCCATGGTCTTTACATTCGTCTACAATGTCTACCTTGAAGTTACCGTATCTTTTCAGGGAACGCGGATCCCCTTTCCCTTGATATGCAAAGCGGAAATCATAACCGCAGATCAGTTCATTGATGTTCAGTTTGGTTAGGTAACCATTAATAAAATCGGCAGCTGATAGTCTCATCATCTCTTCATCAAAACTGATGATTATCATGATATCGATGCCGAAGAATTCGGCCAGCTGTTTTCGCTGTTTCAGTGAAAAAATATGCTGCTGTTTCTTTTTAAAGATAAGATCCATCGGATCGGGATCAAAGCAGATCATGGCGGCTTTAAGATCATTTCTTTGTGCACAAGCGACAGTTTCTCTGATCAGTGACTGATGTCCCTTATGCATCCCGTCAAAAAAACCGATACAGGCACAGATCTGCTCATTAAAAACAAAATTTTTATCTCTTATTCTGACTGTTCTCACCAGAGTCCCCTTACCGTTTTATATTCATCATGATCCTTTTCATAGATCGCCAGCGCTTCATTGTTATGACATATCAGCACTCGGTCGGCATCTTCTTCGAGTTTTATTCTTTTTCCGTTTCTGATCACTTCAGGATCGGGATAGTCGACAGTTCTGTATCTTTTGGACAGCAGTTCAAGAAGATCATGTGCAGTATAACTGCCCTTTTCTATATCTTCAAGCCTGTCACATTCTTCGACTCTTATATCATCTACAGCTGTTCTTCTTAACGATATCACCGTCCCGCAGATATTCAGTTTATCCAGTATATCTCTGGCCAGCGCACGGATATATGTTCCTGATGATACTCTGGTCCTGAAGGTAAAAACATCATCTGCTACTTCGAGCAGTTCGATATCGGACACTTCAATGTTCCTCTTCGGAAGTTCAACTTCCTTTCCTTCCAGCTGATATCTGTAAAGACGCTTCCCGTCGACGCTTACAGCACTGGTCAGAGGAACTTCCTGAAGGCTCGTACCGAGGAATCTTTTCATGACACTGTCTATCTTTTCCCAGTCAGGCATTTCACATTCTTCTTCCCTGATAACGTTACCGTCGATATCAAGTGAATCTGTCACAATACCGGTCTTTACGGAAGCGATATATTCCTTGGAATCAGATACCAGAAACTGGTTGGCTTTTGTCGCCTTATCAAAAAGAACGACCATTACACCGGTCGCCAGAGGGTCAAGTGTTCCGGTATGTCCGATCTTGCGTGTATGCAGGACTTTGCGCAGTCTGAAACAGACATCAAAGGAGGAAATACCTGACGGTTTATCGATAAACAGGACGTTCTTCATGCATTGAAAATTATAACATGAGAGCTATAATAAGCGTATGTCGATGAAGAAACTGCTGGCTCAGGTCCGCAAGGCTGATCAGTTGTATTCCCTGATAGAAGAAAATGACAGGATAGCTGTCGGGCTTTCAGGCGGCAAGGATTCTTCATTATTGCTTTACACTTTATATCTTTACCATTTTCTTTATGAGAATACCTATCATAAATCATTTGAATTCATCGGCATCCATCTGAATCTGAATTTCGGCGAAGAGGATATAAAGCCATTACTTGACTGGTTCTCGCAATATCCGATCGAAATACACTGCGAGGACAGTAAGATCGCTGATATCCTTAAACTCAATCTGCACAACGAAAGGATCGACTGTTCACTTTGTTCGACGCTTAAAAAAGGCGCCGTCATCAGAAGCGCCAAAGCTTTGGGATGCAACAAAGTCGCTTTCGCCCATCACGCCGATGATGCGATCGAGACACTGTTTATGAATATGATCTACGGCGGAAGGATCGCCACATTTGATCCGAAGATGTATCTTGATCATTCTGATACGACCTTTATCAGACCTTTCTGCATGTCATTTGAATCCGATATCGCCAATGTCGGACGTAAACTTGAGATCCCGGTCATTAGATCAGGCTGTCCCAATGACGGTTTCACCAAAAGACAGGACATCAAAGAGATGCTGCACAGGCTGTATCATGAATATCCGCAGGCGAAAGAAAACTTCCTGCTTTCGCTCTACAATAAAGACAAACTCAACTTATATATGCAGAAACTAGATCCGAAGATCTAGTTTTTACTTAAGAGATTTTTGAACACAAAGTATTCTTCCAGCGGAAGACGAATTATCAGATCAGTAATCATCGACGGCGCAAAGATCGCATGGACTCTGTATCCGTATTTTCTGGCGAGCAGTCTGGCTCTGAAGATATGATAATCAGAACTGCAGACAGTGATCTTTTTATTTACGTCCAGCAGCTGTTTTGAAAACTTCATGTTTTCCGGAGTATTCTGTGCCTTATCCTCAAGGATTATCCTGTTTCTGGTGATATGTCTGTCGATCAGCATCTCTTGCATCTTGAAAGCCTCAGAGATCGTATTGTTGCCGGTGATGCCTCCCGATACGATAACAAGACAGTCCGGGTTCTTTTTCAGATATCTTTCAGCTCTGTTTACCCTGTTTATCAGCGTGAACGTCTCCATGTCTTTGTTCAGGGAAGATCCCAGAACAATCAGATAATCAGCATTATCCGCATCAAAATCATAGCGGGCTGCCATGATCACCAGAGCATAAATAATAATGACATAAAGTATTAATTTAAGCATATCAAGCAGAAAGGTGCTTTATTAAGCACCTTTTATTCGTTTTCAAGAGTACTTCTTCTGATCGCTTTACCGATCTCGAATGCCGGGAATGTCGATAAAGACAGAAGAACACAGATCAGCAGTTCTTTGGTTTCAAATGTGCCCGGAACGATACCGAAGACTGTACTGAGGCCCGGCATATAGATAGCTGCAAGAGTTATCGCAACCGTAATGATCGTTGCCCCTAATAACCACCAGTTGAAATTCTTCAGCATCGACGCGGAGAAGATCGATTTGGTCTGTGAACGCATATTTATCGCACAGCAGATCTCCGCAAAGTTGACCGTCAGGAAAGCCATGGCAATCGCATTGACACAGTTTTCACCGCCGAAGAATCCGGCGATCGTACCTTTTTCAAGATACAGTCCGATAAAATACGCCAGCAGTTCGATGATCGCCAGATAGATGCCCTGCCATACCATATCCACACCGGCACCGTGAGCAAATATTCCTTCCGATGAATTACGCGGTTTTCTGCTCATGACATCGCCTTCAGCCTTCTCCATACCGAGAGCCAGACCCGGAAGTGAATCCGTGACCATGTTTATCCACAGCAGATGGACAGGCGTCAGCAGCGTAAAATTCAGAAGCGAAGCTACGAACATGATGATGACTTCACAAAGATTCGTCGAAAGCTGGAACTGAATGACTTTGCAGACATTGTCATAGATCTTTCTTCCTTCTTCGACGGCATTGACGATCGTCGCGAAGTTGTCATCAGCCAGGACCATGTCAGCAACAGATTTTGTTACATCTGTTCCGGTGATGCCCATGCCGATACCGATATCGGCTGCCTTGATCGACGGAGCATCATTGACACCGTCACCGGTCATCGCCGTGACCATATCTCTGGTCTTCCAGGCATTGACGATCCTGGTCTTGTGTTCAGGCTGTACACGGGCATAGACAGAATATCTCGTAACTACATCGAGCATTTCCTCATCCGAGTATTTATCCAGTTCATGACCTTCAATAGCCTGTTTTTCATCCGTAATGATGCCCAGATCCTTGCCTATGGCGACAGCTGTATCCTTGTGGTCGCCGGTGATCATGATCGGAGTGATGCCAGCTGAACGGCATTCCTTGATCGCTTCATAGACTTCAGGACGGCACGGATCGATCATACCGACAAAGCCGATGAAGACCATGTTGTATTCAAGATCTTCCGTTTCGATCGAATCAGGCATCTTATCATATGTCTTATAGGCTGCTCCCAGGACACGCAGTGCTTTGGAAGCATATTCTTTATTCTTGGCGATGATCTCTTTCTTCAGATCATCAGTCATCTTTATCTCACCTTTATCGCTCAGATAACGATCACATCTGTCCAGCATCACATCCAGAGCACCTTTGGTGTACTGCGTGATCCTTTGTCCTTCAGGATGCAGCGTAGACATCATCTTGCGGTTGGAATCAAAAGGCGCTTCACCGACACGCGGCAGTTTCTCCTTCAGTTCATATTTCGGCAGACCGATACTGTTGGCATAGTTGACCAGTGCACATTCGGTCGGCTCACCTACTGAATACTCTTCACCCGGTTTGATCTCAGCATCAGAACAAAGGGCCATAGCTGTTGCGAGCAGCTTTTTGTTGGAAGTATATTCATCAACGACCGTCATCTTGTTCTGTGTTAAAGTTCCGGTCTTATCGCTGCATATGATATTTGTGCAGCCAAGTGTTTCAACAGCCGTCAGTTTCCTGATCAGAGCCTGTCTTTTGGCCATGGCTGATACACCGATCGAAAGAATGATCGTCACGACAGCCGGAAGTCCTTCCGGAATAGCTGCGACAGCCAAAGCGATCGCGGCAACGAATGTGTTAAGTACGGTATTCCCAAGTAATGACATCGAAAATCTGTCAGAATGGATGATCAGATTCTCGATAACACCGACAGCGAACACCAGAACACAGATGATGATGACCAGTTTTGTAAGAAAAGCAGAAAGCTCGCCCATCTTTTTCTGCAATGGCGTAAGCTCTTTTTCCGCCAGCGTCAGAGCGTCAGCGATTCTGCCCATCTCCGTATCCATACCGCAGGCTGTAACTACCGCCTTACCGCGGCCATAAACGACTGTCGAGCCGTTATAAAGCATATTGCGGCGGTCACCGAGAGTCACATCATCCTTGGATTCTTCACACATCAGAACATCGACGATCTTATTTACCGGTACAGATTCACCGGTCAGTGCTGCCTCTTCCGCCTTCAGAGAATGGCTTTCCAGGATACGGCAATCAGCCGGGACTGTATCACCTGCTTCAAAGACGATCACATCACCGACACAGATATCTTCTGATTTGACGACAACGACTTCATTGTCTCTTAAGACCTTGGATGTTGAAGCCGTCATCTGCATCAGTGCCTCCATCGCACCTTCAGCTTTTGATTCCTGGATCAGCGACATAATGGTATTGATGATAACGACTGCCATGATGACTATGACATCGGCAAATTCCGACAGACTGAAGCCGTTTTCCATCTGCAGGACATTGACAAGCGCCTGAATAGCTGCTGCGACCAGCAGCATGATGATCATCGGATCAGATATCGATTCGAGAAAACGCCTGATCAGAGGCTTTTTCTCTGCTTCTTTCAGTTTGTTTTTTCCGTTTTCACTGATTCTCTTTTCAGCCTCAGCGGAGCTGAGACCATTTTCTGAAGATCCTACTTCTTCCAATACTCTGGAAGCATCTTCAAGATAATATTTGTTCATAATTTCCCTTTCTCTTAAAATAAAAACTCATGATCATGCATGAGTCATCATAACTCATGCATAACTCCTGTTACACATGAGTCTCGCATTTTAAGGCAAACCAGGCATAAAGCCGAGATTGTTGGCTTGACACGCTTATTAAAGCGTTAGCTACTCCCTCATTCGACATGATTTTACTATAATCGTTTATATTTTACAATCTGCGTAACGCAATTTTCAAAACTTTGATAATCAAGTAAAATCAAATTATGAAACGCGTCTATCTGGAGATCTGCAATGCCTGCAATCTCGACTGTCCTTTCTGCAGTAATCCCAAAGGCCAGTCATATCTTTCTCTTGAAGAAATAAACGACTATCTTGATCAGATCAGACCGTTCTGTTCATATATCTATCTGCATATCCTGGGTGAACCGCTCATGCATCCGGACTTTGACATGATCCTTCATCTGCTTGATGAGAAGCAGATGTATCTGCAGCTTGTCACCAACGGTACATTGCTGAAAGATCATCCTGATATCATCGATCATCCGTGTCTGCGCAAACTCTCGATCTCGCTTCACAGTGTAAACAGTATCAGTATCGGACCGGATTACTTCAAGACGATCGACAGACTGATCGAAAAAGATACCGAAACACTCATCGAGCTGCGTTTTTTTGACCGCGGTAATCTTAACGATCAGCTGAAAAACTATCTTGCCGATCTTAAAAAACGCTATGAATTCATGGAAACCTCAAGGTCTAATTCATACCGGCTGAAAGATCATCTTTACGTGCTCTTTGAAGACCTGTTCAGATGGCCATCCATAAATGATCCTTTCATCTCGGATGAAGGAACCTGCCACGGCGGCATCGATATGATCGCCATCAACAGTTCTTCTGAGGTCACGCTTTGCTGTCTTGACCCTTATGCCTATAATTCTATCGGTAATCTGAAAGAAAAAAAGCTGAAGGAGATCCTGGAATCGGAACGCTATCAGCTCATCTGCAGACAGATAAAGGAACATAAACTCAGCTGTGAACTGTGTCAGAAATGCAGTTACAGACTGCGATTCTGATTATACACCTCACATAAAATGATCGACGATCTGATCGACAGTGAGATCTCTTTTAGTTCACTGTGAGCGATACAGAATCCGTCCGGATATCTCTCATCTAGCCCTTCATAGTCCTGGGAGATCACGATCGAATAAGGGCTTTTTAATTTCAGGTCTTCCAGTTTTTTATTACCTGCTGAAACAAACGGAAAGATATGATGATCACGGTATTTATCAAGATATTCATCTAAAGTATCATATGTAACGATATTGCAGTGAAAGATCGAACCCATCGATGCTCTGATACAGCGCGGATCGAAATAATCGATCCTGTTACCGATCAGGACGATATCCTTCAGATCGAATGAGATCGCGGAGCGAAGAACAGTGCCAAGCTCTCCGAAATCCGAAAAATCATAGAGCACGATATGCCTGTCAGAGCACAGTTCACGCTGAAACTTTTCAAAGATACCGATACAGTAACAGTTCTCCTTTACTGACAGTTTACCGATCAGACGGTCATCATATTCGGTCTCTACATTATTATCCTCACACAGTTTCAGTAGATATCCGAACTGTTCATTACGGGCCGCTTTTTCACTCAATATGACTTTTTTAACATATTCAGAAGCATGTTTAAGAGCCTCGATCGTCAGAGACATGCCCAGAGAATAAGAAACGCTGTCTTCACTTCTGTATCTGTTCATGACTAAATATTATCGCATTTGCGATCCTTATACCATCGAGTGCACAGGACATGATGCCTCCGCCATAACCCGCTCCTTCGCCCATCGGATACAATCCCGACGTATTGACCGAGACATATTCCACATTCCTGCTGATCCTGATCGGACATGATGATCTGGTCTCCGGTCCGACCATGATCCCCTCGTCTATGAATCCCGGTATCTTGCGGTCAAAATCGCGTAATGCGTCTTTAATGATCACGAGATCTTTTTCAGTAAAGAAATCATTGAAATCATACAGGATCGTACCCAGATGATAAGTAGATGGATATTTAAGTTCATTCAGTGAACCATTGATGAAATCATCGATATTCTGGGCCGGTGCTTTATATGAACCAGAATAGGCATAGGCTTTTCTTTCCAATTCATGAAGATAGTCATAACCGTCAGTGAACTCTTCCTTTGGGATCTGGATCAGAATAGCGGAATTGGCTCTTCCTGAGTCTCTGGCAGCATAGGACATCCCGTTGGTGACGATCGTATCCTTTTCGGACATGGCCGGTATGACCATACCACCGGGACACATACAGAAAGAATAGACGCCTTTTTCACCTTTATAACGGAGAAAATACTCATTGGCCTCACCGATCAGCGACCCGGTCTGTCTTTCATCGATCAGCGATTGAGGATGTTCGACCCTAAAGCCGATGGCGATATCTTTCTTCTCGATATGTACGCCTTTCTCTTTCAGCATCTGCACAGTCGTATAGGCACTGTGACCGATCCCCAGAAGCAGATGATCACATTCGTATTCGCCCTGATCGGTCTTTATACCGCATATCTTTCTGTTATCATCGATGATGATCTCCTTCATTTCTTCAGCAAAATGAAATTCAACACCTCTGGCGATAAGACTGTCTGTGATCCTTTCGATTATCCTTCTTATCTCATCTGTTCCGATGTGGGCATGATTTTCATAACGGATCTTCTCATCAGCTCCGTGTTCGATGAATATATCCAGTATATATTCGATAAACTTATCCCTGATCCTGGTCGTCAGTTTGGCATCAGAAAAAGTCCCGGCGCCGCCTTCTCCAAACTGCACATTCGAACTTTCATCAAGGATCCCTCTTTCAAAGAAGCGTTGTACATCTTTTTCTCTTTCAGCGATCCGCTTGCCTTTTTCAAAGACCAGGACTCTGAACCCTGCTTCCGCCAGTCTGTATGCCGAAAAGATCCCGGCCGGACCGTAGCCCGCTACTATACATGTACAGTCTCGTTTTTTATACCGAGCGTGAAGATCTGTCTTTTTATATATGCTCACATCAGCTGAAAGATAACGTTCCTCGTTATCTGTTTCGACCAGCAGCTGATAGACATACACGGGCTCCTTCCTGGCATCCAGTGACTTTTTATAGATAGTAAATGAATCTACTGCAGTTCCCAGCTTTTTCCCCAGCTTTCTTTTCAGCAGTTTTTCATCTTCTTTAACTTTCAGTTTTATGTTTCTAACCAGCAGCATATCTATATTATGGCATAAAGAAAAGCAGGTTGTGACCTGCTTGACTTTACTTTCTTAAACCTAATTTTGCAACAAGTTCTCTGTATCTGTTGACATCTTCTCTCTTGAGATATTCAAGCAGATTCTTTCTCTTACCGACCATCATCAGCAGACCTCTGTTGGAATGGAAATCCTTCTTGTTAGACTGCATGTGGACAGTAAGCTTGTTGATGGTTGCAGTAAGTAAGGCAACCTGTACCTCGACCGAACCGGTATCGCCTTCAAAACGGGCGTAATCCTTGATGATCTTGGCTTTTTCTTCTTTTGTTAACATCTTTTCTCCTTTTGTATTTGTCCATTGTAACCGGGTGAGGAAGCGGAGTTTTCTTCCGGACTCAGTAACAATGCTTAATTAATATAACATTTATGAATGCTTATTTCAAGGGTTTCGGATCACGCGCAAAGCCGTGCGTCAGCTTCGCGATCTTTGCTGCAAGAGTTGGACTCAGATCGCCCTTCTTAGCTCTCCAGCGCCAGTTGCCTAAAGTACCCGGAACGTTCATCGTTGCTTCTGAACTTAGCCCGAGATAATCCTGCAGCTGAGCAATGAAAAGTACAGATATAGATGACATACCTGCACGGATCAGCGCATCGGCACAGTCGCCTTTATCATTGAAACCGTAGATCAGCTTTGCGTATTCAAGATCTTTCTTCTTGGCTTTCTTCAGCCAGCCGACGATCGGATCATTGTCATGCGTTGCGATATAGCAGACGCAGTTTTTCTTGTGATTGTGGACATTATGATAACTGCTTCCGTCATCGTTCATACCGAATTCCAGGACTCTCATGCCCGGGAAACCGGAGAAATTCAGCAGATCAGTAACTTTATCATCGATGATACCCAGATCTTCAGCGATAAAATCAACATTGATGAACCAGTTCATCAGAACGGATACGAATTCTTTGGAAGGTCCCTTGCACCAGCGTCCCTTCTTGGCGTTCTTTTCACCGTAAGGCACAGCCCAGAACTCTTCAAATCCGCGGAAATGGTCGATCCTTATGACATCGAAGCACTTACTTACTCCATCGATCCTCTCGATCCACCATTTGAAACCATTTGATCGCATATGATCCCAATCATACAGCGGATTGCCCCACAGCTGTCCGTCTTTGGAGAAATAATCTGGCGGTACACCGGCCACTTCCTTCGGGATCCTCAGCTCCTGATCCAGCATGAATTCTTCCGGAGCAGCCCATACTTCGCAAGAATCCATGGCGATATATATAGGCAGATCACCGATGATCTTTATCCCTTTATCATTGACGTACTTCTTCAGCTCATGGAACTGTCTGAAGAACAGGAACTGAATGAATTCATAGAAATATATATCATCCGCAAGCTCACTCTTATAGCGTTCCATGGCTTCATATCTTCTGAGACGGATGTCCATATCCGGCCACTCCAGCCATGACTTCATGCCGAAATGTTTCTTGACGGCCATGAACAGCGCATAATCAGGCAGCCATTTATTCTCATTCACGAACTTATTGAATTCATCAGGATATTTATCCCTTCCGTTCATGAAAGCCTTGTGCAGCAAAGGATAACGCGTCTCATACAGATATCCGTAATCGACATGACTCGCATCTTTTACTTTGATGCCTTTCAGATCCTTTTTATCCAGCAGTCCTTCTTCTTCCAGCAGATCCAGATCGATAAAATACGGGTTGCCCGCAAAGGAAGAGAAACACTGATATGGAGAATCTCCGTAGCTGGTATGCCCTATCGGCAGAACCTGCCAGTAAGACTGTCTGGCTTTGACCAGAAAATCCGCAAAATTGTATGCTTCTTTTCCCAAAGTACCGATACCGTATTTGGACGGCAGTGATGAGATAGGCAGAAGAATGCCTGCACTTCTTTTGTTTATCATAAAGTTCCCCTGTTATATATCCAATATCTATTCTAATATATATTAAAATAAAATTAACATCACGGAGATAAATATGATAAAGAAACTACTTATTATTTTGTTTGTTCTGCTTATGAGCGTTTCCTGTTCGCTTTCAAATAAAAAACAGGCTGATACGACGGATGACAATTACAGGGTTTTCTATGAGATCTTTGTCGGTTCTTTTTCCGACAGCAATAACGACGGGGTCGGAGATCTTCGCGGGATCATCGACCGTCTTGATTATCTTAATGACGGAAACATCAATTCAAAAGATTCGCTTGGTATCCAGGGAATATGGCTGACACCGATATTCCTGTCGCCTTCTTATCATAAATACGATGTCATAGATTATTACCGTATCGATCCCTCCTTCGGTACACAGGATGACCTTGATGAGCTCATCGCAGAATGTCACAAAAGAAACGTCCTCGTGATACTTGATCTGGCGCTCAATCATACATCCGTTCAGAACGAATGGTTCAGACAGTTCCAGATCGCACATCAGAACAATGACTACAACAATAAATACTATGACTATTATGTCTATTCTCCTGAAAACGACAGACCCTCAGGCATGACTTTCTGCTCACTGGATAACACATATGAAGCCTATGAATGCAACTTCTCCGGAGAAATGCCGGAACTGAACTTTGATAATCAGGATGTGCGTAACGAAGTCCTCAATATTGCGAAATACTATCTTAATAAAGGCATAGACGGATTCCGTTTTGATGCAGCCAGGTACATCTATCTGAATAATACCGATTCATCCGTCAATTTCTGGAAATGGTATACGGAAGAACTGAAAAAAATCAAGGAAGATATCTACCTGGTCGGAGAAGTCTGGAGTTCTGACAGTGAGATCAGTTATTATCAGGCTGAGATGAACTGCTTCAATTTTGCCATGTCGCAGACCGATGGAATGATCGCCCGCAGTGCCAAATCAGAAGATATCAACAGATTCACGTCCTATATTGAAACTTATCAGTCAGCTCTGAAAAGGATCAGTGAAAAAGCCATGCCGATATCGTTCATCTCCAATCATGATATGGACAGATCGGCAGGATATCTTAATGTCTCAACTGGACAGGCCTATATCGCTGCCAGTCTTTATCTTCTTTCTCCCGGTTCTCCTTTTATCTACTATGGTGAAGAGATCGGCATGAAAGGCTCCAGAGGCGGAGCAAATACGGACGCGAACCGCAGGCTGGCGATGCTCTGGGGAGACGGCGATACTGTGAATGATCCTGAAGGAAGTACTTATGAATATAAGAATCAGATCAACGGAACAGTGAAGGAACAGCTTCAGGATAAAAACAGTCTGTTCAGACACTATGCAAAATTGATATCCATCAGAAAGAATTATCCGGCAATTGCCAGAGGAACCTACACCAGGATCGATCTGGGACAGAACAATCTCGGCGGTTTTGCCGTTACATATAATGATGAAACTTTATATATTGTTCATAATAATTCTGCTGAAGAGATCACTGTTTCAACAGATGCATACTCTAAACTGCTTGAATACTGCGGATTTGCTGAAGCATCATATAAAAACAATGAACTGAAAGTCGGTCCTTATACATCAGTTATTCTGAAATAAACAGATAATAACAATTTCCCAAAACAAAAGACATGAGCTCATGTCTTTTGTGTTTGCATATAATTCAGATTAAATTCTATCCTTTTACAGCACCGGCCATACCTTCGACATAGAAGCGCTGCATGTAGATGAACAGGATCGCAATAGGAATGGAAATGACGACAGCTCCCGCCGCAAAGCAGGTATACCACTGATAGATATATTCTTTCTGCAGCATGTTCCAAAGACCGATTGCAACTGTGAATTGATCAGCATTAGCACGGCAGATGACCTTGGCGAAGACAAAGTCGACCCACGGAGCAATAAATGAAGTCATGACCGTATAGATGACGATCGGTTTTGACAAAGGCATCGTTATCTTTGTGAATACCTGCCACTGAGTAGCACCGTCGATGATCGCAGCTTCATCGATCGAACGCGGTATGGTATCAAAGAAGCCTTTGGCGATCTGGAAACCGAGACCTGTGCAGGCAGAATATACGATGATAAGACCGATCCTGATCATTGATCCTTCTGTAAGGCCCATTGCTTTCAGGATGAAATACTGGGCGACCATGGCCATAAAGCCAGGGAACAGGCCGAGGATCATGGCGATATTCATATACGTCTTACGGAAGCCGAAACGCATTCTGCTCAGAGAATATGCTACTGAAAGGACAAAGAATGTACTGATGATGCAGCAGAATATCGCAATGATGAGTGTGTTTACAAACATCTTTGGAAAATTCAGAACATTTCTGTCCGTAAACAATTTGATATAGTTATTAAATGTATATCCCTGAGGAAGGAACGTACTTGTATAAGCACCGGGTTCAGCTCTGAAGCTTGTCAGAACGATCCAGAAGATCGGCAGGACCCAGATAATTGACAAAACAGCAAGTAAGAGATGAACGAGGAAATTGACAAGTCTTCTGCGAGGACTTAATTTGTTTTTCTTGATTTCGTTATTCATTACATGAACGCCTCCTCGTTCTTATAAGATCCTGAATTTCTGTATGTAATAAGTGTTACAACAGTCAGGATTACGAATGTCATGATACCGATAACAGCACCAAGGTTGTAGTACTGTTGATCGATGGTGAGCTTATAGAGCCATGTTACAAGCAGGTCTGTCTGACCAGCTGTATCTCCGACATAGGTCGGACCACCACCTGAAAGCAGATAAATGACACCGAAGTTGTTGATATTGCCTACAAAGCTTGAGATCAGATACGGAGTAGTAACAAACAGCATGTAAGGCAAAGTGATCTTGAAGAAGATCGTGACCGGACCGGCACCATCCATCTTGGCAGCTTCATAAAGATCAGCCGGAATATTCTGCAGAATACCGGTGATCTGAAGCATCGTATAAGGAATACCGATCCAGATATTTATAACTATTATTGTGATCCTTGCCCATAAGGCATTCTGCCAGAACGGAAGCGGTGAAGAAATCAGGCCAAGGTTCTGCAGCAGTATATTGATCGCACCTGAAGGCTGCAGCATGATATTCATGATCATCAGCGTTACAAACTGCGGAACGGCAATGGAAAGAATGAAGCAGAAGCGCCAGAAAGCTTTCCATTTCGTATCCTTACGGTTGATGACCATAGCCAGGATCATGCCGAGAATATAGTTAAGGAATGTAGCGAATATCGCCCAGACAACAGTCCAGGCCAGTACATGCCAGAACTGTCTGCCGATATTGCCGTTCATATTCAGAACACGGGAGAACTGGGTGAAACCGCACCAGTCAAAAAGCATCAGATGTTCATCTTCTTTTGAATAAGTGGTGAATGCCATGGAGATCATGTAGACCAGCGGGACGATATTGAAGACCAGTATTCCCAGACATGGCAGACTCATCAGCGTGATATGCAGATTCTTGTCAAAGAGACTCTTGATATCTTCTTTCAGTGTAGGAACATGACCCTTCTCTTTCAGCTGTTTCTCAAGCTCGTAAGAGAATCTCAGCTGGAGCACCCATAAAAGGATGAAGGCTGCGATCACAAAGCATGTTACAACACCGGCCAGAAGGATCTTCTGAGAATTATCTCCGGCTGTATATTCAAAGATCTGCTTTGCTTCATTCCAAACTTTTTCCTGTTCCCTGTCACCGAGAGAAGGCATCATCGCCAATGCAGGAATGCCTGTATCAAACATGAAAAAGATAAAAGCAATCTCTAAAATCAATACAAAAATGCCCTTTACTTTTTGTTTATGAGCTATAATTCCTGCACCCATGATTATGGCGGATAATTTGGTAAATACATCACCATATTTCAGGGCATTGATGACATTTGTTTTCTTATTCATAAATAAACCTCCCGGTTCTTTGAAAAAAAACCGCAGTCAGAAAAAATCTGACCGCGGTTTTACAGTTAATAGAATTTTTACTGAACAGCAGCAGTATTCATGGCAGTGTTCATTGCTTCGGTCTTTTCAGCAGCATTAGCATGCGTTACAGAACCGGCAACGATTTCCTTGCCCATTGACTCAGCCGGACCCCAGTATAAGCCCATGTTGTCCTGCAGAGGCTGAACGATAGATGCATATCCCATTGTATCCATCTTTGCTTTTGCCAGAGCGTTGTCGCCTACGTTGATGTTGGAATCAGTAGGAATGACTTCTCTGAAATCGAAGTGAGCCTGCTGAGCTTCAGTTCCACCAAGATAAGCTGCTAAAGCGACAGCGATCTCCGGGTGTTCACCATACAGAGCAGTTGTCGGGTTAACACCAACAGCCTTTGATCCAGCAAAAGCCTTCATCTGCTTCAGTTCACCGTCAAGAGTGTATGAAGGAGATGCAGCAACACCTAAATTGTCGCCATAAGAATCTTTAGCTTTCTGATAATCCCAGTCACCTGAGAAGAAAGCACTGATGTCAGTACCAGTAGAAACATCACCGTTTACAAAGTTAGGATTTGCAACCAGGTCAACGAGATAATCAGTAACTGCAACAGCCTTGTCACCACCGAAGTCGATTCCGGCAGCAGCATCGCCACCGTCAGCACCGAACAGTGTGCAACCATTTGCTACATAGAAAGAAGCGATATACCATGAGTTTTCCATCGGGAATGCAACTCTGCCCTTTTCGAGCATAGCATCCAGAGACTTGATATCTTCCTCAGAGAAGACAGACTTGTCATAGTACATGAACCAGGTATTGCCAGTAAATGGAACGCCATATACGGAACCATTGTAAGAAACTGTGTTTACAGTTGTATTAGAGTTGTTGGCTTTGATAGCTGCAACAGTGTTTCCACCGAGTTCAGCAAGAGCGCCGGCCTTCAGCAGATCAGGGATCTGGTCATTGGCAAACATGTAGACATCAGCAGCAGCTGACGGGTCAGTACCAACGTTGGTCTTGGCATCGCCTTCAGAGCAGACACCATAGTTGAATGTCAGTTCCCACTCAGGATGTGCAGCAGCAAACTGTTCGCACATTGTCTGCAGCCATTTGCCATTGTCATCAGACTGGTCTTCCTGCGGACCCCATACAGTAACGGTAGCAGCAACTTTTTCATCAGTTGGAGCTGGCTCGTCACCACCTTTTGATGAGCATCCTACCAGCATGGCCAGAGCCATCAGGACTACGATGCTCAGAGTTAAAAGTTTTTTCATTTTTTCCTCCTTATAAAATATTTATGTTAACCGGATAAGAACCGGTCGACACCATTATTTGTATTCCAGGTTCTCTCCGGTCTGTTTATCAAACATATGAACGACATTCGGAGCGAATGTAAACTGGACCTTTGAACCGATCGTCGGATACTGATCATCCTTAAGATCGATGGTCGGTACGATGACGATGCTGTCATGACCGCCCGCATTGAGGTGCAGATGTACAGAGCTGCCCATCATTTCGGAAACATCAACCGTTCCTTCGATCATGGCACCTTTGACCTCTTTGAGCGAAATATGTTCAGGTCTTGCACCGACGATGATATCCATCTCTTCAGTATTTCTTTCTTGAAGACGTTTCTGCTTGTCTTCAGTAGGTACTATACGTGCGCCAAGCACTTCGATAACATATTTATCACCGTCTTTGACGAGTTTTCCGTCATAGAAGTTCATCTGCGGCATACCGATGAATCCGGCAACGAAAGTATTGACCGGTTTATTGAATACTTCCTGCGGTGTGCCGATCTGCTGGATCTCGCCGTCCTTCATGATGACGATACGATCGCCAAGCGTCATAGCTTCAGTCTGATCGTGTGTAACATAAATGAATGTCGAATCGATACGCTGTCTGAGCTTGATGATCTCGGCACGCATTTGATTTCTGAGCTTGGCATCAAGATTTGATAACGGCTCGTCCATCAGCAATACCTTAGGCTCACGCACGATGGCACGTCCGATCGCGACACGCTGTCTCTGACCGCCGGAAAGAGCTTTTGGTTTTCTATCGAGATATTCCGTGATTCCGAGGATCTCCGCAGCTTCTTCGACCTGCTTGTCCATCTGCTCTTTCGGAACTTTCCTCAGCATCAGAGGGAATTCAAGATTCTGTCTGACAGTCATATGCGGATACAAAGCATAGTTCTGGAAGACCATGGCGATATCTCTGTCTTTAGGTTCGATATCATTCATCCTGACGCCATCGATATAAAGATCGCCTCTGGTGATATCTTCAAGTCCGGCGACCATACGAAGAGTCGTAGACTTACCGCAGCCTGATGGACCGACAAAAACGATGAATTCTTTATCAGCAATCTCCAGATTAAAATCGTCGACCGCTACCACGCCTTCATCCGTGATTTTCAGATTATTTCTCTTCTTATTAGGATCCTCTCCTTTTTTCTTTCTGCGTTCCTGTACTGCAGCATTAGGATAGATCTTCTGAATATGTTGCAAACTTAATGTGGCCATGATACTCCCCCTTTTACATCATTTGTATCTCACCATAAATTGTTTTGTACTTTCGGTACCTTATACTATTTTTATTCTATCACCGTTTTCACACAGTAAACACATAATTGATATATTTTTTTAACTATTTTTCAATGGTTTTTTTCAGTCATTTTTTGTGTGTATCAGTCCATGAAATCCAGCAATATCGAATTTAGTATCTCCGGCTTTGTACAGAACATCTTTCCATCTCTTATTTCTATATATTTGTTACTGATTCCTAAAGGATATTCTCTGATCAGATCACTGTCATATTTCCGGTTGAATTCCTCTATATCAAGTCCATAGATCGTCCTTAAAGACATCATGATGTTCTCAAACATCATCTCTTTTCTGCTTAAGTGAAGATCCTCATCTCTGATATCTTTTTCATTCAGATACCGCTCAAGTGAGCGTGTGTTCGAATATCTGTTATTGCCGATCTTTCCCGAAGCTCCAGCCGAAAGACCAAGGAAATCATCATAATCCCAATAACCCATATTATGTCTGGACTGATATCCTTCTTTACAGAAATTGGAGATCTCATAATGGATATACCCTGCTTCATTCATCCTTGAATCGATGAGTTCATACATATCAGCTTCAATATCCTCATCAAGATGATCGATCCCTTTTTTACCGAAGACGGAATTCTCTTCGATCGTCAGTGAATAAAGCGAGACATGTTTCACATCCAGACCAAGGATGTCATCGATAGTCCTGTTTAGGATATCAAGATCCTGACCGGGCAGAGAATACATCAGATCGAC
This sequence comes from Erysipelotrichaceae bacterium, assembly GCA_017432005.1. Lineage (GTDB taxonomy): Bacteria > Bacillota_I > Bacilli_A > Erysipelotrichales > Erysipelotrichaceae > Colivicinus. The sequence goes on from JAFRKA010000002.1 coordinate 27,801, forward strand.
GCTGATATTTTCAAATCCATATCTCTTTAAAAGAGCGATCTTTTCCTTTGCACAGGCAAAATCATGTCTGCGGTTTAGTGATCTTAAGATCTGATCATCACTGCTCTGCACACCCATTGAGATCCTGTTGACACGATGTTTTTTAAGGATACATATCTTATCTTCACTAAGTGATTCTGGATTTATTTCGACCGTATATTCAAGACACTCACCTGTATACGGATCGATCATTGTCAGTAATCTTTCAAGCTGATCCTCATTTAAAGAAGACGGAGTTCCTCCGCCTATGTATATCGTTTCATATTTATCTTTACAGTTATCTTCGATCTCACTCTTCAGTCTGTCCAGCCATCTGTATGCGAGTTTTTCATCATAGACGCGATGACAGAAATCACAGTAGAAACAGATGGAATTGCAGAACGGGACATGAAGATAGAGATGTTTAATTCTTGTCGTCATCCAAAGCCAGTACAGCCATGAAAGCTTCCTGAGGTATCTCAACACTTCCAACAGCTTTCATGCGCTTCTTACCCTCTCTCTGTTTCTCCAGCAGCTTCTTTTTACGGGAGATATCGCCACCGTAGCATTTTGCCAGGACATCTTTGCGCAAAGACTTGATATTGGTCCTGGCCAGGACCTTGTTGCCTATGGCAGCCTGGATCGGGATCTCAAACTGCTGCTTCGGCAGGATCTCCTTGAGCTTGACGGTGATAGCCTGACCACGGCTGTAGGCAAAATCACGGTGTACGATGATGCTTAAAGCATCGATGACTTCACCGTTGATCAGAATATCCATCTTCACCAGATTGGACTGTCGGTAACCGATCAGTTCATAATCGAGTGAGGCATAGCCTCTGGAAACAGATTTAAGCCGGTCGAAATATTCAAAAATGATCTCACTCAGCGGCATCTCATAGATCAGCTGATTGCGGTTGGTGTCGATATAGACCATGTCCTTGTAGATACCTCTTTTGTCCTGTGACAGCTGCATGATCGCACCTATATATTCATTAGGGACCATGATCGAGGCTCTGACATAAGGTTCTTCGATCGATTCGATGATATTGGAATCCGGCATCATGCTCGGGTTATCGATGAAACGGACGGTACCGTCGGTAAGTGTAACTCTATAGATTACGGAAGGAGCTGTCGCGATCAGATTGAGACCATATTCTCTTTCCAGCCTTTCCTGAACGACTTCCATATGCAGAAGTCCCAGGAAACCCAGACGGAAACCGAAACCCAGCGCTTTGGATGATTCGGCTTCAAAAGTCAGGCTTGAATCGTTGAGCTGCAGCTTCTCCAGAGCATCACGCAGATCGTTGTATTTGTTGTTATCTGTCGGATACATGCCACAGTAGACCATCGGATTCATCTTGCGATAGCCCGGTAAAGCTTCCTTGCACGGATCATCATTAAGGGTGATCGTATCACCGATATGAATATCTCTGATCGATTTGATAGATGCGCAAAGATAGCCGACTTCACCGGTCGACAGCGAATCCTTTTTTATCTCATTCGGCGTCTTGACGCCGACTTCGGTCACTTCATAGACGCTTTCCGTCTGCATGAACCTTATATGATCGCCGACTTTCACCGAACCGTCCTTGATACAGATGAAAACGACGACGCCGCGATAGGAATCATAATAAGAATCGAATACCAGCGCTTTCAGCGGTGCATTCTCATCGCCTGATGGACAAGGCAGATATTTTACGATACCTTCTAATACTTCTTCGACATTCAGACCGGTCTTGGCCGAGATCGCTGGTGCGTTCTCACAGTCCAGTCCGATGATGTCTTCGATCTCTTTCTTCGTTCTTTCGATATCTGCACTCGGCAGGTCGATCTTGTTTATGACCGGCAGGATCTCAAGATCATTGTCGAGAGCCAGATAAGTATTGGCCAATGTCTGAGCTTCAATGCCCTGTGATGCATCCACGACCAGAACGGCACCGTCACAGGCTGCCAGCGAACGCGATACCTCATAGCTGAAGTCGACATGTCCCGGAGTATCGATCAGATGAAAAACATAATCCTGTCCGTCCCTGGCGTGATAGCGAAGCTGTACGACATTGAGCTTGATCGTAATGCCTCTTTCTCTTTCCAGGTCCAGTGAATCCAGGATCTGATCCTGCATCTCTCTTTTGGAGACTGTATCCGTCAGTTCGAGGATCCTGTCCGCCAGAGTGGATTTGCCATGATCGATATGGGCAATGATGGAAAAATTTCTGATCTTCTTCTTATCCAAGTCTTTCACCTGCCAGATTTCTGCCGGCACCATTGTAGAATGCCTTGGCATCCATTGAATTCTTGCCTTCCGGCTTTATCATATAGACCTTGATGAAACCGTCGCGGCAATCAAACCGCAGATAATCTTTTTCTAAACCTTTAAAAATGCCGGCTTCACATTCTGTTTCTAACTCATAAAATACTTTTTCCAGCTTGTATTTTCTGTCTTTGATGACCGTATAGGCTCCCGGATTATCCAGAAGACCTCTGATGTGATTGTAGACATTGAGCGTTACATCATCAAAACTTACATGTTCTATCTCTTTCTTCAGGATCGGTGCATATGTCGCCTTTTCATGATCCTGGGCAACCGGATGGATATTGCCTTTAAAGAGCTCAGGCAGCAGTTCCAGAAGCATCTCCAGCGCCAGTCTGCTCAGTTTGACGAACATCGTTGAATTGGTATCTTCGATCGCGATATCGATCGGTCTCTGGTAAAGGATATCGCCCTCATCCATCTTCTCGTTCATATACATGATGGTCATACCGGTCTGCTTTTCACCGTTGATGATCGCTGTCTGGATCGGTGAACCGCCTCTGTAGGCAGGCAAAAGCGAACCGTGAGTGTTTATGCAATGATACTTCGGACAATCAAGCAGTTCTTTCGGGATGATCTGTCCATATGCAGAAGTGATGATGAGATCAGGTTTCAAAGCAAGCACATCTTCATAATCGGTCCTGATCCTTGCGGGTGTGAGAACAGGAATGCCCAACTCCAGAGCCTTGTTTTTGACTTCTGAGGCTCTGAGTTCTTTCTTTCTGCCAAATTCTTTATCCGGCTGGGTCACGACACCGACGATATTGTATCCTGCTTTATACAGTCCTTCCAGGATATCGGCGGCAAACTGCGGTGTGCCCATGAAAACGATCCGCTGTTCATTCATCATCATAATATTAATATTATACCTGATTTATTGCATTTTTCAGGTGATTTGCTTATAATGATAAAGCAAAATCAAGTAAGGAGGATATATGGCAAATATTAAGTCTCAAAAGAAGAGAGCTTTAACGAATGCTAAGGCAAACCTTAAGAACAGTGCTGAAAAATCACAGTTAAAGACAGCGATCAAAAAAGTAAATGCTGCTGTAGCTGCCAACGATAAAGAAGCTGCTTTAAAGGCCTTCAACAACGCTAATTCACTTCTGGATAAAGCTGCAACAAGCCATTTAAAACATAAAAATTATGTTGCAAGACAGAAAGCCCGTTTAGCTAAAGCTGTTGCGACATTAGGCTAGTCTTAAGATATCAGCACCGTACGGTGCTTTTATTTTGTCCATCAGAAAAGCGGATCATTGATCCGCTCTTTTTTATCCGATCTTTTCAATATGCCAGATCTCGTCTGCATATTCCTTGATCGTACGATCAGAAGAGAAATATGCCGATTTGGCGATATTGATGAGACACTTCTTCGCCCATCCATGAGGATCTGAATATAATTCATAGACCTTGTCATGAGCCTGACAGTATGACTCAAAGTCGGCCAGGATGAAGTATTCATCGTTTCTTAACAGGAACTCATCCGCAATGTCCTTGAAATCATCTTTGATTTCTGACCAGGTATTGTCCATGAAGGAATTGATGATCCTCTTGATATCACTGTTGAACTCATAGTATGTATAGGCATTGTACTGACCTTTTCTGAGCTCATGGATCTCATCTTCATGCAGACCGAAGATGACACAGTTCTCATCACCGACGAGTTCTCTGATCTCGACATTGGCACCGTCCAGTGTTCCGAGTGTTACCGCACCGTTCATCATGAACTTCATGTTTCCGGTTCCGGAAGCTTCCTTACCGGCGGTAGAGATCTGTTCAGAGACATCTGATGCCGGCATCAGTTTTTCCGAAACTGTGACACGGTAGTTAGGGATGAAGACGACGTTGATGAATTTATTGACATCAGGATCATTGTTGACCTTTTCCGCTACGGCATTGATCAGCTTGATGACCTTCTTCGCAAATCTATATGAACTTGCAGCCTTGGCACCGAACAGGAACGTCGTCTTAGGCATCGTGAATGATGGATCATCCTTGATCTTATAGTACAGATGGATGACATACATGATGTCCAGCAGCTGACGCTTGTAGGCGTGCAGTCTCTTGGCGATGGAATCGAAGATCGAATCAGGATCGACCTCTATTCCATAGGTCCTGCCCAACCAGTTAGCCAGCTGGACTTTCTTTAGATGTTTGACTTCCAGGAAACCTTCCTGCAGCTTCGGATTATCTACATGTTTCATCAGATCAGAGATCTTGTTGAAGTCTTTGCGGAAGCCGTTGCCGATATATTTCTCGATCAGTTCACACAGCTCAGGGTTGGCATAAAGCAGCCAGCGACGCGGTGTGATACCGTTGGTCTTGTTGTTGAACTTTTCCGGATAGATCTCATAGAAATCTCTGAACGTCTGAGACTTGATGATATTGGTGTGTATCTTGGCAACACCGTTGACCGAATAAGAACCGACGATCGAAAGATAAGCCATACGCACATTGCCTTCATGAATGATACTGACTGAATCGATGAAGTTGTGCTTCTTGCCCATCTCGACCAGTTTCTTCTTGAACTGGGTATCGATCTCTTCAATGATGAGATAGATACGCGGCAGCAGTTTTCTGATATATTCAACAGGCCACTTTTCCAGCGCTTCCTGCATGACAGTGTGGTTGGTATAAGCGAAAGTATGCGTGACGATATCCCACGCCTGATTCCATGGCATACGGAAATTATCGACGAAGATACGCATCATTTCCGGAATAGCCAGAGCCGGATGTGTATCGTTCAGCTGAATGACGACTTTCTCCGCAAAGTTGTCCAGTGTTCCATACACTTTCATATGGTTGTCGATGATGGAACTCAGACCGGCTGCCACAAAGAAATACTCCTGCTTGATACGCAGATATTTGCCTTCTTCCGTAGAATCATCCGGATAAAGGTTCAGACAGATATCTTCGACATCCGAAAGATATTTGCGGAAATCGGTACCTTCCGGCAGTTCATCTGATGGTTCCGCATTCCACATCCTCAGCGTATTTGCTGTCTTGTGATTGGAACCGATGATTGGCATATCATAAGGCACAGCTCTGACATGGACAGTATTGATACGGTGGAATTCCAGTTCACCGTTCTCATCACGGGAGATATTGACGGTTCCGTAGAAACGTACATCACAGGCTTTGTCGGCCCTTCTGACTTCCCACGGATTCTCGATCTTCAGCCAGAGGTCCGGTACTTCGACCTGTTTGTGATTCTTGATCATCTGTCTGAACAGACCGCTCTTGTAGCGGATCGTATTTCCTGAACCCGGATAATCCAAAGTTGCCAGGGAATCAAGGAAACAGGCAGCCAGACGTCCAAGACCTCCATTGCCAAGTCCCGCATCCGTCTCGATCTCTTCAAGATCGTTCAGATCGATGTTGACAGAGGCCAGTCCGTCTTTTACGACATCATAGATGCCTAAGGACATCATGTTGTTTCTAAGCATCCTGCCTAAAAGAAATTCAAGCGAGAAATAATAGACCTGCTTGCGGTCATTGTGTCTGACGGCATTCTTGGTATCACGCCAGTCATCCAGCATATAAGTCCTGACCATCTGGGACAGGACGATATACTTTTCGATCGAACTCGTCTCGTTGAGATTCTTGCCGAAAGAAATATGGGAAAAAAGATCAAAGTATTCCAGGAACTTCTTCTTATTCGTAAAAGCTTCATTACGATAGTTTCTAAAATCTCTCATAAAAAACTCCTTAACGGTCTATATTATACCCTAAAACAGTCTCGATTTCGCTTACAGTTTGCGCATATTCAGGTTTGCTAGCCCTTTCATTTATCTCCAGCAGCCTTTTTCGATAGTCATTGAGATAAGCTATAAACACCTCATCTCTGCGCTGCAGATTGATCGGACCGTATTTTATCTCCAGTTCGCTGTATTGATCATGCAGATCGGCTGAAAAACGGATGATCTGGTAATAGAAACCGTCATAGACCGTCCTTTCATCCTCGATCGTATAGCCGTGCTCCGAGATATATCTTCTGATCTGATCGACATCGGTATTGGACTGGATCAGGAAATACTGATAGCGTGAAACATCGCATGATTCCAGGATATGTCTGATCGTGTGATAGCCCATACCGGCGATGATGACGATGTCGACATCATCTTCCGCTTTAGCCAGTCCGTCTGAAAAGACCGGGATGACCTTGCCTTCAAGATTGTTCTTCTCAATGTTTTCGACAGCTCTGTTCAATGGTCCTTCAGCGATCTCACCGGCATATGCTTTGGGAGATATCCCGTTATTCACCAAAAAACAAGGTAGCAGGGCGTGGTCAGAACCCACGTCAAATACTACCTTATTCTTTTCAACCATCATTGCGATCTGTAAAAGTCTGTTGGAAAGCATTATTTTTTGTCTTCCATGAACTCCTTAAGTCTCTTGCTCTTGGTAGGATTCTTCAGTTTACGCAAAGCCTTGGCTTCGATCTGTCTGATCCTCTCTCTGGTGACATCGAACTCCTTGCCTACTTCTTCCAGTGTTCTGGTACGGCCGTCTTCCAGTCCGAAACGCAGACGGATGACCTTTTCCTCACGGTCAGTCAGGGTCGACAGGATCAGATCGATCTCGTCTTTCAGCAGTTCGTTATTCGCATACTGGTCAGGCGAGAGTGCATCCTTGTCTTCGATGAAATCACCGAGATGAGAATCATCTTCTTCACCGATCGGTGTTTCCAGTGAGACCGGATCAAGAGCGATCTTCTGGATCTCTCTGACCTTCTCAGCCGTCATTCCGCCTTCCATCCTCGCAGCGATCTCTTCCGCTGAAGGATCACGTCCCAGTTCCTGAACGAGCTGACGCTGGATCCTTGTCATTTTATTGATGGTCTCGACCATGTGGACCGGGATCCTTATCGTTCTGGCCTGATCGGCGATAGCTCTGGTGATAGCCTGTCTGATCCACCAGGTAGCATAAGTCGAGAATTTGAAACCCTTGGTGTAATCGAATTTATCGACAGCCTTGATCAGACCCATGTTTCCTTCCTGGATCAGATCCAGGAACAGCATGCCTCTGCCGGTATATTTCTTGGCGATCGCGACGACCAGTCGCAGGTTGGCGCTGATCAGTTCATTCTTCGCATCGATGCCGTCCTGTACCAGTTTGGCATCCTTTGGATGCTTAAGACCCTTTTCGATCCTCTTGGCGATGACGATCTCCTCATCAGCTTTGAGTAGCGGCACACGTCCGATCTCCTTCAGATACATCTTGACCGGATCGTTTACTTTCGTATAAGTGGAAGCCTGTTCATAGTTGATGACGATATTCTTTTCAGAATCCTCTTCCTCATTCTCATCTTCTTCCTCGGAGGCCAGATAATCATCATCTTCCAGTTCCTCTTCATCTTCCGATTCATCGATCAGATCGATATTGACGCTGGAGATCCAGTCATAGAACTGATCGATCTCGTCATCGGTCATCTCAAAACGATCCAGAGCGGTAACGACATCTGACTGTACGATATCGACGCCCTGATTGTTCAGTTCCACAAGATCGTTCTTGAGATCTTCGATATCGTTATATTTCTTCTTGAGTCCCAAAGAAGACTTCTTGTTTTTCTTTACGGCCTTAATGGACATGCCATTGGAGCTGATGACTTCCTTGACATTCTCGTTTTTGGCTTTCTTTTCTTCTTTTGTTTCTTCTTTGACTTTCTTTTTAGTCTCTTTTTTTACTTCTTTGACTGCCTTTTTCTTCGCCAGCTTCAGCGGAGCTTTCTTTTTCTCTTCCTTGAGCTTCTTTACCTGCTTGACGGCTTTCTTTTTTACCGCAGCCTTTTTATTTGTTTCGCTGAGCTTTTTGAGCGTTTTTTTCGTTTCTTTTTTGGCGACTGTATTTTTAACCGCTTTCTTCACAGCCTTTTTAACGACAGCTTTTTTCACGACTTTCTTTACTGCTTTGACTGCATCCTGTTTCTTGACAACCTTTTTGATATCTTTGACCTTTGCGGCTTTTTTATCGTTCTTTTTTACGGCTTTCTTAATGTCTTTTTTGATATCTTTCTTTATTTCTTTGGTTTTTTTAGTGTCGGCCTTTTTGTTTACGGCTTTCTTTACGGCCGCAGCTTTCTTGGTCTTTGCAGCTGCAGCAGCTTTTTTCGTCTCTTTTTTCTTTTCCTGTTTAGCCATTATTGCCTCCTAATTCCCTGATAAGATTCTCATATTCACGCAGATATTCTTCAGCCTGAGCGGGATCGATCGTTGATAGTGAACTTATCTTTTTCTTGAGATCAGACATCTTTCGGTACTTGATCTCCGTCTTCACTTTTTCGATCGCACCTGACAGTGCTTCTTCATCAAATTCTGACGGCAGTGTTTCCAGTAGCGCCAGATTCGAGATCATATTGCGGATATTATCATCATCACACTGGTCATAGATCCTCGACAGTGAGCAGTGTTCGTTGTGCCGGTAATCATCGATGATCATCATCGACAGTTTCTGGGCGTTCTCATCGAGCAGACAGCCCAGCTTCCTTTCGTAGATGTCCAGCGCCTTTCTTGACATGGCGATCTGGGCAATGATCAGATATTCAGCTTTCGTCAGTCCATCGATCGAAAAACTGATATCCGCCACTTTTTTATTATAACCTAATTCATGTACATCCTGTGATACTCTTTTACGTATTTTCGTCAGTTCAAACAATTCATTGAAGTAATTGTCCCGGTCATACTGATCAGGCAGTTTCTCGATCAGTAACGACATCCTGACTGTCATTTTTTTGCGGTCTTCATAATTATCGAGATTGTACTGTTTCCTATAGAAAGAAAATGCAAAATCGATATACGATATCTGACGTCCTTCAAGGTCACGCAGAGCATTCCTTCCGTACTGTTTGATGATCTCGTCAGGGTCCAGTTCCGTGCGGTTGTCGACGACCGCCACTTCAAAACCGCTGTTCAGAAGCATCTCGCCGATCTTGAGATTGGCTGCCTGCCCTGCTCTGTCTCCGTCATAGGAGAGTACGATCCTACGGCTCAGGCTCCTCAACAGTTCGATCTGGTTCTTCGTACACGCTGTACCCAGCGTTGCTACGACATTGTCTCTGTCGACGCGATGATAGGCGATGACATCCATGACGCCTTCGGTGACCAGTACGTAACCGGCTTTCCTGGCTGCATCTTTGGCCCGGTGATAGTTATAAAGATTATCACCTTTAGTGTAGATGATATTATCACTGGAGTTAATGTATTTTGAATCAGATAAGCCTTTATAGTCTCTGGCGGTAAAAGCGATCGGATTGCCGTCGCGGTCATGGATCGGGAAGATGATGCGGTTGTAGAAGACATCGGCCATGCCGCTGTCTCTCATACGGCAAATACCGGTTTTGATCATATCCTCATCTTTGAAACCGTGATTCTTCAGATACTCATAGATCCTGTCACCGTCAGGATTTAGTCCGACATTGAAGTATTCGCTGACTTCTTTCTCCAGTCCTCTCTCTTCTAGGTAATTGCGCGCCTCTTCGCCAAGTTTTGAAGCATTCAGAAGATAACTGCAGTAGGCGATCATCGCATTGAGCAGATCGTAGTAATTCTGATATTTCGAGACTTTTTTCGGTGTGGTATCGATCTCAATCGGTTTGCCTATGATCGTCGCGACTTCAGCGACAGCCTGAGGAAACGGGATCTTCTTGTAGTTGGAAACGAAAGTAAAGACGTTTCCGCCGTTACCGCAGACGAAGCATTTATAGATCTGTTTGTCCTCACTTATCGAAAGCGAAGGATCATGATCATCATGAAAAGGACAAAGTGCGGAATAGCCCTTGCCCTTTTTGACTAATGGGATGTAGTGCCCTATCACCTGCGCGATATCGGCACTGTTTCGTATATCATTAATTACTTCTTCAGTAAGCTTCATCAGAATTGCAGACGCTGAGCGATGTAATCATTCAGTTCACCGATCTTTATCCGCGACTGTTCCATCGTGTCACGGTCACGGACTGTTACACAGCCGTCGGTCTCAGAATCGAAATCATATGTGATACAGAACGGCGTACCGATCGCATCGTTTCTTCTGTAGCGCTTGCCGATCGAACCGGCTTCATCGTATTCGCAATGGAATGCGCTGCACAGGTCATTGAACAGAGCTGTTGCCGGTTCAGAAAGCTTTTTGGAAAGCGGACAGATACAGGCTTTGATCGGAGCCAGTGCCGGATGCAGATGCATGACGATCCTTTCATCATTGTCACCTACCATCTCCTTGTCGTATGCGTCACAGCAGACCATCAGGAAGAGTCTCTCGACACCGACTGACGGTTCGACACAGTACGGGATGTATTTCTCATGTGTATCAGGATCAAGATAACTAAGTTCCTTGCCTGAATACTCAGAATGCTGCTTCAGGTCATAATCCGTACGGTCTGCGATACCCCATACTTCGCCCCAGTCCGTGAACGGGAAGGCGTATTCGATATCGCTCGTGCCCTTGGAATAGAATGACAGTTCTTCCTTGGCGTGTTCCCTGATACGCAGTTTATCTTCATTGATGCCCAGTTTCTTGACGAAACTGTAGCAGTAATCGACCCAGTATTTATACCATTCCAGATCCGTATCCGGCTTGCAGAAAAATTCCAGTTCCATCTGTTCAAATTCACGGATCCTGAAGATGAAGTTGCCCGGCGTGATCTCGTTACGGAAAGATTTACCGATCTGTCCGATACCGAACGGGATCTTCTTTCTGGAAGTACGTGCCACGTTATTGAAATTGACAAAGATACCCTGTGCCGTTTCCGGACGCAGATAAACGACGGATTTGGCGTCTTCAAGCGTTCCGATATAAGTCTTGAACATCAGATTGAAAGGTCTCGCGTTGGTGAAATTGTGCTTGCCGCAGACCGGACAGACGATATTGTTCTCTTCGATCATCCTGTCCATCTCTTCCGGAGTCTTGCCTTCAGCTGAAAGACCGGTCGCCTCTTCGATCATGTTGTCTGCACGGAAACGTCCTTTGCATTCCTTGCAATCTACCATCGAATCAGAGAAACCCTTAAGATGTCCTGAAGCTTCCCAGGTGCGTGTATTCATCAGGATCGCTGAATCGATACCGACGTTGTACGGAGACTTCTCGATGAATTCCTGCCACCAGAGGTCCTTGATGTTTTTCTTTAGCCAGGAACCCAGGACACCGAAATCCCAGGAATTGGAAAGACCGCCATAGATCTCCGATCCCTGATAGACAAAACCAGAGCTCTTGAGATGCGCTACGATCTCATCAAAAGTATATTTGTTATCCATTCAAACCATCCAACCTTTCTTTGATAAAGCGGGCCACATATACACCGCTGGCCGAAGCATGTGACAGTGAGTGGGTCACACCCGAGCAGTCACCTATGACAAACAGATTTCTGTTATTGGTCTCCAGATTCTGGTCCAGCATCAGTTCCATATTGTAGAACTTGACTTCCACACCGTAAAGCAGCGTTTCATCATTGGCTGTACCGGGAGCGATCTTGTCCAGAGCATAGATCATCTCGATGATGTCATCGAGGATACGTTTAGGCATGACCAGTGATAGATCACCCGGCGTAGCCTTGAGTGTCGGAGTAATGAACGAGTGTTCGATCCTTTCAACGGTAGAACGTTTACCTCTGATCAGATCACCGAAACGCTGAATGATGACGCCGCCCCCCAGCATATTGGAGAGTCTGGCGATCGATTCACCATATCCGTTGGAATCCTTGAACGGTTCCGTAAAATGTTTAGATACCAGCAGCGCGAAATTGGTGTTCTCTGTCTGCTTATTCGGATCTTCATAACTGTGTCCGTTGACCGTTATGATGCCGTTGGTGTTCTCGTTGACGACGATCCCCTTCGGATTCATACAGAAAGTCCTGACTCTGTCCTGATATTTGGAAGTACGGTAGACGATCTTGCCTTCATACAGTTCATCCGTGATGTGATTGAACACCTCACAAGGCAATTCCACTCTTACGCCCAGATCGACACGGTTGGACATCTTCGGGATCTGCAGATCCTCGGATACTTTCTCCATCCATTTGGAACCGGAACGTCCGGCAGATATGACACAGAAACGGCAGTGGAACGTATCCTCTGAAGTATCAAGTTCATATTCCCCGTCCACTTTGCGCACTTCCTTTACTTCGGTACGGAAATAGAAATCGATCCTTTTTGACAGATATTCATACAGATTGGTGAGGACCTCATAGTTTATATCTGTTCCCAGATGTCTTACTTTCGCTTCCAGAAGATGCAGACCGTTCTGGATGCATTTCGTCCTGATCGCTGAACTGGCGGTCGAATATAACTTAGTCTTTTCGCCGCCGTATTCGACATTGATCGAATCGACATAATTCATCAGCTCCAGCGCTTTCTTTTTCCCTATATGTTCAAACAGGGTCCCGCCGAAATCGTTCGTGATATTGTACTTACCATCGGAAAAAGCTCCGGCTCCGCCGAAACCGTTCATGATGGCACAGGTCTCGCAGTTTATGCATTTGGTGATATTCTCACCGTCGATCGGACATTTTCTTCTGATCAGTTTGTTTCCATATTCAATTATCGCCACTTTCAGTTCTGGAGCCACGATACTCAGCTCATAAGCCGTAAAAATGCCTCCAGGTCCTGCTCCGACGATCGCTACATCGTAATTCTTCATATCATTTACCTTTTTTACTTAACTATTATAGTTTAAAAAATGAGAATTTCATAACTATTATACATTATTTAGTTTTATAATATTTTAGTTGGAGGAAAAACTATGTCCAGACTTACAGGAACAGTATCCAGGGGCATCCGCTGCCCTATCATCAAACAGGGAGATGATTTAAAAAAGATCGTCAGCGACAGCGTCATCAATGCTGCTGAAGCTGAACATTTCGAGCTGCATGACCGCGATGTCGTAGCTCTGACCGAATCCGTCGTTGCCCGTGCACAAGGCAACTACTGCATGGTCGATGATATCGCCACCGATATCAGCAACAAATTAGGCGGAAATGAGATCGGTGTCATCTTCCCGATCACATCCCGTAACCGTTTTTCCGTACTGTTAAGTGGTATCGCCAGAGGATCGAAGAAGATCTATCTCATGCTTTCATATCCGTCTGACGAAGTAGGAAACGCCTTCCTTACTTATGATGATCTCGATGCCAAAGGCATCAATCCTTTTACTGATGTGCTCAGTGAAGAAAAGTATATCGAACTCTTCGGTGAACCGGTCCATGAATTCACCGGTGTCAATTACGTAAAATACTACCGTGAACTGATCGAACATGAAAACTGCGAATGTGAGATCATCTTCGCCAATCAGGCCAGAACGATCCTGAACTATACAAACAATGTCCTGACCTGTGATATCCACACCCGCTTCAGATCCAAAAAGATCCTGAAAGAACTTGGTGCCAATGTCTATGGTCTCGATGACATCATGACGGCATCGATCAACGGTTCAGGCTACAACGAGAAATACGGACTGCTCGGTTCAAACAAAGCTACCGATGAAAAAGTTAAACTGTTCCCGCGTGATGCCCAGGATCTCGTTGAAGCGATCCAGCATGAGATGCTGAAACGCACCGGAAAACACATGGAAGTAATGGTCTACGGTGACGGCGCCTTCAAGGATCCGCAGGGAAAGATCTGGGAACTGGCCGATCCAGTCGTCTCTCCTTTCTTCACTTCAGGTCTTAAAGGTACACCGAATGAAGTAAAGATCAAATATCTCGCTGACAATGATTATAAGGATCTCAGCGGTGAACAGCTTAAAGAAGCCATCAAGGAATCCATCAAGCAGAAAGACAGCAATCTCGTCGGCAAGATGGTCTCAGAAGGAACGACACCGCGTCAGCTCACCGACTTGATCGGCTCGCTCTGTGACCTGACCTCAGGATCCGGTGATAAAGGTACACCGGTCGTCCTGGTTCAGGGTTATTTCGACAATTATACCAATGAATAAGGGAACCTGAGGTTCCCTTTTCTTATCCTAATATAGCGGCATCATTGGTGAATTCTTCACCGGATGCTTTTTCAAACTTCTCCAGCAGTGATTCAACGGTCAGTTTCTTCTTCTCTTCACCTTTGATATCAAGGATGATCTGACCGTCATTGAGCATCAGCAGTCTGTCTCCATGCAGGATCGCATCCTTCATGTTGTGTGTGACCATAAAAGTCGTGAGACCGGATTTTTTGACGATCTTGTCCGTCACATCCAGAACTTTCTGGGCAGTTTTTGGATCCAGCGCTGCCGTATGTTCATCCAGCAGAAGCAGCTTAGGCTGCTGCAAAGTAGCCATGATCAGAGTCAGTGCCTGACGTTGTCCACCTGAAAGCAGACCGACTTTTGTCGAGAGCCTGTCCTCGAGACCAAGATCGAATTCTTTCAACAGTGCTCTGAACGTCATCCTTTCATCAGGATTGATGCCTTGAGCCAGACCTCTTCTTTTTCCTCTGCGGTGAGCCAGCGCAAGGTTTTCTTCGATCCACATGTCTGCTGCTGTACCCATCATCGGATCCTGGAAGACGCGACCGATATAGACGGCTCTTTTATCTTCCGAAAGTTTAGTGACATCGACATCGTTGATCAGGATCCTTCCTTCATCAACAAGCCATGTACCGGCGATCGCATTCAGCAGTGTCGATTTGCCGGCACCGTTAGAGCCGATGACGGTAACGAATTCACCGTCGTTCAGCGTCAGATTGACGCCGTTGAGTGCCACCTTCTCATTTATCGTATGGGGGTTGAATGTCTTGTGTATGTTTTCCAGTACCAGCATTATTTGCCCCCTTTCTTGAAGTTCGGAAGTGCCATCGCCAGCATGACGATGATCGCGGTAGCCAGCTTAAGGTCATTGGAATCGACTCTCAGCCACAGGACGATGATCATGATCAGGTAATAGACGATACCGCCGATGATGACGAAAGTAAGTCTCAGGAAGAAACTGCAGCCTTTCGGGAAGATGACTTCCGATAACACTTCACCGATGATGATCGCCGCCAGACCGATGACGATCGCGCCTCGTCCCATATTGATGTCCGCAAAGCCCTGATACTGAGCCATGAGTCCACCAGCCAGAGCTACCAGACCGTTGCCTAAGGCAAAGCCGATGACTTTCATATTGCTGACATTGATGCCCTGAGCCAGAGCCATATGTTCATTATTGCCTGTTGCTCTGATCGCACAGCCTTGTTCCGTACCGAAATACCAGTACATGATGGCGATCAGTGCCAGGGAGAATATCGCACCTGTCAGGATCGCCAGCGGGATATTGCGCATGGAGATCAGCACATCATTCTTGGTCGGATTGCATGAAACATTGGCGACCATGCCCATGATATGCAGATTGATCGAATAAAGACCAAACTGTACGAGGATTCCTGAGAGTATTGCCGGGATCTTCAGTCTGGTATGGATCATACCGGTCGTGATACCAATCACGATACCGAGGATAAAAGCAGTTAAGATAGCAAGCCAGGGATTGATCTTAGCCGTTATCAGCATGACGGTAAGAGCTCCTCCGGACGCAAAAGAGCCGTCGACCGTCAAGTCCGACTCTTTCAGCACACGGAATGTGATATAGATGCCCAGGGCCATAATGCCCCAGATCAGACCCTGGGCGACACCGCCCGGGATCCTGGATATAAGATTATTAAGAGTTATCATGATTATTCGATCGCTATGTAATCCTCAGGGATATTAACACCCAGCTGTTCTGCTATTTCTTTATTAAATTTCTTTACCGGATTCGGGAAATACTGGATCTCCATCTCTTCGATTTTGGCTTCACCTTTGAGGATCTTGGCAGCCATCTTGCCGGTCTCGACACCGAGGTCGTAGTAGCTGATCGTCAGCGAAGCGACGCCGCAGATCGCGCAAGGTCCTTCTTCACCGGTGATCGCCGGGATCTTTTTCGGCAGAATTATATTCGCGATTGTTTCAGCGCAGCTGGCAGCCTGGTTGTCAGTCGGGATGTATAAGACATCGATCTGATCAGCGAGATCTTCCAGTGTTGAAGCTATATCATTCGAATCCGCAAACGGAGCAGCCTTGACAGTGATGCCTTTGGCTTCAAGATATTCAGTGACTTTCTTGACCTGGTAGATGGAGTTGGCTTCAGCTGAACAGTAAAGGATTCCTACGGTCTTGGTCTCAGG
>JAFRKA010000027.1 GCA_017432005.1 Erysipelotrichaceae bacterium
GGTACTGTTTGATACCGCCACCGGTCGATTCCTGGTCTCCTCCCACCAGCATCATTAATATCATGACTGTCACAAAACCCGGAGGCAATAGTGACATGTCTTTGACCGAGACGAAGCCCGTGGTCGTCAGACAGGTGACGAACTGGAAGACGGAGATCCTTAAGCTCTCCCAGAAATTGTCTGTATAGGAATTCACCAGCAGGTTGTGCGTCATGATGGTCACAAAGACGACGAACAGGAAGATGAAGAATTTCGTCTCACAGTGGTTGAAATAACGTTTGAACTTTCTTCTGAAGAAATTCAGGTGCAGCATGAAGTTGGTCTGACCCAGGATCATCAGGATGATCGTGACGATCTCGATCGGTAATGAATGGTAGCCGTAGATACTTTCACCGATGACTGAGAATCCTCCGGTCGATAAAGCGGCGATGGCCGTATTGATTGCATCGAAGACTTTCATGCCGAAAGCGATGTAAGCCAGTGTACCGAAAAGGATATAGCAGGAATAAAACGACAGTATCAGACGGGCCGAATTTTTCAGATTTGGCATCAGTCTGTCGTTGTGTCCTTCCGCGTTATAAAGATTTAAGCCATACTTATCAGAGAAAGCCGAAGTGATGATCAGCACGAAACCGACACCGCCGACAAACAGTGTGATACTTCTGAACATCAGGAAGATGTGTGGTGTGTGATCGACATCGACGACGGACAGTCCGGTCGTGGAATAACCGCTGGTCATTTCAAAACAGGCCTGGGTGAAATTATAATCTCCCTTCAGCATCCACGGTACAGTGGAGATCAGGATCGCCAGGATCCAGATCATCACCAGCAGCAGAGAATCATAGTTCTTTTCCAGTTTCATGATCCTGGTGTTTCTGAACAGCTGGTGCAGAAGCAGTCCGGCCACGATCGATACGATCCCGGGGATGATGAAACAGGAGGCATAATTTATCTCTTCAGGATAAAAAGGCAGCACCAGTAAAGGCAGCAGCTGAATGAAGCCGATCATCATCACAAAGATCGAAAGATAAAAGAAGACCAGACGGTAATAATCCCTTTTCATTTTTATTTTTTCCTCTGGAAAATGTCGATGACTTTATCTTTGTTGTCGACAGTCGTGACGATGAGGACTTTATCACCGGCACAGATCGTGGTCTGTCCGTTAGGGATCATGGTCTTGCCGTTATGAATGACGGAACTGACGGAACCGATACTGGAGATATCGATGTCTTTTAAAGTCTTTCCTTCGACATCAAGATCAGATGTGATCTTCAGTTCAACGATGAAGATCTGTTCATCTTCGATGGAAAGGGCGTTGATCATGTTTTCAATGGAAGTGAGGTTGCGGATCTGCTCACCGATCAGATATGTCGAACAGACGACGATATCGACGCCAAGCTCCTTGAAGATATGGACATTCTTCGGGTTGGTGACGGTCGCGATACAACGCTTTGCCCCCAGAAGCATCCTCGCTGTCTTGCAGGCGACGTAGTTCTTGTAGTCATCTTCTGAAAGAGCCAGGAACAGATCACAGTTCTCAGCGTTGGCTTCCCGAAGATCTGATTCTCTCGTACATCTGCCTCTGACCACCGGCATGTCGTTGTTTAAAGAAAGATAGTGACAGGTATCAGGATCTTCATTGATGACGACGAGGTCATTGCCACCGGTCTTGAAAAGACGGATCAGATAATCGGCTTCATGGAGACCGTCTGCGATTACGACTTTCATTATTTGCTTTCTCCTTCCCGCTGTTTTTCAAAACTGTCCAGCGAAAGATCGAACGGACAGATGCAGTTGACCCGCTCTTCAACAAGACTTCTCTTCCTTGAGTCTTTCAGTTTGATGTAGATGTCCTTCACATTATAAAGACTGCAGCACACGTCAGCGATGAAGATGTTGACGTTGTCGTCATCCGTGACTGCGATGACGCGGTCAGCCGTAGCGATACCGTTCTTCTCCAGGAATTCAAGATCAGTCGCATCTCCGGATTCCACAAATCCGCTGTAATCCTGCAGCTTATTGAATTTATCTTTGTTCTTGTCGATGATTACGACATTGGCCAGGTTGTTCAATGAACGGGCGATCGTTCCGCCCAGTCGGCCTGCCCCGATGATGATCGTGTTATTGCTTCGCATATATTTACTCCCGGATCGTCAAAGACCGATCTCTGTTCATATCCCTATATAGAAAAGAGATACATTAATATTCTAGTGAAAAACGGTTAAAAAATACAGTATTTTTAAAAGGCCCGATCTTTTTTGATCGGACCCTCATCTTCAGACTGATATCCTGTCTCTATTCGACAGAGTTGACCATATCGAGGACAGATTCTTTGATCTTGCTGTTGACTTCCAGAGCCTTTTCTCTTGAATCCTGTTTCGTGTAGAAATAGAATTTGATCTTCGGTTCTGTTCCGCTCGGTCTGACCGCAAACCAGCTGCCGTCTTCAAGGTAGAATCTTAAGACATTGGAAGCCGGGATATCCTCATATCCGTCCTTGTAGTCGATGACCTTTTCGACCTTGATACCGGCGACTTCGGTCGGCAGATTGTCTCTGACATGGCTCATCATCCTCTTGATGCGCTGAGCGCCCGGGATGCCTTCTAGGATCAGGTTCGGTTCATCTTCAGCATAGTATCCGTACTTCTCGTAGAGTTCCTGCAGGACATTGAATAAGGTCTTGCCCTGCTTGCGGTAATAGGCTGCCGCTTCCGTCACCAGCATACCTGCTGAGATGCCGTCCTTGTCTCTGATCGCCGGAGATGCGGCATAGCCGACTGACTCTTCATAGCCGAAGAGATAAGTGTAATTGTTCTGGGTCAGGAAAGGGATACGTCCGCAGATGTTCTTGAAACCGGTCAGAGCTTCAAACATCTTTACTCCGTAAGCCTTGGCGATCTCTGTAGACATCGTGGAGGTGACGATCGATTTGACCATTGCACCGTTTGTCGGTAAAGTACCGGCGGTCTTTCTTCCTTCCAGGATGTAGTTGACCAGCAGATATCCGGTCTGGTTGCCGTTGAGCGGTACATATTCACCTTCATCGTTCCTGAGCTCGATCGCAAAGCGGTCCGCATCCGGGTCGGTCGCCATCAGCAGTTCTGCACCGACCTTCTTGCCCAGTTCTTCCGCCAGCTTGAAGGCTTTCGGATCTTCCGGGTTAGGATAACCGACGGTCGTGAAATCAGGATCAGGATCCTTCTGTTCCGGAACGATATGCCAGTTGCGGAAACCTCGCTGTTCCATCATGGCCGAGAAAGGCATCGTACCACAGCCATTGAGCGGTGTATAGACCAGCGGGATGTCCAGATCGATCTCATCACCGGAATGGATAGCCAGCGATTTGACGTGGTCGATGTATTCCTGATCGTATTTCTCATCAAGGATGATGATCATTCCCCTCTTCAGCTGTTGCTCAAAGTCGGCTTTCTCAACACTGAACGGGTCGATCTTCTCGATCTCTTCCAGCATGCCGTCAGCGACAAGGCTCGAGACCTGACAACCGTCTTCCCAGTATGCTTTATAGCCGTTGTAGTCTTTAGGGTTATGTGAAGCGGTGATGTTGATACCGGCCTGGGTGCCGAGTCTTCCGACCATGAAAGCCAGTTCCGGCGTCGCTCTCAGATCCTTGAAGATATAGGTCTTGATGTTGTTGTTGGCCAGGATAGCCGCTGTGTGTAAGCAGAACTCTCTGGACATATGACGGCAGTCATGAGCGATGACGACGCCTTTGTTCATAGCTTCCTCTCCAAACATCTTGATATAGTTGGCAATACCCTGTGTAGCTCTGCCGACCATGTAGTAGTTCATACAGTTGGTGCCGGCCTTGACCTTGCCTCTTAATCCGGCTGTACCGAAAGTGATATCCTGATAGAATCGTTCCTCTATCTCCCTTTCATCATCACTGATACTCAAAAGATCAGCAAATAGCGGATCGTTCCTGTCCAGTTTCAGCAGCCATTCGTTGTATTTATCCTGTGCGTTCATTGATTATCCTTCTTTCTCTATCTTGCTATACATTAAAACGTTATTTCTCTAGGTGCTTCCGTAAAGGAACTGAAGACTGCTTTCGCATCTTCGAAATAAAGCACGATCGTGTTGTCATCGTTCTCATCGTACATTCCTCTTAAAGTCGGATTCTTGTCCAGCATATCTTTCTTGGCCTCTACACGATCATCAGGGATCAGTTTGCCTGAAAGTCTCAGCCATCTGCCGTCCTTGAAGCAGCAGATCTCCGCCTGCGGGTTCTTCAGAAGCTGCTTGTAACAGTCCTTCTTCTTCCCGGTCTGGATATACAGTTTTCCTTCAAAGATCTCAGCTGTGCCGAAAGGTCTGACCTTTGGAACATCGCCTTCTGTTGTAGCCAGATAGTAAACTCCGCATTCTTTCAGAAATTCCCAGACTTCATTCATCTTCCTTCCTCCTAGGCACTCAGGGTGTCTTCTTTCTGTCTTTTCAGATATTCTTTAAAGAGTTTCGTCATATTCTCCACATAATCAAAAGCTTCTTCTTCGAGAAACTTCCCCAGCAACTCATCTATCTCGTCTTTTTCCATGCCGCCGGCTTCCAGTTTCTCACTGATCGTTTCAAACGCTGATTTCATAAAAAGTTCTCCTGCTTATATTATAAAAGAGAAGACCGTTTTTGGTCTTCTCTTTTCTTCTAATCTCTGATCATTATGAAGTCGCCGATATAATCCTCTGCCGTATATAACGAACCGATGATATATTCGACATTGTTGTAGAAGTAGTAGACAAGGATGTCCATGTTCACACCATTGCCGGTCAGCGTCAGACCGCTGTCCTGGTTCCATCCGCCTTCAAACGCTTCATAACCGACTTCCTCATCGCTCTCCGGATAAACTTCGCCGTTATAGTTCATCAGCTGCGGATGAAGCAGGATCGAGAAGTTTTCACCCTGATCGTCCAGATACAGTTCTGCCAGACCGATCTCATCCATATAAGCACCGTTCTCGACTTCTTCCCTGATACGGATCTCATATTTCCAGATACCGTCCATATATTTGACCTTCGGATAGACGATGTTGTCCGGTAATCCGCTGACTAACAGATCATCATAGAACGCAAAATCTTCAAAGGTCGGATTGCCATTGGCGGCAGCCAGGCCTTTTTCACTGTTACGCTCTTCGATCTCGATGCCCTCGACATCAGCTTTATCCTTATTCAGACTTCTGCCTCTTTGACCGACATCCTCGATCACATCGACGGCCAGCTTTTGACTGTCATCGGCTTTCGCACATCCCGTCAGCATCATCAGCGCGATCATCGCTACGATCCAGAAGATCTTTCTCATCTTTTCTTTTTTCACTTCATTACTCCTTTCCATGAAAAAATCATATTTTGATTGTTTTTTGATATGCATTTATCTGCGATATCAAATTATCACATCTGTCTTTTATTCACAATAGCGTCAATTGTTTTTTATCTTTAAATAAAGGATAATGAAACTGCGATAAGAAACACTTCTGTTTGTATTGAACAGATAATCTACGGAGGTTTAACGGATGGCAGAAAAAGTATTCATCAGCTATTCGCATCAGGACAGCAGCTGCGCTCACGGTATTGCGCGCTATCTTACCCGTCACGGCTGTGACGTGTGGATTGATTCCGACAAACTTGCGCTCGGTACGAGCTGGTCCAGCGATATCGAAGAAGCTCTGAACAGCGCTGATGTGGTCGTTGCGATCCTTTCAGCTTCCTCGCTACGCCGTGTCGAAGTCCTGCGTGAGATCGGTCTCGCCCTGAAAAGGATGAGAAAAGAGGGCGCCGAGAATTTCCGTCTTTTTTTCGTCGTCATCGGTCAGATCCACCGCTCCTGGTTCAGAGACAAGATCAGCTCTCAGGGTATCGTCGACTATCTTTCCCGTTATCAGTACATCGGGCTTAGTGCCTATGGCGAAGTCACGATCGATGCGATGAAACAGCTGCTCAATGCGATCAGAAAGAACGGCATCGAAGAAAACGAGACCGAGATCAAGGAAGACGGCAGCGGCGATGATACATTCATCAACCAGAACTCCGTACCGGAGAAGGCTTTCGACAATATCGGCAACAATATCTACTACAAGACCTATCCGGCCGATCTGAGCTCTTCCTGTTTCTATCCTTTCGCTTTAGACAACCAGTGGATCTCCGAAGAGCTGTATGATCCGGACAGCGAACTCTTCAATAAATTCGAAGCGAACGGCTTCGCTGATCCCGATGTGGAGAAATACATCACCGATTACCGAAAGAGGAATTTCCTGCTTTCTTTCTTCCATGCGAAGCAGGTCATCATCAAACGCAATTCACTGATCTATTCTTCATATTTCCGGGATGTGATCACGGATAAAAACGGCGAAAGAGAAGCCTTCAGAAAACTTCTGGCCAACGGCAGTATCGTCGTCTTCCTTTACGGACGCAGCGAATTCACACCGTTCATCCATAACAATACCGATCCTGCAGACAAGGAAGTCATCGATGCCTGGAATCAGATCTGTTCAGAGACGTCCGTCTACTGCATCAGAGAAAACTGGTCGGCCCAGGTCGATCATCACAGCGTCGAATTCCTGCGCTTCTGTTCCAATATGGCCATCGACCGCGACAACAACGTCCTGCTGGCTACAAATATGCATCTTGACGAATCAAAGATCGACGATTTCCTGATCACGCTCAAGACGATCTCCATGCAGGCATTCTGTCAGACACACATGAACGGCACGGAAGGTCACGGCAAAGTCGATGCCTACAGCCGTACGATGTTCTACAAGAACTACATCGTCAGGAACTATGACACCGACGGCAAAGATCCGGTCTACTACTGTCTCTATGATCCGGGCAAACCGTTCCATCATCAGCTGAAACGTCTGATCGACATCTATTACAACTCGATCTTCACCAACTGTTTCCAGTGCAAGGCCCTGCTTCCTGATGACGTAAGACCGGAGAACTTCTTCCTCAACTACCTTTATCTCAATCACGGAGAGAAGGAAGTCAGTATCGAGGAACTGCAGTATGCCTTCTCGGAATTCTTTGAGAACTGTGAGATCCTCGATGAGATCGAAGCCATGGGCGACATCCTCTATCTGAAGAACTGGGATCTGCAGAAAGTCGTGGAACTGCGCAAGAAAGAAGACTGGGCCGAATATGTGGAACTGCTCGAAATGATCAGCCGCCGCTCCAATAACTGGAAAGTCGACTTCAACGAACTGGAACTGCTGATGCAGCGCTTCCTGAAATGTTTCGACAATTCTGACAGCAAGCCTTTAGACAAAAACGACATAGCCTATACCTTCAGAGTCTGTATCGGCTCCAAGGTCCTGGATATCGTCAAGACCCTCAAGGTCGGCAAAATCAAAGAATATGGCGGTGCTTTCTCCGAGAATCAGCAGGCTCCGCTCAAAGTCCAGTTCTGTATCGGTGATCTCACCAGAGAAGACCGTGATGAACTCATTGCCCTGCCGGTCATCCTGTTCGACGGTATGATCGATACCAACGACGCAGCTTCGTTCTTCAATTCACTGAAAGAATTCATCGCCCGTCAGTTTGATTTCGTAAAAGTAAGTTAAAAAGAAAAGATCGTTTCATTCATTGAACTGAACCCCAAATATTGGACACACCAATAGGAGGGGTTTTTTATGAAATTGAGTGAAGAAGACAAAAGGGAAATCATCAGACTGAACAGAGAAGTAGGCGTACCTAAATCAGAACTGGCCAGAATTTACAATGTCGGGATCGAACATATCAAAGGATTGTTCAGAAGATATGATCTTCACGGTGAAGAGACCCTGGTCAAAGGTCCAAACAGAAAGTACTCTCCTGAATTCAAGATGGAAGTCATAAAGCAGTATATGGAAGGCGAACCGATCAATTCGCTCGCAATAGCCAATAATATCCGATGGACAATGATCGATTCCTGGATCAAACGTTATGAGAAAGACGGTTATAATGGTCTTGTCGATAAGAAGAGAGGACGGCCGCCGAAGATGAAGAAAGACAGGGATAAGATTGATCAAACAGTCACTAAAACAGCCGAAGAAGCGAAAGACGACGGCGCTGATAAAGCCAGAATAAAGCTTCTTGAAAAGAAGAACAGAGAACTGGAGGCGGAGGTAGCTTACCTAAAAAAATTGAATGCCTTGGTTCAGGAAAGGAAAAAGCGCGAATCAAAGAAAAAGTAACGGCAGTGTCTGAATTAAGGCAATCATACTCATTATCACTGCTTTTGAAGATCTCCGGTCTTAAAAGATCCACGTATTATTATGTATATTCACACATGGATGAAGATAAAGACGCTGAATTGAAACAGCTCATCAGTGATATCTACGATGAGAATAAAGGCAGATACGGTTACAGAAGAATCTGCCTGGAGTTGAGAAACAGAAAACACATCATCAACCACAAGAAGGTCAAAAGGATCATGAAGCAGATCGGCTTATTCGGTATTGCACCCAAAGCCAAATACAAGTCCTACAGGGGTGATATGAACGGCACAGTGAAGAACCTTCTCATCCATAAGGAAGTCGATGAGGAAAACCACAGAACCAAATATGTCAGGGACTTTGAAACTTCTAAGCCCAATGAAAAGTGGTCCACTGATGTATCCGAATTCCATATCGCTGCAGGCAGGCTGTATCTGGCTCCCATACTCGATATGAACAATGATGAGATCGTAGTCCATGACATCTCGATAACTCCGGACTTTTCCCAGCAGATAAGACTGCTGGACAAAGCCTTTGGCAGATTTGAAGATCTTACAGGCCTTATCTTCCACTCCGATCAGGGCTGGCAATATCAGATGGCTCCATGGCACAAAGCTCTAAAAGACAGAGGCATCATCCAGTCCATGTCCAGGAAAGGAAACTGTCTGGACAACGCTCCGATCGAAAACTTCTTCGGAAAGCTCAAGAACGAGATGTTTTACGGCCATGAACACGAATTCAAAACACTGGATCAGCTTAAACAGGCGATCGAAGAATACATAGAGTATTACAATACAAAACGTATCAAGGTCAAATTAAAAGGTCTGACCCCTTGTCAGGCAAGAAGCCAGGCCTTATTATTGAGTTGATTTAATTACTTGTCCAAATAATGGGGTTCACGACA